>DATHEQ010000441.1:0-13801 GCA_035318505.1 Polyangiaceae bacterium | reverse complement strand
CTCTTGCCCAACCCCGTCGTCGACTTCGGCCTCTCCGATCTCGTGGTCGGTCCTACGAACCCGCGCGGGCTCGGCTACGGCGAGACCGCCATCTACTCCGTCGGTCTGACGGGGACCATCGAGCTCGGCAAGAGGGGCCCGCGCGTCGAAGCGGCCGAGCTTCGCGCGGCCTCGTCGCGGAAATGGGTGGCGAGCACGCTCGGCGAAAGGATCGCCTTGGCGCGGTTTTCGCTTGGTCGCGTCGTGTACCAGAAGGCCAAGCACGACGCACTCGCCGACGAAATCCAGTCGGTCCTCGCCGTGAGCGAGCTGGAACGGGTCCGTCTCGAGCAGGGCGAGATCAGCGGCAACGACTTCGACCGCTTGCTGCTCGACAAGATGTCGCTCGACGTCGAGATGGCGCGGACCGAAGCCGATTTGGCCGCGGCACTCGCGAGCTGCCGAGAGGTGCTTCGAATCCGATGCGAGCCGTCCACCGCCGGCGCCGAGGATCTGGACTCGGCGGCTCCCATTCCAATGCCCGCTGTCCGCGGGACCACGCCCATCGAGAGCCGCGCCGACATCGCGGCGCTCGAGCTGGAACGGGAGGCGGCCGACAAAGAGGCGGTCCTCGCATCGCGCCGTGCCATCCCCGATCCGGTGATTCGCGTGGGGTTCACCCACGACAACTTGGTCATCTCAGGCGATCAGGAAAACACGGTTTCCGTCGGTGTGCTGTTCCCGCTGCCGGTGTTCGACCGCGGCCAGCACGACGCGCGCCGGGCACGGGGGCGCGCCACCGAGCTCCGCTACACGCGCCAAGCGGCGCTCGCCGCCGCGGAAGCGGACGTCCAAGAACTGCGCAGCCGCACCGAGTTCCTCGCCAAGGGACTGCGCGCGCTGAGTGAGGCGGCGCTACCGAAATCGGAAACGATCCTGGGCACGACCGCCAAAGCTTTCGACCGAGGCCAGGTGAGCATGACGGATCTTTTGATCGTTCGGCGAACGCACGTCACGCTTCTCTTGACGATACTCAGCCTCAAGTTCGATTTCTTCACCGCAAGAAACGACCTTCGGCGCGTTTTGGGGACGGATGTCGAAATCCCCGGCAGGTGATGAAATGAAGAGCGTTCTTCTGAAGGCGCCGCCATCGTCGCGTCTTGCCCCGCCGTGGACACGGGGCAAGACGCTGGCCCTGGTTGGCGCGGTCGTGGTGAGTTGCATCGCAGTCTGGCTGTCGTCGCGCTTTACCCGGGAAACACCGCCGCATGCCCCCGCGCCGCCGGGGCTTTTGACCGGCAGCCACGACGTATCGATCGCGGCGGACGCGCCGCAGTGGCGGATGCTCAAGCTCGATCAGGTGAAGGAGGCCACGACGCAGCTCAGCGATCCGGTTCCCGCTCGGGTCCGAATCGACGAGACGCGCGCCTCGAAGGTGGGGACACCGCTCGCGGGCCGCGTCACCGTAGTCTCGGTGGAGCTCGGACAGGCGGTGAAGACCGGCGATCCCCTGTTCTCGGTGGCGAGCCCCGAGATCGCGGCGCTTCGGGCCGAGCGCGACAAGGCCGCGGTCGACTTGGAAGTGGCGCGAACGCAGCGCGCCCGTATCAGCGCCATGGTCGATGCCCGCGCCATGGCCGCCAAGGACCAGCTGCAGGCCAATCAGCTCCTCAAACAGGCCGAGCTCTCGCTCCGGCTCGCCGAGTCCAAGCTCGGATCGCTGAAAGTCTCTTCGCGGGCGGAGAACGAGTTTGCCATCGTCTCACCGCGCAACGGCATCGTCGTCGAAAAGAACGTGCTGCCGTCGGAGCAGATTTCATCCGACGCGACGCTGGTGACGGTCGCCGACCTATCGTTCGTTTGGATCGTGGCCGAGCTCTTCGAAGCGGATGCCGCCGGAATCACGGCCGGCACACCGGTCAAGATCACGAGCCCCTCGCTCGCCGGTTTCGCCGCGCAAACCACGGTAGAAATGATCTCGTCGGTCGTCGACCCCACCCGGCACACCATCCCGGTGCGGGCCAAGCTGCCCAACCCCGATGGGCTCTTGAAGCCCAACACCTATGCGCAGATGCAATTCTCGGTCAAAGCCCCCCCCGGCGCGGTGGAATTGGCCGCGTCGGCGCTGGTGTCCGACGGTTCGCACCAGTACGTCTACGTGGAAGAAGCCAAGGGGAAGTTCGCCCGTCGCGACGTCGCTGCCAGCTCGGCGCACGAGGGCAAGGTCTCCGTCCAGCGAGGGCTCGCGGTGGGCGAAACCGTCGCCGTCGAAGGGGCGCTGCTCCTCGATAACCAAATCGCGCTCGGCCACTGACGGATCCCCATGCTCGATGCGTTGGTCCGTTACGCACTTTCCAATCGCCTCGCGGCGTTCCTTCTCGCCGCGCTGATCGCGAGCTTCGGCTATTACGCGTACTCCAATCTGACGGTCGAAGCCTTTCCCGACCCGACCGATACGCAGGTCCAGGTCATCACCAGCTTCGAGGGGCAGCCGACGGAGGAGGTCGAGCGCCGGGTCTCCATCCCCGTCGAGCGCGCCCTGAACGGCTCGCAAGGCCTGTTTCGGCTGCGGAGCATTTCGCTGTTCGGCCTTTCCTTCGTCACGCTCACGTTTGGCGATGGCGTCGATCCCCTTCGCGCCCGGCAGCAAGTGAGCGAGCGCCTTGCGACCGCCACGCTCCCGCAAGGGGTGACGCCGCGGCTCGGCCCGATGGCGACGCCCATTGGCGAGGTCTACCGCTACACCCTCGAGGGCAGTGGTTCCGATCCGTTGAATTTGCGCACGCTCCAGGAGTGGACGGTGCAGCCGCGCCTGCGGCAGGTGCCCGGCGTGGCGGACGTCGTCTCGTATGGCGGCCTCGTGCGCGAGATCCACGTCGAGCCGCACCCGACCAAAATGGCGTCGCTCGGTGTGGGTTTGTCCGACGTCTTCACCGCACTGCAGAAGGCCAGCGCCAACGCGACCGGCGGCTACGTCGAGCGCGGATCGGAGATGTTCGTCATCCGCAGTCTCGGCATCCTTCGCGATCTAACGGACATCGAAAAGGTCCGGGTCGCTTACCACGAAGGAATTCCGGTGCTGGTGCGCGACGTGGCCAGCGTTCGCGAAGGCTATGCGCCGCGCCAGGGCGTCGTCACCCGTGATCAGAACGAAGACGCGGTCGAAGGGATCGTTCTCATGCGTCGCGGAGAAAACCCCTCCGTCGTGCTCGACGCCCTGCGCGAGAAGGTCAACGACCTCAACAATCGCATCCTGCCCAAGGGCATCAAAATCGTCCCTTTTTACGACCGAACGGATCTCGTCAAGGCGACGCTGCGGACGGTGTTCAGGAACTTGGCCGAGGGCGCGGCCCTCGTCACGCTGGTGCTCTTTGCCTTCATGCTGTCGATCCGTGCGTCGCTCATCGTGGCGGCGGTCATTCCGCTGTCGCTCGGCGCTTCGTTCATCTATCTCTACGCGCGCGGCATGTCGGCCAACCTGCTCTCCATGGGAGCGGTGGATTTCGGAATCATCGTCGATGGAGCCGTCATTCTCGTGGAGCATCTCTTTCATCGCTTGTCGGCGCCGCGCGAGCCGCCCGCGCCCGGCACCGACGCGCTACCCATTGCGGAGCGTATCGGCCAAGCGGCCAGCGAAGTGGCTCGCCCCACGCTCTTTTCCCTGCTCATCATCATCGCCGCTTACCTGCCGATTTTTTCGCTGCAGCGCGTGGAGGGGCGCATCTTCTCGCCCCTCGCCAACACGGTGGTGAGCGCCTTGGTCGGCGCGCTCGTCGTCAGCTTCACCTTGGTTCCAGTGCTCTGCCTTTATGCGCTCCGCAATCCGAAGCCGCAAAAAGAATCACCGGTGCTCGTGTGGGCGCAGCGCGCCTTCGATCCGGCGCTCGAATTTTCGATGAAGAACCCGCTTCTCGTGATCGCCCTCGCGCTCGGAGCGCTGGTCTCGTCGCTCACGCTGCTGCCGAGGATCGGCTCCGAGTTTCTTCCCGAGCTCAACGAAGGGGCGCTCTACGTCACCTGCACCTTGCCGGGCAACATTTCCCTCACCGAAGGAAGAAAGCTGGCACCGCACGTCAAAGAGCTCCTCCAGCGAACGCCCGAGGCTTTGACGCTCTTGACTCAGCTTGGCCGGCCCGAAGACGGCACCGATCCGACGCTGCCTTCCAACTTCGAAGTGTTCGTCAAGCTAAAGCCCCTCGATCAATGGCGCCCGAACATGCACACCATCGACGACCTCATCGCCGAGATGACCGCCAACGTGCAGGAGATCCCGGGCCTCGAGTACAACTTCTCTCAACCGATCCGGGACAACGTCGCCGAAAACATCTCCGGACAGTTCGGCCAGATCGCCGTCAAGCTTTATGGCGACGATCTCGACCAGCTGCAGCAGTTTGCCGAAAAGAGCAAAGACGTCATCGTCGAAGTCGCCGGCGCGGCCGACGTTGGAATCGTCAAGAGCGGCGAGATGCCACAGGTAGCGGTCAAGATCGATCGCTCCGCCCTGGCGCGCTACGATCTCGATCTCGGCGATCTGCAGGACTACATCGAAACCGCCATGGGGGGGCACGTGGCGAGTGAGCTCTGGGAAGGGGAAAAGCGCTTCGACGTCACGGTGCGCTTGCCGGCGTCGACGCGCGAAGACGTGGGGGCCATTCGCGGCATGATGCTGCCCGCCAAAAACGGCTCGCTCCTGCCGCTTTCCGCGGTGGCGGCGGTGAGCATGGGCGTCGGCCGGGCAGCGATCACCCGTGAAAACGGTCGTCGCTACATCGGGGTCAGAATGAACGTGCGCAATCGCGATCTCGGCTCGTTCGTCGAAGAAGCGCGGAGCAAAGTGGACGCCGCTCTTCTTCTACCGCCGGGCTTCGAAATCACGTGGGGCGGCGAATTCGAGAACCAGGAACGCGCCATGGCTCGGCTCCGCCTCGTCATTCCGCTCGCGCTGCTCATCACGTTCATCCTCTTGTTCTCCGCGTTCTCCAGCATCTTCGACGCGCTGCTGATACTGCTCAACGTACCGTTCGCCCTCATCGGCGGCGTGTTCGGCCTGGCCGTGGCCCATATGACATTGTCGGTTTCGGCTGCGGTGGGGTTCATTGCGCTCTTGGGGCAAGCCGTGCTCAACGGCGTCCTCGTCGTCGCGGCGATCCGCGCTCGCCTCGACCGAGGTGAAGGGCTCCTCGAGGCCACCGTCGGCGGAACCCGCGATCGGCTCCGCGCCGTGCTCATGACGGCGCTCTTGGCCTCGCTCGGTCTCGTACCGGCCGCGCTTTCGCACGCCATCGGCAGCGAGACCCAGCGGCCGATCGCCGTGGTTGTCGTGGCGGGAACCATCTCCGCCGCGTTACTGACGCTGATCGTCCTTCCCGTCACTTATTACTTGGCGAGCGTGGCTAGGCTCAGTCTCGAGAAGCGCAAGCTCGAGGACGCCGTTCGCTCATAAATGGTGAAGCGCCCAGTCGACGCCTTCGGGAAACGCCGCGGCCCTACGCGAGCCTCACGATTTCGGCCTGGTTCGTCGAAGTGCGAGGCGCTAACGTCGAGGCACACAGCTGTGAGGGCGACCCGTAGTATAATGTGCTGCGCGCGGCGCCACGCGGCGCTTGAGACCGCAGTGGAAGGTGCCGGCTGAGCTTCTCAGGCTTCGGATCACATAGCGCGGGCGCTGGAGCCGGAGCGCGATTACACTAGCCCCTTTTGCAGACGGCCTTTGCCGGTCTGCCCCCTCACGAAAGGCAGGTACATCTGATTATCGCAAAATCGATTCGGAACATTCCGCGGGCAACATCGAGGGGAGGGCGCTCATGAGCACCTTCGAAAAGCGTGCCCGAGAAGACAAGCGCAACCAGAAGGCGCGCGGAAAAGCGCAGCGCCGCATCGAGAAGCGCAACGCACCACCAAGCACCGCCTCCGACATGACCACGGTCGCCGAGATCGTCGGGAACATGCGGTCGGTCGAGGAAGTCATGCAGTCCCTCCAGGCGGACACGCACGCGCCTCGGAGTGCACCGAACATTCCGGTGAAGCTCTTCGTCGGCAGCTTGAGCAACGACACGACGAGCGCTACTTTGCGGGCGCATTTCGCCTCCTTCGGCCAGATTGTCGAGGCCACGGTGATCTCCGATCGCAACACCGGAGCGAGCCGCAATTTCGGGTTCGTCACCATGGCCGACCGAAAGGAAGGAGCCGCCGCCATCACCGCTCTGCACCAGAGCGAGCTCGATGGCAGTCGTATCGTCGTGAACGTCGCCACCGAGACCCGCTGAAGGGGGCTCGACGGCATGCGTGACCGCGGCCGCACCTCAGGCGGCCGCGCGTCACGCCGTGCCGCGCACGCCGACCCTTGAGGTCGTCGCCGCACACGCGTCGACGCCAAAGGGCGGGCTACGGCTTCACGAACTTGAGAACGAAACGGTCGCTCGTGCCGCGGCGTTCGCCGGCGCCGATGGGGGAGGCGTTCCAGTCCCTCGTGTCTTCCGGATTGCGGAGGAACGTGCCCTCTGCAAGAAGCTTGAAACCGGCGCTCGTGATCTCATCGCGCACGACCTTCTCTTCGATGCGATGCAGCGATTTGGATTCGGTAGCGCCGGTTCCGTCGCGCCCGCTGTGGTCGACGATGCCGTAAATACCGCCGCGTTTGAGGGCAGCGAAGATGCTGGCGTTCATCCGGGCGCGATCGGTCTTGAGCCAAAAAGTGTCGTGGTAGAAGAGCACGTCGAGGATAACGTCGAGCTCCTTCGCGTCGGGCGGGAGCGGGTCTTCCAATTCGCGATCGACACGAACGACGTTTCTGTTCACGGGTTTGGCGAGCCGATCAATCCAGTCCTCTACCCCGTAGGTGTCGAAGATGAAACGGTTGTTCTGCGCGTAAACTTTGCCACTCGGGCCCACCGTACGGACCAAGAGCTCGGTGGTGTAGCCGAAGCCGGCGATGATCTCCGCGACGCGCATTCCCGGCGCGATTCCAAAGAATTCGAGGGTCTCCGCCGGATGTCGGCCTGAATCGACGGCCTTGTCGTCGGCCGACCGATCCGGCGCCGCCACCGCGTCGCGGGCGGCGGTGCCAGCCAGCGCCGCCCCCTCGCGTCGAGGCGGACTGGCCGGGGCGCGGCGTTCGGAGGACGTCGCCGGAGCGGCGGAGGCGACCTGTCCAGTTGGAGCGCCACCGCAGGCGACCATTGCCAGGCCGGCGGCGAAAAGGCCAAACGCCGCCGGTACACGAAGACGGTCGATGATGCAAAGCCTGGCGAAGCCTGTCCACATGAGGAGCGGGCGTACTGCCTACGTCAAGTGGCCGTCAAGGCGGGTCCGCGCTAACTCGCGGCGGCACGATTGAAGCGCGGTAGGCTCGTGCGTGTAACTCGCGGAGCGTCGCCGGATTCCTGCAAGGCGGACCTGAACTTCGTTGCGACCCCAAGGTTTTGCGCCGTATGAAACCTCGGCGCAAATGATTGAAATTACGGCAAATGAGGCCTGGCATGACCGGTTCGCCACAGTGCGCCTGACGGCCTAGCCTGCCCTCGCCGCGCCTTCAGCCTACGTCTGGGGGCTCAGTGTTAGAGGCGAGCTAGCAACCCCAAACCCCGCGCCAGCCGAATAGAAGCCTGCGGAGCTGTAAGCAGGACCACGTCCGTTCGCTCCAAAAGAAAACAGCCCGCATTGCTGCGGGCTGTCTCGAGAGGTCTCACGCACTCTCTCTTTGGGGCGACCCCAAGGGGTTTTGCGCAGTATGAAACCCGGGCGCAAATAGTTGAATTTGCTAGCGCTGAGGTGTTGGCGCACCCCCTCGCTTTGGTCCGGCTGACGGCCTAGCAACGGCAGCGGCGCGTTCGGCGATGCGCAGGTGCCCTATGCTAGGCTCGAAGCAATGGCAGCCAGCGAGCTAGCTCCGGGCATTGTCGTCGACCCTGCGGTTCGACTCGGCCGGCCTGTCATCCGAGGAACACGGGTTCCCGTCGATGTCGTTGTCGGTCAGCTAGCGGCTGGGCTGAGCGCCGACCAGGTCGCCGAGGAGTACGGAATCACGCGAGACGATGTCCTCGCCGCGCTCGCGTACGCCGCGAAGGTCCTGGCAACCGAGCAGGTACGAGCGGTCGGCTAAATGCTCCGGCTCCTCGTTGACGAGGATCTGCCGCGATCATTAGCACCAGCGCTGCGTGTGGCAGGCCACGAAGCGGCCGACGTGCGCGACGAGGGACTGCGGGGACAACCTGATTTGCGGATATTTCAATTCGCTCAGGAGCGAGGCTTCGCTGTTCTGACGGGCGATGTCGAATTCGGAAACGAGCTCGTTTATCCACCCGCTGGCCATCGTGGTGTCGTACTCGCACGCTTTCCGAACGATCTGCCGGCGATAATGCAGGTCAAACAGATCGTGGCGTGCATCGCGGTAGTCGCGGGCGAGAACCTTGACGGTGCGATCGTCGTACTGGAGCCGGGGAAGGTCCGCATCCGCCGTGCTGTGCAAAAATAGTGGCTCCATGACGAGCCGCGGCTCCGAGCGCGTCGAAGGAGACGTCTAGAGTCGATCAACTCCTCGTCACTTCGAGTCCGCGGTTCCGGCGGGCGCGATGGGTACGATCGGCAGAGCCGACAAGCGGCGGCAGTCGGGGTGTCGATCCTCTGAAGAGCAGGGTTTGAGGACCACGGAAACCAAGACCCTCGCGCCTTCTCTCACGTAGTTGAGTCCGAGGTCCGCCTGGCTCGGCGTCCCTTGCAACCCACGGTCAAAGAAGACGTAGGCGCCAGCGTCACTGACCCAAGTCTTCCAGCGGTCACTGCTGCACTCAATTGAGCGATAGACCCTCCAGGTATCGTCTCGTTGGAACACCCCCGTTTGGCGACCGTTCTGATCAGCGACCGGAAGCATGCCGTCATCGTGGAATGCATCAGGCTTCCCGAACCGGCACTCCCACGGAATCCCCGCCGGCATTGGTATTGGTCCTTCCCGATCTTCAGGGGCCGAAAACGTAGCTGGTGGACTTCCGCCAACGATCCCGCCGATCCACAACGTCCATCCCAAACTCGGACGAGGGCGTGGCTTGGCCAAAGGTGACGTTGGGAGGTCAGCGAGAGCCGCCCGGGGGGGCGACAGGCTCATGAGGGCAGAACCGCACAAGCAGGCAAGCGATACGCTCCGTAGCCGCATGGATCCTCCAGTGTTGTCCTGAGAGCGTACACGAACATGAAGGCGTGCCGGCGGCCGCGCTCGCCGTCGAGGATGCGACGAGGCGACGCTCAGCGGACGGCTCGCCTGAGCCGAGGGCCGCGATATGACGGTGGCCCACGCCACCGAGTTCGCATCACACGACGGCCGTTTCGCAAAACGCCGTCGGCCGACCCTGCCGGCCACGGCAAATCGATTTGCCACGGCACGGCTCACTCGGCCTTCTTCTGCTTGCCGCGTTCGTTCAGCTTCCTCTGGAGCTCGGGGTCCGCCCTGGTCGACGTCTGGCGACCCTCGATTTTCGCGATCTCGTCTAGAAGATCGCGCTGGAAGGAAGGCATTGTGTCGCTCGTCACACGACGCCTGGCTCCGGGTGGTCCGAAATGCTTTGCCATCAGCTCGTTGGAGAGTTTCCCTGTGAGCGTCTCGGCCCCGCGTTCGTAACCCGTCTCGCGAATGACCTCGAACGCCTTCGAGAACGCCTCCTCGACGTCCTTGCGTCGCGAGTTAGGATCGATCAGGTCGCCATCCAGACGCGTCGTCTGGTCTTCGTTGCCGTCAGCGGATCGATCGCGTAGCCCACGGCCCAGTCGTTCGCCTGGACGTCGCTCGCGAAAAGTTTCCGTCGCCGAGGTCAACAACCTCGGGAGGACCGGCCGCCGCGCGGGCCGTCATTCCGCCATCGAGGGACACTCGCGTCCCCTCCGCGTCCTTTACGGTCAGCGACGGGCTCTGGCCGCGATCCCCCTCCATCCCCAACATCACGCGCATCGAGAGGCACTTGTTCGCCAAGGCAGCGTCGATCCCGCTGCCGCACGCACTATTGCAGGGTCCACAGAGCACGCCATCGACGATCCGACGCCCGCCGATCGCGCTCGGTATGAGGTGCTCGCCCGAATCCGCCGGACTAGTGCGGCAGATGCGACAGAACTTCGAGCTAGGAGAGGGAAACGGATCGACCATCCCCGTGATGAAGGTCCTAGCACGGGGATCGCACCACGGGGCTCTCGCACGGACGTTGATCGTCATGCTTATCGCCCCACCGGAACACGATGGCCTTAAGTGGGCGGGTATCGCCACATGTAGAGCCGCTCGACCTTGAACTCCTTCTGAGGAATGCCGATCGGGTCCGTCTCAGCGTTCTCGCGAAGTTGGTTTAGCGGCAGCCGGGCGGCGACCGTTGCGGGCAGCATCATCGTCTGGGGATCGATGCCCGATGAATCGAGAGCCACGATTAGATCCCCGTCGAGATCGGCTTGCGCGAGCGCCTCGTCTCGTAGCGTGAAGGTGAACGAGTTTTGCCCCATCGCCGCGCTGTCAGGCAACACCTCGATGAGGTCGCGTGGAAGGTCCGGCGGGAAACCCTTGAAGGCCCGGGCGCTCTCCTCGGTGCTAAAGACGGGAAGAAGCAGACTCTTTCCGGCGACGAGTACGATCGGCCGAGGGAGCAGCACGAAAATCGAAGCAAGCTCCTCTGGGGGGATCTTTCCACTCGGAGGCACGGATCCTCCCCAGCACGACATGCACACCTTGTCGATCACCCGCTCGAATCCAGCGATCGCGGCGTCGACCACGTCCTCCAGCCTTCGTCCCTCGGTATAGGTCCACTCGTGCGGGCGGGTCTTGCCGACCAGAGACGCCCGATCGGGAACGAGCATCACGTTGTGCTCGTCGCTACGAGCTTCCGGCAATGTGCTACCAAGCGGGTAGTATCCGCCAGTGTCACCTCTCCAGCCTCGATGGTGGAGGACGTTGCGGTAGTCGTTCATCTCGTCGTACCAGTCTTTCTCGGTCCGGAGCGCGACGACTTCCGGCACGTTAAAATCGGGGCGCTTCGCAAAGTCGGTTGTCATCACGTCGTTTGCCGACCAGCGCTTGTAAATCTCCGGCGGGTCAATTCCCCTTAGGCGAGCCGTGATGAAGATGATCTCGTCTACCGAGAGACGCACCGCCCCCAGCGCCGCCGCGGCCTCAAAGAGGGCGTACGCGGCGAACGTATCCCACGTCACTGTTCCCCTTGTTTCTGCTCGTCGCGCCGCGAGCAGATCGACGATCTGCCGGAACCGTAGCCGGTGGTAGAGGCCTCGCCCGAGCGTGAGGGTCAGCGAAAAGAGCAGCGTTTCGCGTTCGTCTACCGCCAACGCTTGCAGGGCGGGACTCCCGTCCATCCCCAGCAGTCGCACCATTCGGGCGCGGGGCGTGTCGACCAGCGGGAGGTCAGCTGGGCGGTCGACGCGATAGCCGAGCATGTACGGGAGTCTCACTTGCAACATCGCTCAACGCGTCGACCGCCGTCCCCCCGGTGTCAAGCGCCTTGCCCGGGCGCAATTACCGCCGCGGGACAGAGAACGTCCTACCGTCTCGGCGATGACACCCAGCGCAATCGGCGGGAGGATGTTAGGTCCACCTATGAGCCGAAGATCCGATCGCAAGCGTCGGCACCTAAGACAGCGCGTCGACCCTACGCCCAGAACAGAGATGGCGATGTGGGCCGTCGCCTTCCTCGATCTGCTCGGGTATCGGACGGTGCTCGATAGATTCGATCGGTTCCCGTTGCCGGAAGATGACCAGGGCCGAGAGGAGCTTTCCACTGCATTTGCCCACGCGGTGAAGTTGCGACGCCGCTTGCTTGGAGGAATGCAGACCTTCACGAACCGGGTGAGGTTCCCTTCCGAAATCGACGGAAAGCCGATCCACCCGGAGCTTGCGCGACTCCTGTCGTTCGACATTCATCGATCGCCAGGCCCCGATCACATCGTTCTCGGCACCGCGCTGGTGGATGGCCCCCGGCACAATCCGATGCGAGGAGTCTTCGCGATCGTCGCGTCGCTTGCTTCCGCGATGATGATTCAATGCAAGATCGGAAGTGATGAACCGGCGAGCACGCTGCCCCTGCGCGGGGGAATCGACGTTGCCCCCGGCTGCGTCCTGGAGCCGGAGAACGTCCTCTATTCGCCGGGACTAACGAGAGCGTACGATTTGGAGCGTGCCGCCGAGTATCCGCGGGTGATCGCCGGTGAAAGATTCATCGGCTACCTGGATGCCGGCAGCAACCAAGACAACCAAGGGACGGCACACGACATCACTCGAATGATCGCACGAGGCACCCGGCGAATGTTCTTCAAGGCCGAGGACGGCAAATGGACGCTCGACTTCTACGGCGAGGCGAAGCGAGGAATGCTGAGCGAGATCTACGAGGACACGGGCCGAGATACCGCATGACGCCGGTGTGCCGCGCGCGCGTTCGCGCAAGCGTTGCTCGCGAACCTCCTTGGCCACGCCATCGTATCCGGGGAACAAGTTTGATGCGTTGATGTCATCGAACGACAACCATCGAAGAAGATCCAGGCGTTGCGTTGTCGGAAGAACGAACCTGTACATTATTGGGAAATCCCCGCTGCCGCCGGTCGCCGGCATCTCATCAAGGGACTTCAACCCCGTGTACGACTTCCACACGGTAAAGAGGCCACCTTGAGCGTGCAGATTGCGGTTACTCGCGCGGGGGACTTCAGCGAGCAATACCGAGCTTCCGAAGCAAAGCCCGTCTCCGTACCGATCGCCGATAAAAAGAGCCCAGATCTCCAGCTCCATTGAAGTGTTTGCCTGGACCGCGGCAAAGTACGCCGCGACCTTTGCTCTCTTCGTCCAATCGAGCATGCGCGTCGGAAGACCGTGATGTTGCGCCAAGGCAGCGAGCGGCCACAGACCGGAATGTACCGGTTCGAGATTTTCGATTTGGCGAACGTGGCTCCGAAGGTGCTCCCCGTCTCCCGGTATTGCGAGCCCCGATGCTTCTAGCGCTCGAAAGAAGTCAACCAAGAGTCGGCGCTCTTCGGTTGGATCAGGTTCGAAATAGTCACCAAGGGGGCTTTCGACGTCGCCTGAGGAGGCACTCAATCCGGCCCACGCACTTCGACGATTAGTGGTTGGAAAGAGGCGCCATCTTGTGTCCCCTTGCCCGCGAAAGACCCACGATCCCGGGTCAGGAGCCCAGAGATCCGAGCTCGGTGTGAGAAAGTCGTATAGCTCCTTTGCTGAGTTGCACCGTTTGGTGATAGTGCCGCCTCTTTTAACATTGGCGTCTTTGTTCATTTCTACCTGTTCGGTCGTCGTACGATCCCGTCCAGCTCCTTGGTCACGTTCCCGGTCGCGACTGCATCCTGTGTTCCTGACCGGCCCGCGCGTCGCGGATTGCGAGCGCTCCGATCACGATCCGAGTCTACGCGCGGGAATCTGGCGGCGATACTTCTGCTTGGTTCATGAGGCGAACTGGCCCGAGAGGGAATTGATCCGTCCGCCGAAGGAGTGAAAGGTCCGGCCGAACGCGCGTCACGACGCGGCGTGCAGCGAACATGAGGACTCCGAGGACGGCGGCCCTAGGCCGCCGCCGCAGGGCACCTATGCATCTCGCGGATGCCTCCCGCTGGCTCGCGGCGCTCGAGGAGGGTTCACTCACCTCCTGCAGACTGAAACGTTACTGGGCGACCCCAACGGGTTTTGCGCGGTATGAAACCATCGCCAAGTTGCTCAAATCAGGAGCTTCGGAGGCGGCGGCAGAGCACCTGCCACGGGTTCGGCTTGTCGCCTGACTTCCGCCAGGCACGAACCTCACCAGTACACCGACTATATTAGCCCCATTGCTAATTATTACTGTAC
>DATHEQ010000440.1:0-4370 GCA_035318505.1 Polyangiaceae bacterium | reverse complement strand
GAGTGCGTTGGGCAGGTCGCTTCCAACCCGATGCAAGCGTTGCACGAGCGCGGACGCGGTAGGCATTCGAGCTTCCTTCAACCGTCGTTCGATTGCAAAATCCCGCGCTCGGTCGAACCGAGCACCAGCCCCGCTTCATCGACGGTGCTGATGCACCAATCGAGGCCTTCTCGCCGCGTGGCCGGGTAGAAGTGCTCGATCGGCGGCGCTTGCACCCATTCCATGGCCATGAGCGCGCCGCGAACGAGCCGCGATGAGATGACGATGGCGGTTCCCGCGCACCACGTTTTCGTCTCTTCCTCGTGCCGATGCTGCCACTTGCCGATAGCGTGACGCGTGGGGGCCGACGGGATGCTCGAAAGCGCCGTCGTGTCGAGCAACACCACGTACCTTTGGCGCCGCAAGAAGAGGCCTTCGAACTGCTGTAGCAGCCAGAGGAGACGCTCGTCCTTACCGTCGCGTAAGATGATTCGCACCACGGGCATCGTGGACTCGTTCCAACTGACGCCTTCCGAAGGAGTAACCTCAGGATCTCGCGACGAAATCCGCACGAAAACAAGATAACCGATCCGCGGACGAAATGCCTCCACCCGTCGTTTCGCGCGGTCGCGTACGCTGTTCGGCGCTCGCCCCTGGAGCTTCGGCTCGGGCACCCTCTATCGCGCGGCACCCGCGCACAATCCTACGCTGTGATGGTCGGCCCACTCGGCGAAGTGGTAAGACCATTTGGATGAGTCGTGGTTTCTGGTGGCTCAGCCATGTTACCCTTTCCTGCGTCGAGGCTACTTCTCCCCAGCCCTCGTCGATCGCGGCGAACACGGCGACGTCGACCGGCGCAACACCAAATAGGAAGGGAGCCACGTCATGCAGTTTCGCTCCGCTTGTTTTTCGATTGGGCTGATGGGCGTGACCGCGCTGCTCGTCATGGACGGGTGCGCCGAAGCCGAGGAAGTGAGCGGCAGGGGCGGGAGCTCCGGACAGGTCGGAACTGGCGGCGCGGCTGGCTCGAGCGGAGCCTCCGGCGGCGCCGGCGCGGATACCGGCGGATCAGGCGGCGCAGGAGCCACGGGTTCCGGCGGTGCCGGAGCCACTGGTGGATTCGGTGGCGGCGGTGGAAGCGGCGGATCGAGCGGGGCAACCGACGCGGGCGGAGGCAAGGGCGGATCGGCCGGCTCCACCGGCGGTCGCGGTGGGAGTGGTGGAGCGACTGGCGGCACCGGTGGAGCGACGGGCGGCACCGGTGGAGCGACGGGTGGCAGCGGCGGATCAGTCGGTGGAATGGGTGGCTCGGCGGCGGGCAGCGGCGGCACCGGCGGCGTGGCCGGTACTGGCGGCGTGACGGACGCTGGTAGCGGCGTCGATGGTGGCCTCGGAACGTGCTCCGTCGGCGCCAACTACTGCACCGACTTCGAGCGGGACAGCGCGGGCGCGATGCCCGTGGGATGGATGCGTGTGGGAGGCAGTGATGGTGATTGGCAGGTCTCCTTCGTCGACGGGTCGAACGTGTTTGCGCAAGATCATGCGTCGAGCTCGACGTTCCGCCTTTGCTATCCCAACAGCGCTCCCGGCGGCCCATGGAGCGGCGCGACGACGGTTTCGGCGCGCGTCAAAATTCTGAATGCCGGCTCGTCGGGAGCCACGACGGCGTTTTTGTGCCTGGGCTATGCGCCGAGCAGCACCTACGCATGCCTGACACTGGAACCGACCGGCGCTCGAATTCGAATCAACGCAGGATCGAGCCCCACCGACGGACCGCTGTGGCCCGCGACGATCACGGCGGGCATTTGGTACGACGTCAAAATCAGCATCAACGCGTCGGGGGCGCTGAGCGCATTTCTCGGGGGCAACATGTTAGGCACGTACATGCCGACCAGCGCCATCACGGCAGGCTACGTCGCGGTTGCGACCCAGAGCTCGATGGCGGCGTTCGACGTGGTGACCGTCACGCAGCCTTGAACACGTCAATCGCGGGTCCAAGCGCCCCCGGGACCGCCGCCGTAGCTCGTCGTCGACTCGCAAGGCTGAACGCCCGAGGATCGCCGACGAGCTCGGCGTCGATGATTTCAGAAAAGGCGGCGCCGGCGCATCAGTGCCTGGAAAACGACCACCAGGAGAACGGCGCCGAGGACAGACATGATGAATCCAGCGGATTCACCCTCGTGGTAGAACCCCATCGCGCGTCCTAGTAGACCGCCGAGGAAGGCGCCGGCGACTCCCAGCAGCAAAGAGACGCCCCATCCACCTGATTGGCGCCCCGGCACGAGCAGCCGCGCTACGGCACCAACCAAAAGTCCAAAGAGCAGAAAAACAATCAGGTCCATGTGGTCCTCCTCGTGAATTCGTTCGCGCTCGGCGTTCGCTGCTCCGGCGTTTCGACGCGTGGGTAATGAAGCTTGGCGCCCTGCGAGCGGTCTTGCTGTGTCACTCCTAGGCAATGGGTATGCCTTCGCGTTTGCGCACACCTGCCGCCGCTCCACGTCGGTACGGGGGGCAATTGTGCTTCTAGGGTGCGGCGATTGCACATATCGCGCGCAATGAGGAGTCGTGATGCTGGTCACCGGGCGCAGCGCGCTCCGCCATACATCGGTCGACAGTCTGACGCTGAAACGCGCCAAGGTGTCAGGGTAGTAGGCGTCTCGTCCCGCGAGCTCTACGCTCCACTCGGAGCGCCCACCTTTTTGTCTTCCGCGACGATGCGCAGCACGTCGCTGAAGCTGATCAATCCGACCAGTGACATTCCATCGAGGACCGGCGCGCTGCGTACGCCGGTCATGCGCATCAAACGAATGCAGTCGACCAGCGCGAGCTTGTGTTGCACGGACACCGCGGGCGTGGTGGCGGCGTCGGCAACGCGCAGCTGGTCGAGCACGCTCATCTCGGCCTCGCAGAGCACCTGAACGATGTCTTTGGTGGTGATCACCCCCACTGGCGCGTCCGCCCTCTCGGGCAAAACGAGCAGGCAGTGGATGCGATGGGCGTGCATCAATCGCGCGGCTTCGCGCAGTGTCGCCTGGGCGCTGACTGTCACCAACTGACGGGCCATCAAATCCTGCACCTTCAGGTCTGCGATACTCATTCTTTGGCCCCTTCCGTGCGAATCGTCCGACGTTCGACGTCGAGCGTGAAGCGTACGCTTCGCATCGCGTCTTCTACCAGCAAATGAGCGTCGCCGATGCGTACGTGGACGCCCGGGTATGCAGTGCCTTGCACCTCGATGAATGCGAGCGGCAATAAACCAGCAATGCGCTCGACCCGCTGGATCTTTCGCGCAATCACGTGGCTTTGAACGGCGGCGAGCCCGCGTGCCAGCTTGCCGGGTTCGGCGCGGTGTCCGAGGCTGGCGCGCATACCGAGCATGCGCCGCGCGACGATACGCTGTGCCTTCGCCGTTTCGAGCGTGGCGCACGCATCTGCGGCGCGGTCTTCTCGCGGCGCCCCCGCCTCGAGGACAGTGTCGACGAGGGCCGTCGGCGTCCCGGCGTCGCGCGTCACGAGACCGACCTCGACGGCGGCGTGCCCGCCGCGCAATGAGCGATCGGCGCGGATCGTCACCGCGGACAGCGCGGAATTCACGGCGTCGGTCAGCTCGAGAATGCCGCCACTATCGAGTCGCGCCCGTTCGACGTGCCGCGCGTGCAGATCACCGCCGCTCGACACGATGCTCCCTTCGCTTCCGCGCACCGTGCCGGCAATCTTGAGGTTGGCGCCCGCGCGCGCGCTACCTCCGTCGACGTCACCTTTGATCTCGAGATCGCCCGAGGCGCGCACGGAAAACCCGCGCTCTACATCGCCCCTCACGACGAGCGAGCCTTCCATCGAAAGATCGCCCACACGCAGATCGACGTTTCCCTTGTGCTCGTAACGCGTTCCGACGTCGATCGATCGACCCTCGACGTAGATGACGACACCGGTACGGGTCGCGAGCACGCGGTTATCGGCGAGCAACTCCGCGCCAGCACCCAGTTCGGGCGCGTGCGCTCGCCCCTGCTTTGCGGCAATGGCCACCCCGTCGACGCGCAGGCCAGACGGACCCTCGCCGGGAGGATACACACGGCCGAGCACCTCGCCCCGCGACACCGGTTTGAGCAGCTCGCGATCGTGAAAATCCACCGTCCCGTCTTCGCGCACGTGCCCGGGCTGTAAACCGGGGTGAAAAGCGGGCTCGAAGTGCCCGTCGCGTGCCGATCCCGCCGCGGTGCCCCTTGCGATTTCGAGCTCGGGCGCCGATTGCTCACTCGCCAGCGCGGTGATCAAGACGGCGTACGCGATCGGATCGATGCCGTGCACGATGCCGGCGGCCTTCAAGCTCGCGTCGAGCTCGGCCGCGCCTTCGCGCTCTCCCTCGCTCACGCGGACGAAAGCGCTCATGC
>DATHEQ010000439.1:0-13527 GCA_035318505.1 Polyangiaceae bacterium | reverse complement strand
CCCGCCGTAGCGGTGCCGGGCCTTGGCTACGAGACCGATCAGCGCCGGCAGAAAAGCCTCGTGCGTCGCACGCCGTCGCGCGGCGAGGCCCCGGGTATATTCCTGCACGATGACCGCCACGTTGAAGGCGCAAAGGACGGTGGAGACGAGGGGCAGAACGGATCCGAGCTTCTGCAACGCCGTGCCCACGGCGCCGTCGTAGATCCGGTCGGGGGTGACGAAGGGCATGAATCGCAGCGAATTACCAAAAACGAGATGCAGAATGCCGACCACGCCTCCCGCCGTCAGCGGCCAAACGAAGCTGCGCTTGAACATGGCGGGCGACGTTTTGCGCCACGCCAGAAGCGGACCCATGCCCATCAGGGCGAACAGGAAAAGCCCCGCCGGCGGTAGCCACGCGTTGTAGAAAGTCGGCCCCACGGTCGACTCCTGTTTCAGCAGCCATTCGGAAATGCGCGGGAACGTGGTGGCGACGGCGATGAAAACCGCGATGCCGAGAAACGCCCAGTTATTGGCGAGAAATGCGGCTTCTCGGGAGAGCACCGCTTCGATGCGCCCCTCGCTGCGCATGCGCGGCAGCCGCCACACGACGAGCCCGGTGCAGGCGGCGACGAGAATGCCCATGAACCACACGAAGTAGATGCCAATGTTCGATTGGGCGAAGGAGTGGACGCTGGCGATGAGCCCCGAGCGCGTGAGAAACGTCCCGAAAATCGTCAAAAAGAACGTCACGAGCACGAGCGAGATGTTCCACACCTTGAGCATCCCGCGCCGGTCTTGGATCATCATCGAATGGACGAACGCCGTGGCCGTGAGCCACGGCAGGAACGCCGCGTTTTCGACTGGATCCCAGGCCCAGTAGCCGCCCCAGCCGAGCTCTTCGTAGGCCCAGAGCATCCCCAACGCGTTACCGACGGAGAGAAAGAGCCACGCAAAAAGCATCCAGTTGCGGCACGCCGCGACCCACTCGTTGTCGAGACGCCCCGTGACGAGGGCGGCGACCGCGAAAGCAAACGGCACCGAGCACCCGACGAAGCCCGTGTAGAGGCTCGGCGGATGAATGATCATGTAAATGTTCTGCAGCAGCGGGTTCAGCCCGTCGCCGTCGGTGCGCGCGCCGGCCACGCTCGTCGAAAACGGATTGGCGGCGAACATCATGAGCACCGAGAAGAAGAGGACGATCACCATCAGCGTCGCGATGATGTACGGCTGAAGCTCGCGAAACCGACCCTTCAGCCAGCGCACGCAAACCGCCGTGTAGATGCTGAGGAGAAACAGCCACCAGAGAAGCGAGCCGTCCTGTCCGCCCCACAACGACGTAAAGAGGTAACCGACGGGCATCGAGCGGTCGGAGTGCTGCGCGACGTACTTGATGCGAAAGTCGTGGGTGACGAACGCGTAGCAGAGGCAGAGAATGGCGAGCCCCACGAGGCTCACCGTGCCGTAGGCGCCGAGCCGGGCCGCTTGCAGGTACCTCGGCCGCCCCCGCGCCGAGACGATGGCAACCGAGAAGGTGTACGCCGCCGCGATCATGACGGCGTCGAGAACGAGCTTTCCGAACAGCGGGAGAGATTGCCACATGTAGGTGCGCCTCTGAAGAGGGCGACGGGCCCGCCGAGAGCTTAGGCTCCGACCCTTGAGGCGGCAATGCTGCGTGAAGCGATCGTTGCGAGCTGCCCGAGCTCAGCGTGCGGAGCCGTAATGACCCTTCCGTGCCCGGGCACGGCGGGGGGCCTAGCTGTCGACGACGGTTCCGAGCTCTTCGCCCATGCAGACCCGGCGGATGTTGCCGCGCTCGGTCAGCTTGAACACGCGGATAGGCATCTTGTTGTCACGGCAGAGTGTGACCGCGGTGGAGTCCATGACGCCGATGCGATCCACGAGAAACCGCTCGTACGTGAGGTGCGTGAACATCTTGGCGTCCTCGTGACGAGCAGGGTCCCGATCGTAGATGCCGTCGACCTTGGTGGCCTTGAACAGGGCGCTGGCGTGGATTTCCATGGCCCGGAGGGCGGCCGCGGTGTCCGTCGAGAAATACGGGTTGCCCGTGCCGGCGGCGAAGATGACGAGCCGGCCCTTTTCGAGGTGGCGAATCGCGCGACGCCGGATGTACGGCTCGGCGACCTGGCGGATCTCGAGGGCCGTCATGACGCGCGTCGGTACGTTCTTCTTTTCGAGCGCGTCCTGCAGCGCAAGCGCGTTGATGACCGTGCCGAGCATGCCCATGTAGTCGCTCTGCGCCCGGTCCATGCCCGCGCTCGCCCCCTTGAGCCCGCGGAAGATGTTGCCGCCGCCGACGACGATGCCGATCTGCACCCCTTCGGCGTGCACCTCGGCGAGCTCGGAAGCGAACGTATTCAACGTGTTGGGCTGAATCCCGAATGCCCCTTCCTCACCGCAGAGCGCTTCACCGCTCAGCTTGAGCACCACCCGGGGGTAGCGCAGTTTGCCGGGTGCCGGCGCGGGAGGCGGGGGTAGCGAATCGTCCCTGAAGTCCACGCCGAGGGAGGTACCAGGAGGGGCGCCACGCCGCAATCAGGATGGTTGTCAGTCGCTGGCCCCGGCTCGCGCGGAGTAGTATGCCCCGCGACGTGGTGCGTGAAATGAGGAGCCTTTTGCTGCGATACGCGTCTGTTCTGATCGTGACCATCGCGTTTGGCTGTAACGAGAAAGCCGTGCAACGAAGCACGCGCAGCGACGCCGGGCGTCTGCCGGGCGGTCTTAGTCCCGAACAAGCCGCGCTCGTCGTTGCCAAGGTGGGTGAGCGCACGATCACGTTGGGCGACTACGCGGCGACGTTGGAGCGCATGGATCAGTTCGATCGGTTGCGTTACCAGTCGCCCGAGCGGCGCAAGGAGCTGTTGCAGGAAATCGTCGACGTCGAGCTTCTCGCGCAGGACGCGCGCAAGCGCAAGCTCGACCAAGAGCCAGAGACCCAGCAGGCGATCCGCCAGGTCCTCCGTGATGCGATCCTCGCCGATGCCAAGCGTGAACTGCCGGCGCCGGTCGATATCCCCGAGGCGGAGGTGCGCGCCTATTACGAAGCGCACCGCGACGACTACCGCGAGCCGGAGCGGCGGCGCGTCGCCGAGATCGTCGTGAAGGACAAGGAGACCGCCGCCAAAGTGATCGGCCTTGCCAAGAAGACCAACTCGCGAGAGTGGGGCGAGCTGTTTCGGAGCCATTCGGCGGTGCCGCTGCGCAAGGGCCCCGAGGGCCAGCCGCTCGAGATGGCCGGCGATCTTGGCTTGGTAGGGCCGCCCGGCGACCCGCGAGGGGACAACCCGCGCGTCGTCGCCGAGGTTCGCGCCGCGGTGTTCGAAGTAGCGGAGATCGGCGAGGTGTTGTCGCGACCCGTGCAAGCGAGCGACGGATTTCACGTGGTGCGCATGCTCGGTAAATCCGACGCGCACGATCGGTCGCTCAGCGACGCCGACCGATCGATCCGCGTCGCCATCTTGCAGGCCAAGATCGCCGAACGAGAAAAGGCGCTCGAAGCCGAGCTCCGGCGCCAGTTTCCGGTGACGGTCGACGAGCAGGCGCTCGCCAAAGTCGAGCTCCCTCCGCCTCCAGAAGCGCCGCTCGATCACGGTCGCTACGGTGATGGTTCGAAGGCGCCGCGGCCCAAGGGACCGCGCCGTCCCGAGCCGCCGTCGCTGCGCTAGGTCCACGCCATGAAGAACGAACGTCGTCGACTGCCGAGCGTGAGCGTGAGCGAAAGCGGCACGCATCCCGCGACGGGGCCGGAGGCCCGCTTCGCATGGACCGATGAGCTCCGACATTCGATCACGAGCGTCGCCGAGCTTTCCGAGCATCTCGCGCTCACGCAGGACGAACGAGAAGGCGCTCTTCGCGCCGAGCAAGCTGGGTTGCCGATCGGCATCACGCCTTACTATTTGTCCCTCGCCGATCCCTCCGACCCCAAGTGCCCCATTCGGCGCCAATGCGTTCCGCACATCGCCGAAGATCGCGAGGTGCCGGGGGACATGGCCGACCCGCTCGGCGAGGTGGCGCACGAGGTGGCGCGCGATCTCGTGTGCCGCTATCCGGACCGCGCGCTCCTCCTCGTTTCCGATCGATGCTCGGTGTATTGCCGCTTCTGCACGAGGTCGCGCATGGTCGGTGCGGGCGGCGGGGTGCGTACGCTCGAGCAACTCGCACCCGCATTCGCTTGGCTCGCCGAGCACCCCGAGGTTCGCGACGTCATCGTGAGCGGTGGCGATCCGCTGGTCATGAGCACAGACCGGCTGGCGCGGGTGCTCGGGCGGCTTCGCGAAATTCCCAGCGTGGAGACGATTCGACTCGCGACGCGCGTTCCGGTGACCTTGCCGGCGCGCATCACCGATGAGCTCGTCGAGGCGCTGCGTGCGCACCATCCCATTTGGGTGATGACGCATTTCAACCACCCGAAAGAGCTCACCGCGGCCGCGCGCGAGGCGTGCCTGCGCCTCGTCGACGCGGGGTTTCCCGTCATGAACCAGACGGTGCTCTTGCGCGGCATCAACGACGACCGCGACACCTTGGAACGACTCTTTCGTGGGCTCGTGCGCTGGCGCGTCAGGCCTTACTACCTGTTGCAAGCGGACCCGGTGCGCGGCACGAGCCATCTGCGGACCCCCATCGATACCGGGCTTCGATTGATGGAGGAGCTGCAAGGGCGGCTCTCGGGAATCGCCCTGCCCAAGCTGATCGTGGACACACCGGGTGGGCTCGGGAAAGTTCCGATCTTGCCGGATTATGTGGTGCGACGGTCGCCAGGGCGAACGGTGCTCCGCACGTTCCGCGGGGTGGAAGTGGAATACGTCGACCCGCCGTAGACGCGCGGCTCGCATTCGTTTTTGGCGCGCCACACAGCCGTTGACGGCGCGCGCGGTGCGCGTACCGTGCGGGCCCGGAGGTACGCAATGCTTTCACGCCGTGCGTTCGTCATTCAGTCGTCACTCGCCGCGCTCGGAGCCGGATGCGGCGCTGCGGTAGCACCGCCATCGGTTCCGCCCCTCTCCCCCGGCGTTCCTCCGCGTCCCCCCGAAACCACGCGTCCCGCCCCCGAGCCGACGATCGCCGCGATACTCGGTCGCGCGCTCGACGAGGCCAAGCGCGCCGGCGCGACGTACGCCGATGCGCGCATGCACCAGCGCCGGCACGAGAACATTCGTGTCCGTGAGGACCACGTGACGGATGTGAGCTCCATCGAAACCTATGGTCTCGCGCTGCGCGTGCTCGCTTTCGGCGCGTGGGGATTCGCGTCGAGCCCGCGCGTCACCGAGGCGGACGCCGCCGATGTCGCAAAGCGCGCGATCGCCGTGGCACGCGCCAACTCCGGCGCGCAAAAACGCAAGATCGAGCTCGCCCCCACCGCCGTGGTTACCGAGAACTGGCACACGTCGATGTCCGTCGACCCGTTCGCCGTTCCGCTCGCCGACCGCGCGGCGCTCTTGCTGGCGCTGTGGCCGGAAGCCAAGAAGGTCAAAGGCCTCGCCTTTCTCGACGCCAGCACGCAGGCGTCCGACGAATGGAAACTGCTCGCGACATCGGAGGGCTCGCTCATCGAGCAGCGCATCGTGCGCGTCGGCGCCGATTACACGGCCACAGCTAAAAACGACAAGGGCGAGTTCGTGACCCGCGCACACGAGCTTCCGCCCATGCAGGCCGGCTGGGAGTACATCACGGGCGCGTCGCTCCTCGCCGATGTGCGCAAGATCGCCGAAGACGCGGTGGAGAAATTGGCGGCTCCTTCCGTCACGCCCGGCAAAAAGGATCTCATTTTGGCGCCTTCCAACCTGTGGCTCACGATTCACGAGTCGGTGGGGCACCCCACCGAGCTCGATCGGGCTCTCGGTTACGAAGCCGGTTACGCGGGGACGAGCTTTGCGACCGTCGACAAGCTGGGCAAGCTCAAATACGCGTCGGACCTCGTCACCATCGTCGCCGACAAGACGACGCCCGGTGGCCTCGCGACCTGCGCCTACGACGACGAAGGCGTGCGCACGCAGGAGTGGCCGCTCGTGCAAAAAGGACTACTCGTCGGGTACCAGACGACGCGCGAGCAAGCGGGTTGGATCGGGGAAAAAGAATCGCGCGGCACCGCCTATGCGCAGGACCACGAGGCCTTTCCCTTCCAGCGGATGCCCAACGTGTCCCTCCGGCCCGGAGAAAAACCGCTCCAGCTGGGCGATCTCATCGCCGCGACCGACGACGGCATCTTGATCAGCGGCAACGGTTCCTGGTCCATCGATCAGCAGCGGTACAACTTCCAGTTCGGGGGTCAGATGTTTTACGAAGTCAAGAAGGGCAAGGTGACGCGCGCGCTCAAGGACGTCGCCTACCAGGCCAACTCGCTCGAATTTTGGAAGTCCTGCGATATGGTCGGCGGCAAAGAGAGCTGGCAATTGCACGGCAGCCTGAGCGACGGAAAAGGGGAGCCGCCGCAGTCGAACGCCGTGAGTCACGGGTGTCCGCCGGCGCGGTTTCGCGCGGTGAACATCATCAACACTGGCCGTCGAGGTGCAGCATGAATCCCGCCGAGGTTGCCGCGCAGATCGTGGCGCTCATCAAACAGCACGCTCCGGGCGCGGAGGGGCGAGCGACCGTCACCTTCGGCCGCAACAACGAGACGCGGTTTGCCGCCAACGAGATCACGACGGCGGGCGACGTCGAGATGACCCGCATTGCGGTCACGGTGGCGCGCGGAAAGCGTCACGCGACGGCGAGCCACACTCGCGTCGAGACCGCTGCGCTTTCCGATCTGGTGAAGCGCGCCGCCACCATGGCGTCGCTCGCTCCCGAGGATCCGGAGTGGATGGGCGTGCTCGGGCCTCAGGTGCTGCGCACACCGGCGGGCACCTTCGATGCGGCGACCTTCGCGCTGTCGTCGGACGTGCGCGCCGAGGCCGCCAAAAAGGTGATCGCCGCGGCGGAAGGCAAAGGGGTCGTCGCTGCCGGTTTCTACACGGCCGGCGGCGCCACCTCCGCGCTCGCCACCACGGCGGGCCTCGTCGCTTCCCATCCTTCGAGTGAAGCCAGTCTGACCGTCACCGCGCGAAGTCCGGAGGGCAACGGTTCCGGATGGGCTGGCGCAGAGCGGGTGGCCGCGTCCGACCTCGATGCGGCTGCGCTCGCCACGGTGGCGGTCGACAAAGCGGTGCGTTCCCGGAAACCCGCGGCCGCCGAGCCCAAGCCTTGGAAAGTGGTGCTCGATCCCGCGTGCGTGGCCGAGATGATGGCGTTCTTCCTCGAGGCACTCGATGCGCGCCGCGCCGACGAGGGGCGCAGCTTCTTCTCCAAGAAGGGGGGCGGCACGCGCCTCGGCGAAAAAATGTTCGCGTCCGGCATGACGCTGAAGGGGGACCCGTTCGACCCCGCGACCCCGGCCTCGCCGTACGACGGCGAAGGACTTGCCATCGAGCCGACGACGTTCGTCGAAAACGGCACCTTGCGGTCGCTCGTGACATCGCGGTTCTGGGCGCAAAAAACGGGCACCCAACCGCGTCCCCGCCCGAGCGCGCTGCATCTGCTCGGCGGCGAGGCCAAGTCGGTGGACCAGCTCATCGCCATGGTCGACCGTGGTCTCTACGTGACCCGATTTTGGTACACGCGCTGGTTGGATCCACAGACCATGACCATCACCGGGCTCACCCGCGACGGCGTCTTTCTCATCGAGAAGGGCGTCATCAAGGGCCCCGTCAACAACTTCCGCTTCAATGAATCGCCCGCCGCGGTGCTCGCCAAGGCGAAGGCTTGGACACAAGAGACGTCGCGCCTCCCGGCGCGTGGCCCAGTGATGCGCGTTCCCGCGATTTTAACCGAGGATTTTCACATGGCGAGCGTGTCGGCCGCGGTGTGACGGCCGCCGCCGACCGCGTCGAGCCGCGTCCCGCTCGCGACGCGGCAAAATCGATGCTAGCGATTGGGCCATCATGTCGTCGCGACCGCCCCCCCGTCATTCCAATCCGTCTCTGAGTCAAGCTGCCGCGAGCTCGCCCAAGGCGCGCCTCGACGAGATGAATGCGTTGGCTCTGCAGGGAGGCGGCGCGGCGCGCATCGAAAAGCAGCATGAGGCGGGCAAGCTGACGGCCCGCGAACGCATCGATCTTCTCGTCGACACGGGCAGCTTCGTCGAAACGGGGCGCTTCGTTACCCACCGCGCCGTCGACTTCGACATGCAGAACCAAAAGATCCTGGGCGACGGCGTCGTCACCGGATTCGGCAAAGTCGATGGGCGCAAGGTGTTCGTTTTTGCGCAGGACTTCACGGTCTTCGGGGGATCGCTCTCCGGAGCCTACGCCGCCAAGATCTGTAAGATGATGGATCTCGCCACCGAGGTCGGAGCGCCGATCATCGGGCTCAACGACTCGGGCGGCGCGCGAATCCAGGAAGGCGTCGAGTCACTCGCCGGCTACGCGGATATCTTCCTCCGCAACACGCTGGCGTCCGGCACGGTGCCGCAGATCAGCGCGGTCATGGGGCCGTGCGCGGGCGGTGCGGTCTATTCGCCTGCCATCACGGACTTCGTGCTGATGGTCGAGAAGACGAGCTACATGTTCATCACCGGCCCCGACGTCATTCGCACGGTGACCCACGAAGAGGTGACCAAAGAAGCGCTCGGGGGCGCCATGACCCACGCGCAAAAGAGCGGGGTGTGCCATCTGACGGCTCCCGACGACCGCGCCTGCATTGCGCAGCTTCGCGATCTGCTGTCCTTCTTGCCTTCCAACAATGCCGAAGACCCGCCGCGCCGGCCTTGCAGCGATCCGGTCGACCGCGACGTGCCCGCCCTCGACGACATGGTGCCGGAGACGTCGAGCAAGCCCTACGACATCAAGGCCGTCATTCGCGCCGCCGTCGATGACGGGAATCTTTTCGAGATCGCCGAGCGCTTCGCTCCCAACATCGTGGTCGGTTTTGCGCGCGTGGGCGGGCGGCCCGTCGGCGTCGTGGCCAATCAGCCGATGTTCCTCGCGGGGTGCCTCGACATCGACGCGAGCATCAAGGCGGCGCGTTTCGTCCGCTTCTGCGACTGCTTCAACATTCCGCTCGTCACCTTCGTCGACGTGCCCGGGTTTTTGCCCGGCATCGGGCAAGAGTACGGAGGCATCATCAAACACGGCGCCAAGCTTCTCTTCGCTTTCGCCGAGGCGACCGTTCCCAAGATCACCGTCATCACGCGTAAAGCGTACGGCGGTGCGTACGACGTCATGGCATCGAAGCACATCCGCGCTGACATCAATCTCGCGTTTCCGACGGCCGAGATTGCCGTCATGGGCCCCGATGGGGCCGTCAACATCATCTACCGTCGCGAAATCGAGAGCGCCGCCAACGCCGCCGAAGAGCGTGCCAAATTCGTCGGCGATTACCGCGACAGATTTGCAAACCCGTACAAGGCAGCCGAGCTCGGATTCATCGACGAGGTCATCCACCCGCGGACGTTGCGCCGGCGCTTGGATCAAGCGCTCGATATGCTGAAGGACAAGCGGCAGAGCCTTCCCCCGAAAAAACACGGCAATATACCGCTCTAAGCGCGCTCACTGCTTGACGCACACGTTGCCGGAGCAGACCTTTTTGCCTTTGCACGTGCCGCACTCGAGCGCCGTCCCGCACCCGTCATCGATGGTGCCGCACGTGGCGCCGAGCCCGTCGCACGTTTTCGGGGTGCAGCCGCATCGGTTGGTGTTTCCGGCGCCTCCACACGTTTGGGGCGCTTGGCAAGCGCCGCAGTGCAGCGTTCCCCCGCATCCATCGGGCGCATCGCCGCAGTCGTAGCCGAGCACAGCGCACGTATCCGGAGCACACGGGCGCGGGCCGCAGCGGTTCGGGCCGCCGCCACCGCAGATGTCGGTGCCGCTGCACTGTCCGCACGCGAGCATGTGCCCGCAGCCGTCCTGAATGGTTCCGCAGTTGGCACCCTGCGCGGCGCACGTGGTGGGCTTGCATTCGCAGCGGTTGGCGGTCCCATTCGCGGCGCACTTGTTGGGGGGCGTGCACGTTCCGCAATCGAGCAAACCGCCGCAGCCGTCCGCGATCGTGCCGCATTCGGCTCCGAGGCTCACGCACGTTTTGGGCGTGCAACCGCAGCGATTGGCCTCGCCCGCGCCGCCACAGGTGTCAGGAGCCGGGCAATTTCCACAATCGAGCGTCGCCCCGCAACCATCGGGGATCGATCCGCAGTCCTTGCCTTGCATGGCGCAGGTGGCCGGCTTGCAGCCGCACTGGTTGGGCGTCCCGGTGCCCCCGCACGACGCGGGCAAAGGGCACGTGCCGCAATCGATGAGCTTGCCGCATTGATCGGAGATGGTGCCGCAGGCGGCTCCGAGCTCGGCGCATGTCTTCGGCATACAGGGGCGCTCGCCGCAGCGGCTCGGTCCACCTCCGCCGCACACTGCGGGAGCGACGCACGCCCCGCAATCGAGCATTCCCCCGCATTTGTCGGGAATGGTGCCGCAATTCGCACCCTCGGCAGCGCAGGTCGTCGCCGTGCACCCGCAGCGATTGGGCATGCCGTTCGCGCCGCACGTCGTGCCCGGACAAGCTCCGCAATCGAGCACGTGACCGCAGCCGTCGGTCACCATGCCGCATTCGGCGCCGCGGTCCGGGCAAGTCTGCGGCGTGCAGCCGCACTTTTTCGATGTCGCCCCGCCGCCGCACGTTTCGGGCGGCGTGCAGAACCCGCATTGAACGGTACCGCCGCAGCCGTCGGAGATTTCCCCGCAGCTCGCACCGAGCTCGGCGCAAGTTCTCGGTGAGCACGGGTCGTTGCCGCATTTGTTGCGTCCGCCGCCGCCGCAAACGCCCATTCGACACGAGCCGCATTCGCTCACCGCGCCGCACCCGTCGGCGATCCTGCCGCACTCCGCGCCGAGCTCCTCGCACGTGATCGGAATGCAGGTCGGACCGTCGACCGACGGCGCGTCCGGTGGGTCCGGCATATCGGGCGGCGGCGCATCGGGCGGGTCCGAGGCGTCGGGCGGGTCCGACGGATGGCCCGCGTCCGATCTCGACGAGAGGCGATAACCGTCGAAATCGTAGCCCTCCACGAGCGCGCATCCAGCAGCGCAAACGAGGTTCGCGGCCACGAGCCCCATCTGCCAGCGTGTCGGCCTCATTCGCCGGAACTCTCCAGCGTCGTGGCGGTGCGCATCAAAACGTTCCTCGGCACCAGACGGCGAAGCCATCATGGCTGACGCTCGGTGCAACGGCCGTCGTGCTCCGTCCGCGCGGCGCGGTGGAAATGAGGAGATAGGCACCGAGCCCAAGGCCCACGCCGCCGGCAATCCACGCCGCCGTGTTGACGGTGGAGAGCGTCCGCGCGGCAGCGACGGCATCTAAACCTTCTTGGGTGTCGCACGCCTTGTTGGGGCAATCCGCGTCGACCGTGCTTTTGCGATCGAGCAGCAGGAGGCCCGTCACAGCGGCCGTGCCCACGCCGGCAACTCCAGTTCCCGCCATCACCCATCCCAGCGTTCGTGGCCAGGTCGTCGCATTTTTGCGGCCATCGTGAGGCGAAGCATCGACCGGGCCCGCGTGGACTTCGAGCTGTTTCTGTTCACCTTCGCCGACGCGCACGACGATGCGTTCTTCCCGATGGCCAGCCATGTGCACCGTCACGATGTGCGAGCCAGCATCGACGGGCAGCGGCACACCTTGCGTCGTGGGTCCAAGCTCGATGTCGTCGCGAAAGACGCGCGCTCCCTGATCTCGGCCGGAGGTAAGCGCGATGCCGAGGCGCGGCAGCTTTCGTTCCAGGGCTTCGAGGCGACTTCGTGCGAGGGCGATCCTATCGTCGCCGGGCTCCAGCGCGTCGATGGCCTCTTTCCAGTGCTGCCACGCGCTTGCCACGCGGCCGAGCTTCTCTTCGCAGGTGGCAACATTCATCAACGTGCCCGCGGCGGGATCGAGCCTTTGGCTCTCGACGAACCACGGCAACGCATGGTCGTAACGTTTGGCCTCCATGGCCTCGCGTCCCCGCCGAAAAAGCGCTTCGGCTGCGATCGGGTCACGCGCCTGCGCGTTCGCGATCTCGGGTGTCAGTGCCACGAGCAAACAAAAAACCGCGATCCAACGCGTGCGCGACATCGGGAGCTATTTGCGGCGGTCCAGGGGATCCATGGGGGCTGGAGCGCGAACGCGCTCTGGTGAAAGGAGCGGCGTTGGGGGGCGGACGCCGGAGGCCACCCACGTCCGAGCCTCCTCGACGGGGCGGGGCGCCACCCTGGAACGAGCGCCAAGCGCCTTCCCTGGCGGTGCAGGTTCACGCGCCGAGTTGCTCGAGCTCATCGCCGCGGGCGCAGTCCCGGGCTCCGGGTCTTCAGCTGCAGCCACTGGCGGTTGCTCGACCGTAAAGGGATCGGAACGCACCTCGTGGAGAGCTATTTCCATCGGCGGTCCGGCGTTCGTGTGGAGCGTCTTGCTGATCTGTCGAACCGCGACGAGCCCAAGAAAGGACGCCCCGGCGGACAGGGCGATGACCAGGGCGGCGCGAAAGGGTCGCGAGCGCGGCGGCTTGTTCGACGAGGCGGGCGCGAGGCTCGGCGTGACCAGCGTCGGGCTGACCGGCGCCACCCTTTGGTTTTTGCTGGGCGGAGCCAGTGTTTCCGAAGCGAGCAGCTCTTCCACGCTCCGAACAGCGGCTTGCATCTCGCGCGCGCTCGGCCAGCGGTCGACCCGCTCGAATGCGAGGGCGCGATCGACCAGGTCGACCAAAGGTTTCGGCAGATGCGGCGCGAGTTCGCCCAGCGAAGGCGCGCGCTTCGTCATCGCAGCGAGTAGCTCTTCGTTGACCGTCTCGGCTTCATGCACATCGCGGCCGGTCAGCAGAAAGAACATCGTCGCGCCGAGGGCCCATAAGTCCGTTCGCCCGTCGAGCTGCTCCCAGCGGCCGCGCGCCTGCTCGGGCGGCATGAACGCGGGGGTGCCGAGAGCCGTCCCGGTCTCCGTGGTGTGGGTTCGCCCAGGCATGGTCAACCTGGCAATACCGAAATCGAGAAGCCTGACGTTACCGTCGCGTGTGATGAAAATATTGTCTGGTTTGACGTCGCGATGGACGATTCCCTTGTCGTGCGCTGCTGCGAGGATGTCGAGCACGGCATGGGTGATCGTGAGAACGCGCGCGGGAAGAAGCCATCCCCCTTCGCTGACACACTGATCGAGGGTTTCCCCTTCGAGCAGATCCATGATGAGAAAGACGTTGCCCTCGTCGGTCACGTCGTCATCGATCACGGACACGGCGTCGGGATGGCCGACCCGGTTGGCGACGTACCCCTCGTCGATGAAACGCCGCTTCATCTCGAGGTGCGCAGAGAGCTCGGGGTGAAGCATCTTCAAGGCGACGCGCTTGCCGTTGCGGTGCGTCGCCGCGTAAACCGCTGCGGTACCGCCGACGCCGAGCACCGCGTCGAGATGCCAACGGTCGCGCACGAGCCGGCCAACCCGCGCAAGTGCGCGCTCTACCCGCTCGTCAGCGGCAACGGGAAGCTTCTCGGCGGTTTGCATAGCGGGAGGGTTCTTCGGGTGAGGCCTCGACGTACCCCCTTG
>DATHEQ010000438.1:0-9182 GCA_035318505.1 Polyangiaceae bacterium | reverse complement strand
CGGCGGATATCCAATAGAGATCTTGCTCGTCGGCGGCGATTCCCGAGACTTCACCGGGCGCCCCGCTGTAGACCGACCGCGGCGGCGACTGGCCGCTTTCATCGCCACGAACGACACCGGCCGTGACGCTCCAATAGAGGCCCGCTCCGTTGAAAGCAATTCCGGCGGCACCCATTTGAGCGGGGTAGTGCACGAAGCTCGTGCTGGCGTCGGCCCGCGGCCCGACCACGACGGTGTTGAAGCCCGTCGCATAGATCCGACCCACGGTTCCAACCGCCAAGTAGAGTGTCTCGTTGGCACCGGAATAAACGAGCTCCTCGTCCGGTCCGACCGATCCGATGGGCTTGCGAAAGACTTCGTCTTTCTTGCCCGTCGACCAGTAAACGTAGTCGGCATCGACGGCGACGTCGAAAGCGTTGGGGGGCATATGAAAGAACGCGGATGGACCCCCACCCGCCTTGGGGGCGCGCACGATTCCCGCGCTCGGGTCGCCCTGAACCCAGTAGACATCGGCGCCGTGCTCGGCGAGGCCGCGCACCACGCTACTCGTCGGGGCCACCACAATCGGGCCTCTCGCGATCGCATCACCGATGTCACTGCTGTCACCAACGGCGTCGGGGATCCGGTCGCCGGAAGTCGCGTCCCCATCGGCCGCGTCGCTTCCTCCTTCGCCACCGGGATCCCTTTCCGCGTCGGCATCGGCTGCGTCCTCCCATCCACCCTCGGTTGCATCCGGGGATCCGCCGTCGGGGGCTCCCGCGTCAGGAACAAGAGGAGGGCCCTCGAGACCATCGAGGGACGTCGTCAAGAGACAGCTGCCCGTCAAAAGAGCGCCCACTGCTGCCCAACAGCGAGCGGCACGTCGCGCCGATCCGTTGCGAGGTGCTTTGGTCATGGAGATTCGATTCATCAAAAGCGCTCGAGCCACACCGCGGCCATGCCGCCGGCAAAAGGCGAGACACGCACCTCCCGCGCCGGCGCCGCCGTGGATGTCGTGGCCGCGCTCCAGAAAAGATAAGTCGCAACGCCGGCCGATAGGGCGGCGACACCGAGCGAGATATCGGCGACGAGAAGCTTCTCGTACGCGGCGTCGACACGGCTCGTGGGACAATGCCCCGCACACTCGGTTCGCATGTCGCGCACTTCGGAGCTGCCGCGCCATCCGAAGTAGCCGAACGAGGTCGCGCTCACGACGGCAGCGCCGGCCAAGATCCACGCCGCCGCGCCGGGGCGAAATCGTCGTTCGGCGCCCGGCGCGTCGCCGGTTAACGCCGGGGGAAGGGCGCTCACGGACTCGACGCGCAGCGTGACGGTTCGGTTCTTTTCCGCGGTGTGAACCACGATTTCCTGGCGCGCGACTTTGCCGCCGCGGCGCCAGACGAGTGTGTGCGCCCCCGGGTCGATGTCGATGGGAAGCCCTTCGAGCTTGTCGGTCAAGCGTCGTCCGTCGAGATCCACTTGCACGTCGGAAAGGTCCTCCCCCCGCTCGGTTTGCGCGCGGAGCACGACCGTCGGCATGCTCGCGTCCACCTCCGACAACCATTGCGTGCAGTCACTGCGCACGAGCGCGGGGCAAATCTCCCGCGCGCACGCATGAAGGGAGGCGCGCGCATCCCTCAGCTTTCCGGCGCTACGTTGTTCCTGCGCGGCATCGGCGGCTCGCACGCAGATCACCTTGTCGTCGGCGGACGCTCGCCGTGCGCCGGCCAAGCCCATCGCGAGCAGCAGGTTCCCAACGGTTCGCGCACGCATGACCGAGACTCTATCGTAGTGGCGCGCGCTCCTGCCTGGCTACCGCGTTCAGAGGCAGTCGACTTTGTAGTGTTTGTGTCCCTGTTCATCGATGGTGAACGGTGGGTCGCAGAGCATCGCTTTGGCCCCGCGCGCTTTCGCCGCGGGTACACGCGCGGCCGCCCCCGTGCGCGAGGTTGCGGGCGGCTTTGCCGTCACGGGTCGACTCGCCGCGGTAGGTTCGACGGCTGCGGGGGCATGTTCCATGGACGCGGCGCTGGGGTCGGCTGTTGGAACCGGCGAGGCGGGCGCGTCGGTTTCCGTCGCTGATGGCTGTGGCGCCGCGACTGCCGCGGGCTTCGCCGCTCCTTGTCGCATGGCGAAAATACCGACTGCGCCAAGCGAAACGACGACGGCTGCGGTGAGCCACAGGGCGCCGCGTTTCGATTTCGCCGGCGCGAGCGCATCGCCAACGGCGATGCCCTCCGCCGAATCGTTCGTTTGCCCGAACGCGCTTGCCACGGCCGATGGCCGCCCGATGCCCGCCACGAGCTGCGCGCGTTCGGCGAGCTCGCGCTCGCCCACCTGCGCCACCCAATCCGCGATTTCCGATGCGCGCGCGAGTGGCGCGCCGTTCTCGATGGCCGTAGCCATGTCGCGCGCTCGGGCAAAACGCCGGCTCGGTTCCCGGTCGAGGCCGGAGAGCACCGCGGCGTCGATGGCTGCTGGCAGGTCTGTCGCCCAGGAGCTCGGTGCCGGTACTTTCTTTTGCATCACGCTGCCGAAAATGGCCGCGGCATCGTCGCCATCGAAGAGACGTTCGCCCGTCAGGGCCTCCCATAAAACGACGGAGGCAGCGTAGATGTCGGTGCGCCGATCGACCGAGCGCGCTCCAAGCTGCTCGGGGGCCATGTACCCAAGTTTGCCCTTCAATTGACCATCGCGCGTCGTGTGCAAGCGCCCGACCGCCTTGGCAATGCCGAAGTCCAGCAAACGAGCGACGCCGTCGGCGCCCACGAGAATGTTTTGCGGGGACACGTCGCGGTGCACGACTTCGAGGGGGCCGGCGGTTTCGTCGCGTGCTTCGTGGGCGGCGTCGAGACCACGCAGGACGCCAGCCATGATCGCGCAGGCGATCGGCGCCGGCACGCGCTCGCCATCGCGAGCCGCGTTGGTCATCAGCGCCGAAAGCGTGAGCCCGGGCACGTAGTCCATGACCAGAAAAAGCTCGCCCTGGGAGGCGACGACGTCGAGCGTCGGCACGATATTGGGATGTGCGAAGCGACTCGCGAGCCGTGCCTCGTCGGTGAGCATGGCCACGAACTCGGCTTCGGTGGCGAGGTGAGGATGCAGCCGCTTGATGGCCACGGTCCGTCCGAAGCCGGCCGGTCCCACGAGGCGTGCGAGGTGCACGGTGGCCATCCCGCCCGACGCAATGACGTCGTAAAGCTCGTACCGATCGATCCGCATCGGCAACGAGCCTTCGAAGGACGCCATTTCCGTTGATGATACCATAGCCCACACCGTAGGCGACGTCGGGGGGGCCGCTGGATCTCGCAGATCCAAGGGAGGCGTCTCTACCCCCGCCTCCGTGGATCGCGCCGATCCGGAAGCCTTGCCGCCCCGAAGACGGTCCATCGTCGGCGGCCGAATTGGCTGGGAGATCCTCGTTTTTCAAGGTGGCGCGCATCTTGAAGACGAGGAGCAGCGAGGCTGACCGCCGCGTCACGAACGACGCGATGCGACCCCAGATATCAATGCGCCTGTTTGCCCTTTCGTTCTTGTCGTTGATTCCGGTTTTGGCTTGCTCGTCATCGAGCGATGAACCCATCGGCGGCGCCGGCCGCGCGGGCGCGGGAGGGCGTCCGGACGACGCTGCCGCCGACGTCGGCGTCGGCGGAAATGGCCGTGGCGATGCGGGATCGACGGGCGGCGCGGGTGGCGGTAGCGGAGCAACGAGCGATGCTTCGTCGGACGGCGCGAGGGCCGACGGCGTTGGACCGCGCGACGACGCTGCGCGTCCCGATGGCAGTGGCGGACAGCCTCCCATCGACGCAGGCGTCGGCGGCGGGAGCGGCGTCGGAGGCGCGGGCGGTGCGGGCGGGACCGATGGTGGATCCGGGGCCGGCGGAAGGGCCGGCGCGGGAGGAGGCGGCGCGGGCGCAGACGGCGGCGGCTCTGGAGGAGCTGGCGGCGCCGCGGGAACTGGCGGTGCGGGCGGCGGCGCCGGCAGCGCGGGCAGCGGAGCCGGCGGCACGGGTGGAAGTGGAGGCGGCGGCGCAGGAGAGCGGCGCGTGGTCGGCTACTTTGCGGCCTGGGGCGTCTATGGCCGGTCCTACTTCGTCAAGAACATCGAGTCGAGTGGGTCGGCCGCGCGCATGACACATATCAACTATGGCTTTGCCAATATCTCGGCCGATCTCAAATGCGCGATTGGCGACAGCTTCGCTGATTACGACCAGGCCTACGACGCCACCAAGAGCGTGGACGGCACGGCCGACACCTGGGACGCCGGCGTGCTGCGCGGCAGTTTCAATCAGTTGAAGCAGCTCAAAGCCAAGCATCCCGGGCTCAAGGTTCTCATCTCCGTCGGCGGCTGGACCTGGTCGGACAAATTTTCCGATGCCGCGCTCACCCCCGAATCGCGGCGTACACTGGTGAAGTCGTGCGTCGACATGTACATCAAAGGCGCGTTTGCGGCAGGCCTCTCCCATCCCGGTGTCTTCGACGGCATCGACATCGATTGGGAGTATCCGGCGGTCATGGGCAATAGCAGTAACTTCCGCCCTGAAGACACGGTGAACTTCACCGCTTTACTCGCCGAGTTCCGCGCCCAGCTCGATGCCCAAGGCGCGGCCGATGGCCACAAGTACCTTCTCACCATCGCGGCCCCTGCCGGCAAGGACAAATACGCCAAGATCGAGATCGGCAAGATTCACTCGTCGCTCGATTTCGTCAACGTCATGACCTACGACATGCACGGCGCGTGGGAGACCATCACCAATTTTCACGCGCCGCTCGCCGCGTCGGCGGCAGACCCGACGAGCGCGCTCGAATACGACACCGACCATGCCATGCAAGGATGGCTCGCCGGCGGGACCCCACCGAGCAAGCTGGTGATGGGCCTACCGTTCTATGGTCGGGGCTGGAAGGGCGTTGCCGCCGGGCCGGCCGGCGACGGCCTCTATCAAACGGCGACAGGAGGCGGAGCGCAGGGCACGTACGAAGCGGGCATCGAGGACTACAAGGTCCTGAAGATGCTGGGCGCGGTGTACAAGCCGTTTCGCCATGCGGAGACGCGCTCGTTTTGGGTGTTCAATCCGACCGACGGCGTTTTCTGGAGTTACGACGACCCTACGGCGATCGGCGACAAAACGTCGTACATCAAGTCAAAGGGCCTCGGCGGAGCCATGTTTTGGGAGCTCAGCGGCGATGACCCGAGCGGCACGCTCATTACCGCGGTATCCGACGGCTTGAAGTAGGTTGTAATCGGTCGGCTGCCCGCGGCCGGGAGCGCATCTCGTTGAGAGAACACGAGAGAGGGGCCCTAGATTTCGGCACGAATTTGCTAGGCGAGCGCCGCAAGCTAGACCAGTGTTCACGCATGAAGCGACGCTCATTCTCCCTTGGGTCATGTACGGCGGTCTTTTTTTTACTGGGATGCAGCTCCTCGAATGATGCGGGGATCACCAATCCCACGCCGGTCGCGCCCTGTACGCCCGACGAGAGCGCGCCCGTTCCGGCGACCCGCTGCACGACCGATGCGAGCGATACGACACGACCCCAGTGCAACTCGTGGATCAAGGTCGAGGTACCCGGCACGGTGTGCGGGGACGGCAGCCAGTACAAATTCTTCGTCAACTACTCGAGCTCGAGCAACAACCTCATCGTCTCCTTCGAACCGGGCGGCGCGTGCTGGGATTACGCGAGCTGCGCCGGCGTGGGAGGCATTCGCGGCGCCGCCAATCCGCACGGTATTCCCGACGACCACATGTCGAGGTACCAGTACCTCAATCTGCTGCGGCGAACCGACGCCAATCCGGCCATGGACTACAACATGGTTTTCGTACCCTACTGCACGGGCGACATTCACAGCGGCAACAACGTCATCAAGTACACGAGCATCGATCCCGTCGACGGCGGTATGGGCCCCGGCGGAAGTGGCGAGCTCACGTTCCATCACAACGGTCACAACAACAGCATGGCTGTGATCGATTGGATGCGCGGCGCGTTTGCGAACGTGCCGAAGATGCTGGTGACGGGGTGCAGCGCCGGCGGGGCGGGCGCCATCCTCAACTACCATTTCATCCGCCAAGGCATGGGTACGCAGGCCCAATGCGGGTATCTCCTCAACGACTCCGGTCCCATCTTCCACAGCGGCGGCCCGTCGCAGCAGTTGCAGGACAAAATCCGAGCCTCGTGGAACACCGATACGGTGCTCGACGGCCTCGAGGGTTTGGCGCTCCCGGTGGCTGACCTAAAGCAGGACTACGGGCTTCTGAACACGGCGCTCGCCCGCAAATACCCGCGCGATCGGCTGAGCCTCGTCGCGTACCGGATGGACCTCAACTACTCGCTCTATTCCTACCAGCGCTTCTTCCCCGGCTCGAGCGAAGCGCAGATTCACGCCTTCTGGGAAGAGGACATGACCAACCTCATCAAGACGTTCGAGAAGGAGCCGAACCTCGCCTACTACTTCCCCTACTTTCGGTCGGACAATTGCAGCCATTGCGTGTCGATACCGCCCCTCGGCAATCCGCCCACCGAGCCCACCGATCTCGACAAGGCGATCGCTCAGCCATGGCTCGGGTCGGAGATTGAAGAAAAGGGCCTCGATCTCAGGCAATTCTCGCAAGATCTGATCGACGATTCCAAGCCTCTCAAGAGCTATCTCGAATCGCCCACCGACATGACCTTCACTCCCGCCGTGACGATGGCGTGCATGAAGGGCGGGTAACGGGCGAGGCTCAGGAGGGTTCGCCGAGCGTGCGCGCGAATCGCCGTACCAGCTGGCCGCGCGAGTCGCGCACCTCGACCACGGTCCCGCCCGCGTCGTAGAGACTCGACGCAAACGCCTCGGCGTCGCCCGGATTGCCGCTCGAGTACACGACGCCTTTTTCCGCGCTCATCGTGGAAAGCGTACTCTCGATCATGTGAACGACGTAGGGGGGTTCGTACTTGACCATGTCACAGGCTCTGGCCTCACAAGGCCTCGCCATTCTACCCGAAAGCACGAAACCTCTGCACCCGGGGCCGCGCTCGAATTGCGGCGCACAGATCGCATTGCTGAAGCCGGGGCGTATCGCGCTAGGATGCCGCCGTGCCCACTCCGGTCGAAGAAGCCGTGCTCGCCGCCAACCACGCTTTTTACAACGCGTTCCGGGAACGGGACGCGAGCGCCATGGAGCATCTCTGGGCCGTCGAGCATCTCTCGTCATGCATTCATCCCGGCTGGGCGCCCTTGCTCGGCCGCCAAACCATCATGGCAAGTTGGCGCGCCATCCTCGGTTCCGCCGAATCGCCGCAGGTTGAAATGACCGATCCCCACGTGGTGGTGATGGACACGGCCGCTTTCGTGACCTGCGTCGAGCATCTCACCGACGCGACCATCGCAGCGACCAACGTATTCGTGAAGGAGCAAGGCGAATGGCGCCTCGTCCACCATCACGGCAGTCCCATGCCTGCACCTCCGCCCTCCCGGCGCCCGGCCTCCAATCGAATGAATTGAGGCTTTATCGTATTTTCTACACCACCCAGGTACGCCGCTTCGTGAGTGCCCGCCTTGCGCCGTGACGGGCCTTAACCGTGTCTTAGGTCTGCCAGGCCCCACGTCGCAGAACCTTTGCGATTGCCGTCGTAAGCATTCCCAGCTCGTCGTCGTTAATGACGAAGGCTGGGGTCAGGTAGATGACTCGTCCCATCGGACGAATCCACACACCTTCGTCCACGAATTGCGCGCACAGGCGATCGGCATCGACTCGCTGCCCGAGCTCGACGACGCCGATCGCTCCTTTGATTCGAACATCGACGACGCCTGGCAGATTGCGACACGCGTGTAACTCCCTTTTCAGTCCGCGCTCGATGCGCGTGACATTGTCGGCCCAGGTGCCCGTCTCGAAAAGGTCGAGCGATGCATTGGCGGCTGCGCACGCCAGTGGATTGCCCATGAACGTCGGACCGTGCATGAGCGCCGCGTTGGGATTGTCGGACCAGAAGGCGTCAAAAATGCGAGCGCTGGCGATTGTGGCGGATAGAGGAAGGGTGCCGCCGGTGAGTGCCTTGGAAAGGGTGATGATGTCAGGTGTGACGCCCGCAGCAGCGCAAACGAACATCGGTCCAGTGCGACCGAATCCGGTGAAGATTTCGTCGAAGATCAAAAGCACGTTGTGCCGGTCCGCCAGCTTGCGCAATCGTGCGAGGACACCGTAGTCGTGAAAGATCATACCGCCGGCGCCTTGTACGCTCGGCTCGACGATCAGCGCCGCGATTTCGCTTGCTCGGCTGCTGAGCAGGTTGTCGAGTGCCAATTCGTCCGCGCTGTCGCGAGGGAGGTTGACGACGTGCTGTGCCGGCATCACGCCCGCAAAGAGGGCGTGCATGCCTTCTTCGGGGTCGCATATGGTCATCGCGGCGAGCGTGTCACCGTGGTAGGCGCCGCGAAACGAAACGAAGCGTGTGCGGCCCGCGACACCTTGGTTGATCCAATATTGGATGGCCATCTTCAACGCGATCTCGACGGAGACGGAGCCAGACTCCGCCAAGAAAACGTGGGCGAGATCGCCGGGCAGAAGCTGCGCGAGCCGCTCGGCAAGGCGGTACGCTGGGGATTGGGCCAATCCGCCGAACATGATGTGGGGAGCGCGACGCAATTGCTCCTCGACCGCGCCAAGGATGTGAGGATGGTTGTAGCCGTGGCACGCCGTCCACCACGATGCGATGCCGTCCACGAGCTCGCGGCCGTCGGTCAGTACGATCCGCGCACCATGCGTGCGCGCAACAGGCAGCGGCGGTGGCGCAGTCTTCATCTGACAGTAGGGCCGCCACACGTGCGTGGCGCCGGTCACAAGCCAGTCGGGGATCTCGTCGTCCATTGCTCACCACTGCATGGCAAGCGGCCCGCGAACCGTACCGCGGAACGTGTGTGAGCCTGCGGGCATGACGTCACGATCGGTCATGACCTCGTCGCAGTCACGTTCGGGGGGGCGGGCTGGATGGGACGTTCGGCGGTGGCATTTCGCGGCTATCACGAATCGAACCTCGGCCAACACAGCTCGAGGCATTCTGGGCCGGCGTCAATAAGGTCGGCGATTGTTGGCGATTCGACAACAGTGAGTCTCAGCCTTTGCCGCTGGTGCGACGGTGGGCGTGGCCTTATTTTGCGCGGTCGAAAGTGAGTGCCCCATGACCAAGTCCATCGCGGTACGCGAAATCGCACGCGTCGTCACTGCGCA
>DATHEQ010000437.1:0-6901 GCA_035318505.1 Polyangiaceae bacterium | reverse complement strand
CAAGTCACGGACGGACGCGGCTCGGCTGCGCAGTCCTTTCTCGGTGACTACAAGGGGATCGTCGTGCAGGGCTCGGACGTGATCGTCGTTTGGCACGACACGCGCACGGACCAAGGGGACATTTACGCCGCCCGCGCCGCGGGCGCCGCGAGCTTCATGGGCGCTGCCCAAATCAATAGCGAAGTGTCGATGGGCGCAAACACGGCCGCTAGGGCTCGGCAGGCCGACCCCACGCGCTTGCTCGAAGATCCCACTGCGAGCGAGGCGTCAGAAGCGCAGCTTCGAGCTCACATGGAGAGGGAAGAGCGCGAGCGCCGGCTCAACTACGATCGGCGCAAGCTCAGTGAGCACGAAGTCGTTTTTGCGCTCATCAAGAACGCGCGCGCTCGCTACGATCGCGCCAAAACGGCACGTGCTGTCGCTCAAGCACAAGCGGACCTTACTGCGCACATCGCTCAGATTCGCAGACGCATCGTGAACATCGACCATTGGGGCGTAAATTCCAATCTCCTCGAGGACTACACGGCCATGACGGCCATGCTGACGGCCGACTATCCAGCGGCGCGGACCGCAGCTCTTGCCGGCGCTTCGCAGGCACTCGACGATCTTCACGCCCATTGGGCGCAGCATGAGCAAAAGATCGGTAACTGGTTGGCCGAGGCAGAGGAGTCGGAGGACGAGTAGCGGCCGTCCCGACGGCGCGTTCGCGGAGTCTCGCAGTTAACCATTCACGCCGGCGATGAAGCGGCATGACGCGGGCATGAGCGTTTATCGATATGCAGACGTCATGCGTGAGCAAAGGCATAGCGCTCGCAGTACACCGTCGAGTAGGACGATGCCGAACAGCGCTTTTATGCCCGTGAAATCGGCATAATCGCAAAACCGCACATCGATGCCGACAATGTTATCGCCATTGCGGCGATAACGCCGACGTGTTAGCCGCGTTGCGCGAGCTCGACATTTCCGACGGAGGACAAAACAATTCAATGACAACTCTTCGCAACAGGGTTGTAGTCACTTTGCTGACAAGTTGCTTCATGCTAGGCGCGACGAGGAGCGCCAGAGCGGAAGCTGATGCGGGTGCGGACTCGACGACGCCTCCGGAACCGCCGCCACCAGGGAACGCTCCTAGCGGCATCGTTGAAGAGGAGGAGGTCGTCGGGGCACCGGCGGCGCGAGAAGAAACGATTGGTGCGCAAAAGAGCGAAGGCGTCGTGACGACGGGAAAAAGGGCGGTGCGCGAGGACATCGTCGTGACCGGGTCGCGCATACGTCGCAAAGATCTCACCACCGCTGCGCCCGTCGCGATCTTTAGCCGCGAGCAGATCATTGCCAGCGGCCGCCCCAATGTTGGCGAATTTCTGCAAACCCTCCCCGAGCAGGCAAATGCCATCAACCGCGGCACCAACAACGGTGGCGATGGTTCGATACGTGTCAACTTGCGTGGCGTCGGCGCCGAATCGACGTTGGTCCTCATCAACGGCCGGCGCATCACCTACGGCGGTACCGGCGCCAATGCGTCGGTCGATTTGAGCGCCTTGCCGACCAATGTGATCGAACGCATCGAAGTCTTGAAAGATGGCTCGTCGGCGGTCTACGGCTCGGATGCGATCGCAGGTGTCGTCAACATCATCACGCGCAAGCGCTTGGATGGCATGGACGCCAACGTGTACAGCAGCACGTCCACGCGCGGCGACGGCCAGCAAGTCGACGTCAACGCCGTGGTCGGCGCAACCAGCGATAAGGGTGGCGTGCTCTTGTCGGTCGGTTTTTACGCTGGCGCCCCCGTTTGGGCGGGCAATCGCGACTTTTCGTCCCCTCAGCTCCAGTACGACGCGGTGAACGACAAGGTCTCAGGCCTCGGCAGCGGCACCATTCCGGCCGGCCGGGTCGTCCTCGGCTCGACCGAGCTCGGCAACCCCAACGGCAACGCGGCGTGGAACGACTTGGTGCGCGCCAATCCGACGACCGCCAGCTTCATTCGCAACCCCGATGGCACTTGGCGCCCCTATCGGGGCTCTGCGTTGCCGGCCGATGGCGGCGACGGATGGAACTACCAACCGTATAACTATTTGCTGACACCACAGAACCGCTTCAATCTTTTCTCGAGCGGCGATCACCAACTCGGCCCCCACGTCCGCGCCTTCTTCGACGCTTATTACTCGAAGCGCACTTCGTCGCAGACGCTCGCGCCAGAGCCTCTCAACCTCGATGTCGAAGGCGTCACCGTGTCCGCGGCGAACCTTTACAATCCGTTTGGCCGTGACTTTGCTGCGGCGCGACGGCGATTGGTCGAATTCGATCGCCGCACGACGAGCCAGGACATCAACAACATGCACGTCGTCGCGGGTCTCGACGGCACGTTGCCGGAAGGATGGGGCCCGCTCCATGGCTGGTTCTGGGAAGTCGCCGGTAACTTCAGCCGCAATGACAGCACCGACACCAAGACCGGGAACTTGCGGTTGCCACGTGTTCGCGACGCGGTGGGACCGAGTTTCGTCGGCGCCGACGGCGCCCCCCATTGCGGCACGCCTGCAGGCCCCATCGACGGCTGTGTGCCTCTCAATTTGTTCGGTGGCCCCGGCTCGATAACCAGCGATCAAGTCAGCGCCTTGACGTACACCGGCGTTCAGCGCGGCTACAACCAATTGTTGGCGGGGCAGTTCAATACCAGCGGTGAGCTATTTCATATCGCTGCCGAGCAGCCTGTCGGCTTGGCGCTCGGCTACGAAGTCCGCCAGGTCAGCGGTGGTCAATTCCCCGATCCGATTACGGTGGCAGGCGAGACCAGCGGCACGAAAATCCTGATCACCGAAGGCAGCTACGCAGTGCATGAAGCCTACGGCGAGCTCTCGATACCCATCGTCGACAAGGTGCCGGGCGCCCACGTGGTCGAGTTGATCGCTGCCGGTCGCGCATCTTTTTATAGTAACTTCGGCTCGACCTTCAATTACAAATTCGGCGCTCGCTATGCCCCCGTGCAAGATCTCGTCCTGCGCGGTACGTATTCCACGGCGTTTCGCGCGCCCAGTGTACCGGACCTTTATCAAGGCAACGCCGACAGCTATTCCTCGGTGCGCGATCCATGCGCCGGTCCCAACATCGATCCCAATTCGCCCTTGGGGAGAAACTGCGGCGCTGCGCTCAACAACCTCGACGATCAGGCCGGCCTGCTCTCGAGGGTGGGCGGTAATTCCAAGCTGAAGCCGGAAACAGCCAACATCTTTACGGTGGGAGTGGTCATTCAACCGCGCCCGGTAAAGGGGCTGGCCTTGACCTTCGACTATTACAATACGAGTGTCGACAACAAGATCGTTCGCCTTGGCGAAAACGTCATCTTGCAAGGATGCTATCCCACCGGGGGCCAGCAGGCGCCAAAGTACTGTGAGTTCGTTACGCGCGATCCCACCACCCAGCGTATCGATAGACTCATCAACCTGAATACGAATGCCGGCTCCGACCAGCTCGACGGCCTCGACTTCGCAGCGACCTACGACTTCGACACCGGGGTGGGTCACTTTGGCGCGATGTTCCATGGAACCTGGCTGCGCACGTACGACCGCACCCTGCCCGACGGCACCGTGATTCATGGCGCCGGCACGTGGGATCTCCACACCTCGGGAGTGGGCGGCGCGTACCCACACTTGCGTTCCAGCGTGGGGCTGAACTGGGCGCTCAATGGATTCACCGCCGGCGTGCGTACCTATTACATCGGCAGCTATAGAGAATGCGGGGACGCTGGCGGTGTGATGTCCGGCGGTGGCCTGTGTTACGACCCGAGTCATGTAGGCGAGAGAGACGTGTCCGCCTGGAACAGCTGGGATGTGATGGTGGGTTACATGTTCAAAACCTCGGCGGGTCGCACGTCGATTGCGATGGGCTCGACCAACGTCTTCGACCAGCAACCGCCCAAGGTCTACAACGGCTATATAGCGACGACCGACGTCTACTCTTACGACCTCATCTTGCGCCAGGTTTATGCGCGCATCGGACAATCGTTTTAGCTAGTGGTCATTGGTCGAGTTCTCGTACCCAAAGAGAGCAATGAGCGATGAAAGCGTCGAGAAACAATCCAAAGAGAGCATCGTCCCCTACCAACAGGGGGCTTATTGGTATTTCGCTCCTTGCCGGCGCAAGCCTCGGCGCCTGCTCCGATGCGAAAGACCAGGGCTCGCCGGCGCAAAACGATACGCTTTACGCGATGCCGGCCGGTATCAATGCCGAGGTGAGAGAGACGTTTCAACTCGGCGCGCAACGCGTCAAAGGTGGTGCGGCGACCAATGTCAGCGACAAGGTGATGTGGACGACGAGCGATCCCCGCGTCGTCACCGTCGACAGCGGCGGCAGCGCGACGGCGACCGACGTCGGCACGGCGACGCTCAGTACCAACTACGACGGGTTCACGGCGTCGGTGAATGTGAAGGTGATCGGGCGAATTACGTCGGCCGAGGTCGAGGCGGCGCCCATCACCTTGGCGAAAGGCACTTCCTACAAGTTGGGCACGATGGGCATCGTCGAGGACTTCAGCAAGAGAGCGTTGACCGGCGCGCAAGCGTGGGGCTCGAACGACGAAAGCGTCGCGACGGTGAGCCGTGACGGAACAGTGACGGCGAAGGGCCCGGGGACGGCGGCGATTGTCCTTACCTACAAGAATGTTTCGTATCCACGCAACGTGACCGTCGCCGATGTGCCGCTCGATGCGGTCACCATGACGCCCGACAACGGCACCACGGTTCCCACCACGATGAAAACGACATATCGCGTCGTAGGGAGCTTTGGCGGCGGCGCCATGACCCAGAACATCACCAACCTCTTTGCGGCCTCGCTTTCCCTGCAAGATTCGGAATTTGCTTCCGCGAGCGCCACTGCCGTGACGGCTCTGGCTGTGCCCGAAGGGGCGACGGAGAAGAGCGTCACTGTCACCATTGCCGGCGCCAGGGGCAGTATCGCCGAAAGCTTCAGCGAAGCATCCACCATCAGCATCATCGATTCGACGAGCCTCTCGAGCCTCGCCATTGCCAACGTGCCGGCGACGATACCCGTGAACGCCGAGCCTTTTACACCGACCTTCAAGGGCACCTACGGCGCGGCGGAGTTCAACACCACATCGCCCACGCTGAGTGTCGAGGGGCCGACCAGCGACGACAAGACCCGATACGTCGAGATCATCAACGGCGCCGTCTACCCTCGCGTCGCCGGCAGTGTCACCGTCGTCGGAACGGTGAATGTCGCGGTGGCTGGACGAACCGAACCCCAGCGAATGACCGCGTCGGCCAAACTCGATATCGTCGATGCTGCCTTGACCCGCGTGACCTTGGCATCGGCCGAGGCCGTGCCCACCACCACCGTGAGCGTGAATCAAGCCATCAGGTTCAGCGCCACGGCCGAATACCGGACCCTCACGCAATCGGTGACCTCGGCGACGGTTTGGGTTTCGGCCGATCCCGGCATCGCCATGGTTTCCAATGCCGCCGGGAATTTTGGCGGCGCCGGCAAGGTCACCGGCGTATCGCCGGGAGGTCCCGTCGAACTACGGGCCTATTATCGAGGCAAGCTGGTGGGAACCATCCCCGTCACCGTCGTTCCCTAGGGATTGACTCGAGAAGACGAAGACCCGCTGTGGCTGGAACGCTAAAGCCACGGAGCGACGTCTGCAAACATCTTGCGCATCGCGCGCCGCGAGGCCAGTATCGCCATGAATGCGCTACGAAGGTCGTATCTTCCGCCCGCCGAGCGAGGCCGACGCTTACATTCTCCAGGCCACGGTCGGCTGCTCGTGGAATCACTGCACGTATTGCGATATGTATCGCGACAAGCAGTACCGCGTGCGAAGCCTGGATGAAACGCTGACCGACGTCCACGCCGCGCGCTCGGCGCTCGGTCCGAGAGTCGAGAAGATCTTCGTTGCCGACGGCGACGCGCTGGCGATGGACGTGGAGCATTGGGAAGCCATTCTCACTGCTTGCCGCGAGTCCTTCCCTCGCCTGCGCCGCGTGAGCGCGTACGCAACCGCCATGAACCTCCTCGAGAAATCGGTGAGCGAGCTGACGAGGCTGCGCGAACGAGGCCTCGTCCAACTCTACATTGGGCCCGAGTCGGGGGACGACGTCACGCTCCAACGCATCGCCAAAGGCGCCACCTTTGCCGATCACGTCGAGGCAGCGCGGCGCGCGGACGCCGCTGGCATCAAGCTGTCCGCCATCTTCCTTCTCGGCGTCGGCGGCATCGTGCGAACGTTTCAACACGCCGAGGAATCGGCCCGCCTCGTTTCCGCGATGAACCCGGCGTTCTTCTCGCTGCTCACGTTGACCGTGATTCCGCAAACGCCGATGGCGCGCCTCGAGAACAAGGGCAAGTTCGAGCTTCCCTCGGTGCAACGAATGCTCGAAGAGCTTCGCACGATTGTCGCCTTGGCCGAGCCGACCGAGTCCGTTTTTCGCACCAATCATGCGTCCAACTACCTGCCGCTCGGGGGCGTCCTTCCGCGCGACCGCGAGCGCATCCTCTCCGTCGTCGATCGGGCGCTCGCGGGACAGGTGGCCCTTCGCCCCGAGTCGGCACGCGGTCTGTAACGATTCGAGCGCGATCGACGTGTCGCTCGCGACGACAAGGCCGCAGCTCGTGAATCGATCAGACTCCTTCGAAATCAGTCATTCCGACGACCTGCGGCCACCCTGCAGTAGAAAGTCGATTGCGCCCAACGCGCATTCCCAGCTTGGCCATGACGCCGATTGACGCGTGATTGTCGTAAGTCGTCGTCGCAACGATTCGTGCCAGGTGCAGCTGTTCGCACCCATATCGAATGAGTGCCCGAGCGGCTTCGGTTGCGTAGCCGCGCCGGCGTCGCGACGGATCGACATGGTAGTAGAGCCCGACTTCGATCGTATTCCGTGTCGACGGT
>DATHEQ010000436.1:0-3122 GCA_035318505.1 Polyangiaceae bacterium | reverse complement strand
GAAGCCCTTTCCGCGCGGATCAGTTGGCGCGCAGGAGATCGCGGGCTTGCTGGCGAACCGACGGGGTCGTGGCGTTGGCCGCCAGGTCCGCGAGGACCGGCTTCACTTCGCTCTGACGCCCGTTTGCCGTCCACCACGCGGCGCGTGCGAGCCGCGCAGCTTCGCGCGTCGCCGGGTCGTTGCGTTTGCCGAGCTCGGCGAACGCGCTGTCGGCACCTTTGAAATCCTGCGAAGCGAGATTTTTCGCGGCTGATTCCCACTGCTTGTCCGTCACCGGATCGCTGGTCGTGGGGATCTCGACGTCAATGATGGGGAGACGCCTCGGCGCCGCAGCCGATGGCTGATTCGCCGCACTCTCGGCGGCGGGGTTCGCGTTCGGGTCCCCGGCTCCACCTTGTGCACCCGCATTTTCGGCCGGTGGCACGGTATTGGAGGCGGGCGTGCCGGGATCGGCCAGGGCCTCGGGTGCTTGGGCAGGCGCGGGCTCCTCCTCGGCGGCAACCATCGCAATCGAGGGGACGACCTGGTGGGGCACATTGAGCGAACCGTCCGCGGCCGTAACTTTCGCTGGAGGTGCGGAAAGCGCTTTGGCGCCGACGACGGCAGTCATCACCGCCGCCGCCCCTACCACGCTGCCCACGAGGCGTCGCAGTCGAGCGCGCCTTTCGAGCTGGGCGGGGGTGAGCGGGATGATTTCCGCCAAATCGTCGAGCTCGGGCACCCCGACGTCGAGTGCCGCGGGCGGGAAGGACGAGTTGATTTCGCCGCGCGCAAAAAACTCTTCTTCCGCTGATTCCGACGGCACGACCCCGAATTCGGGCGTGTCCTCCGTCGAAGCCGGTTTCGCCGGCTCGCGATGGGCAGTCGCTTTCGCGCCATTGCCGTTGACGTCGCCTTTGCCTGGCTGCTTGGGCCGCGGCACGGAAGGCGCGCGATCGCGAGGTGCGTTCGGCTGCTGTTGAGAAGCTTTGCTCATGCCTCGGGTTGTCCCTTCGTAGGCTAAATCCAACGGGTACTTATACTGTAGGGGCCCGCGCGCGAAACCGATCACACCGCCAAAATTCTGAACATTCGCCCGGGCATAGCCGAGTTAAGGCCCAGGAGCGCACCGCCGGCTTCGGCGATGCCGGAACACATGAGTAGCGGTGGGTGGGGGCGCGCTCGATGGACCATCGACAAAAGGCTCCGGGCTCGTGATGGGTGGCCACGCGGCCACCGTTACAAGCAAAGAACTACGTCACTCGCCAAGAGCCGCGCCTCATTCGTAAGTGTCCTGCGGCGGCAGTCGTGGGCGGAGGCTTTTAGCATCGCCATTTGCCCTATGCACGTTTAAGGACCGTCAGCTGCCTGGCGGCGCCGCCATTCATTGCATGGTTTGCCGTCTCCTTGCGACCCCGTCTCGTAACAGGCTTCCCGGCGGGGTAGGGAGCCCGTAACGTGGATGACGGCCGCTTGCGCGGCCCGAATCAGTATTCGGTCGCGTCTTCTTTGGCGATCGCGAGGGGGCGCAGATCGAGCGCGGGGATCTGCGCTTCGCCCCCCGAAAGGTACGCGTAGCGAGCAAAGTTCGACATGACCCGGCCGACGTAGATGCGGGTCTCTTCGAAGGGGATGAGGGCCACCCAGACGTCGAGATCGACTTTCATTCGATTCACCCAGCGCCGGGCGGCCCCCGGCCCGGCGTTGTACGCGGCAGCCGCGACGGGGATGGAGCCGTCGAAGGAGCGGAGCGTCTTGGCGAGGTAATGTCCGCCGAGGTCGAGGTTCACGCTCGGAATGCGCAGCCACTTTTCTTCGAAAGGATGGCCCATCTCGGCAGCCACGCGGCGGGCGGTGTCGGGCATGAGTTGAAGCAGCCCCACCGCGCGAACGCGAGAGAGGGCGTGGGGGTCGTAGCTGCTCTCCTGGCGCATGACGGCGTAGATCAGCCCCTTCGGCAGCTGCTCGCGTGCCTCGATATCTCCGACGCGATCGGCATAGGGGCGCGGGTACACGCAGCGCCATGCCCACTCCGAGGCCGGTGACGGGGCGCGCGCGAGCAATGCGCTCGGGACCGCTTCGAGACCAATGCGGTAGAGACGCGCCGCGCGACCGAGCTCGCCGTACATGGCGCAGAGCGCCTCTTTTTCGCGACCGCGCAGATCGGCGGTCGCGTCGCGCTCGTGCGCGCGCAGATAAGCTTCCGCTTCTGTGTCGAGCCCGAGGCGATGATAAAGATGTGCCACGGGCGGCAGCTTGACCGTCAGCGGTTCGGCGGTGCTGCCGTCGGAAGGCTCGAGGAGCGGTGGAGCCTCTTCGCCTTCTTTCGCGAGCCGCGCCCGCGCCGCGATCGCCGCCCACGTGAAGGGCTGCGATTTGACGATGTCGTTCCACATCGACACCGCGGCGCTCTTGTCGCCTGCGCTCCGCGCGGCGAGCGCCTCGAGTTGGCGAAGTCGTGCCGCTTCGGCGCCCGAAGCGGACGACGCCAGCGCGTGCAGCTCGGTGCGTGCATTTCCGTATTTGCCATCGGCGAGCACGGCGAGCGCGTGCTCGTAGTTGGCGTTGTCCCGCTGCTTTCCGAGGCGATACTTGTGGAGGTAAGCGGCGTACCCCGCGGCGGCATCGGCCCACGCCGCGTGCAAGAACGAAAGACGCGCGAGCAGGTACGTCGCTTCGTCGGCCCAGGAACTCATCGGAAAGCGCTGTCCGAGCGCGCGATAACCCTTGGCGGCCTCGTCGTCGTGATCGGCGCGCGATGCGGCGCGCGCGGCGTGGTAAAGCGCCTCCGCCTGGCGCGGGGTCTTCTTGTTCCCGAGCTTGCCAAAGGCGATCGCCGCCTTTTCGTAGCGACTACGCGATCGATACAGCGCGAAGGCGCGCGCCCACGCGATCTCGTCTTGCTCCGCCGCGCTCGCGCCCTTTTCGGCGAGATCGAGCTCGGCGAGCGCGTCATCGGTGCGGCCCGCGTCGACCAGCTTGTCGGCGCGGCCGAGGCGCTCTTTCGCGGTGAGCGCCCGGCCCGGATCGAGTCGCTCCAAGGCCGCCGCCGCCCCCTTGGCTTCGTCATCCGCCGGCGCACGAAGCACGATGAAGCGTAGATCCTCGATGGCGGCGGCGTTGTCGCCCTCCGCTTCGGCGAG
>DATHEQ010000435.1:0-4844 GCA_035318505.1 Polyangiaceae bacterium | reverse complement strand
TTGCCGAGCTTCGTCTTGCAGGCCTGGTCGCCCCCGGAGCCCGTGCAACACTCGCCGGCGATGCAAGCCGAGCCGCAGCACACGTCGGCGTTGTTGATGGAGCATTGCGTATTGTCCGCCTGCCCGGTGCAACTGCCCGCCGCCGCCACGCAAACTCCGCTGGCGGTGGTGCAGATCGGCGTGGAAGGAGACGCGGCGAGACATTGCGCATCGGTCGCGCATTTGCCGCAAAAGCGCGGCTGAGCAATGCCGCAGAGAGGCCCGGCGAGGTTGCTCGAGCAATCACCGTTGACTCGGCAATTGCCGGGCGTGCAGACACCACTCGAGCACAAATGCGCGCCGCTGTAGGCAGCGGTGCAGTTGGCGTCGTCGGGCCCCGGTCCGTCCGTGCAGGCCGCACAGACCTGCGATTTACAGAGGCCGTTGCTTCCGGCATTCGAACAGGCGGCGTTGTCGATGGGACAGAGCGAGCCGCCGTCACTGCCGTCGCCGGCGACGTCCGAGCGCGTTTCGGCGATGTCGTCACTCGCATCGGGCGCGGCGTCGTTGCCGGCGTCCGGCGATGCTCCGCCCGACCCATCGGCGCCGCCACCGCCGTCCTCGCCAGCCGTGCCCCCACTCGCATCGACGATGGCATCAGGCGCCCCGCTGTCCGCGCCGCCACTGCCCCCAGCGCCGGCCGTTCCGGCCATGCCGCCCGCTCCGGCGGCCCCGCCCTTCCCGGCAGCGCCGTCCATCGCCTCGGAAGACGCATCCCGCGGGCCGCCGTCGTTACCGGCTGAGCCGCCCCTACCGCCGTTGCCGCTGCTCCCTGCGGCGCCTGCAGTGCCCGCCCCTCCCGTTCCTCCCGTGCTTGCACCGGCAGTGCCCCCGCTCGCTGCAACGCCGCCCGTGCCGATCGTGCCGCCAGTGCCGCCCGATCCTCCTCTGGCTTCGGACGCCGCGTCTTTGCCGGCATCAGCCGACCGGGCCGCGGTGCCACCCGCTCCCGCCGTATCGCTGTCGTCGCCGCCGCAGCTCGTCGCGATCGCCGCGCAGCCCCCCAAAAGAGCAGCCACGATGATCGCCTTCGGACCTTCGCTCCCACGTCGCATGTCGTCCCCCTCTTCTCCGTGAGCTGCATTCGGAGCCGAAAGCCTGGGCGCATTTTTCGCCTTGGGGACAACGTATCAACGCACGTCAAGCCGCGGAACGCGATTCGTGGTCCGGTGACTGAAATACCGGCCGGCGCGCAGTCCGAATGTAAGGCGATGTCCGTCGACGCGAACGACGCTGCTAGATGCACCGTTGCGTTTATCGAATCACTGTCGAATCGCGGTCTATTTCAGCTGATCGGACGTCTTTCCGAGCAGCCTTCGCGCGACGATGAGAAGCTGAATTTGCTGCGTACCTTCGAAGATGTCGAGGATCTTGGAGTCGCGCGCCCACTTCTCGAGCAACTCGTTTTGCCCATAGCCGGCGGCGGCGCAGAGCTCGACGCAGCGCAAAGTGACTTCATTGCCGACGCGACCGGCCTTGGCTTTGGCCATCGACGCCTCTTTAGAATTGGGCATGCCGTTGTCGGCCATCCAGGCCGCCTTCAACGTGAGAAGACGCGCGGCTTCGAGCTCGGCTTCGAGACGATAGAGCTCGGCTTCGGCGGCCTTGACGTGAAAGAAGGACCGCTTGTAATCGGCGGCGATCCCCTCCTCGGCCAGAAGCTCGCGCGTTCGCTCGATGGCGGCGCGCGCGACGCCGACGGCCATCGCGGCCACGAGGGGGCGCGTGTTGTCGAACGTCTGCATCACGCCGGCGAACCCGCGCTGCACGTTGATCTCGGGGCTGCCGAGCAGGTTCTCCTTGGGAACGCGGCAGTTGGTGAAGCGGACGGTCGCCGTATCGGAGGCGCGGATACCGAGCTTGTGGTCGAGGCGCACGAGCTCCATGCCCGGCGTCCCCTTCTCGACGACGAATGACTTGATGGCCGCGCGGCCCAAGCTCTTGTCGAGTGTCGCCCAAACGACAATGGCATCGGCGCGTTCGCCCGCCGTGATGAAGATCTTCTCCCCATCGATGACGTAGTGGTCACCATCGAGGCGCGCCGTGGTGTGAATGTTGGCCGAGTCCGAGCCCGCTTCCGGCTCGGTGATGGCCATGGCCACCCACCGCCCTTTGAAACGCTGCAGCTGCTCCTCGTTGGCGACAGCGGCGATAGCGGCATTTCCGAGGCCCTGGCGCGGAATGGTGAGCGCCAGCCCCACGTCGCCCCAGCAGAGTTCGGTGAAGCCGAGCACGGTGGCCATGCTTCCGCCGTTGCGCACCTTCTTGTCGCCGTTCTCGGACTTGGTGCTGCGCAGGTTGCGCGCCCCCGCGCCACCGGTCGCGCCACCGTCGGTGAGCCCGTCCATCACGGACGCGAGCATGTCGAGCTCGACGGGATAGGTGTGCTCCGCAGTATCGTATTTGCGCGAGATGGGGCGAAAAACGTGCACCGCGACCTGGTGGGCCTGGTCGATGAACGCGTCTAAGCGGCGGGGGATCTCGAGATTGACAGACATCGTTTCTCCTCGTCTCGGTCGTAAAGTTTTGGGGACGCGGCGCCGTTAGGCGAGCACGCCGCCTTCCATGATGCCGACACCCGCCAGATCGCGGTACCACCGCTCGAGGGGATGATCGGTGATGTACCCGTGTCCGCCGAGAAGCTGCACGCCGTTGGTTCCGATTTCGACGGCCTTCTCGGCGGTGAGCACGCGCGCCAGATAAGCCTCACGGTGAAATGGGAGCCCCTGCTCGGCGCGACTCGCCGCGCGCAGCGTCAAGAGGCGCATGCTTTCGAGCTCGATGGCGATGTTGGCAATCGTGAACGCCACCGCTTGCCGATTGCTGATCGGCTCGCCGAACGCAATGCGGTCGTTGCAATATTCGATGACATAGTCGAGGACAGCCTGTGACGTACCGACCGCCAGGGCGCACCAACCGATGCGGGCCAGATCGATCATCTCTTCGTACATCGCCGGGGTGAATTCGTCGCCGAGGAGCGCGCCGCCGTCGACGCGCACGTCCTCGAGATCGATGCGTCCGAGGGATGCCCCGCGCACGCCCATCGCCGGGTCCGCGCGCAAGGTGACGCCGGGCGCGCCGCGCTCGACCAGGAACACCGCCGGGCCGCGGCCGTCGATTTCGGCGCCGACGAGCACGAGCTCGGCCTGCTCGGCCAAGGGCACCATCGTTTTGGCGCCCCGCAGCACGAAATCCGGCCCCTGGGGGCGAGCGCGCGTGCGCGGCGACAGCGGATCGACGAGCACGTGCGGCTCCATCAAGGCGAGCGCCGCGACCGCGGGACGCTCCTCCAAAAAGGCGGGCAGGTATTTCGCCTGCTGCTCGGCGGAACCCCAGCGCACCAGGGTGTTGACGACACCGACCGAGGAAAGACCCGCTACGGCGAGCCCCATGTCTCCATAGCTGAGCGCCTCCGCCACCAGCACGCTGGTGACCGGTGCACGCTCGTGACCGACGCCGCCGAGTGACTCGGGAATCGCGTACTGCAGGAGCCCGAGCTCGTTGATACGCGCGAGAATTTCGTCCGGCGCCTTGGCCGCGGCCGACGCCGCGTTCCCGGCGCGACGCAGATGCTCTTTGGCAACACGCTGCGCGCTGTCGCGAATCATGTCCTGCTCTTCGGTGAAGGTGAGATCGAAGAGCTCGCGCGTCGCGGCGGGGGGCAAGTGCTCCGCCTTGCCGAGCTTGGTCAGCGATTTGAATCGCTTGCTAGCCGCATCGCCAAGGACGACGCCGTTCTTGACCGCGCGGTAAGCCATGGCTTGCGCCGGCCCGCGCAACCCAAAGCGATCGATGAATTCCGATCCCGCCAATCGGTTCAAAACGGACAACGCCCGTCCCACTGCGCTCATCTTCTATTTTCTCCTTCGACCGTCGCGGCCGAGGGGGCGCGATGGTCACTTTTTTTGCGGGGTTTGAAGAGGCTGCTTTGCGCGATCCGGAAAAGCTCGTCGAGGTAGCGTTTTTCGGCGGTACTCGCGTCTCGCCCACCCGCTTCGGACAGGACGCGCGGCAGCACCTCGAGATTGGCAATCGTGCCCGCCACGAGCAGGATGACGTGCATCACGTAGCTCTCGGGATCGACGTCCTCGTGAAGGATGCCGCTCGCCTGCCCTTGCCGGATGTACTCCGCCACGAGAAGCAGCCAAGGGCGCAGACCCTCTACCAGAAGGGCGCGCATGTCGTCGGGGCGATCCAACATCTCGCGCAGGATGAGGCGCGCGCGGTCGGGGTCGGCTTGGTAAAAGCGCACGAGCTCCCCGGTCAGCGCTTCGAACTTGCCCTTGCCACTCGTCACGGCTTCGAGCAGGCGCGGTAGCGTCTGACGCCAGTGCTCGATGAGCTGCCCCAAGACGGCGCGGCGCAGCTCCTCTTTGGACGGGTAGTAGTAGAGCAACGTTTGCTTGGTGATACCGACTTCATCGGATATCGCCTGCAGCGGCGTGCCGTCGAAGCCTACGCGCGCAAAGAGGCGCGTCGCGGCGTCGCGAATCTGCGCTGACGTATCCATTGACATGCTCTCTACCATTTGGTAGAGAGACTGGCAAGCAGGAATTGGCTCAATTCAGGCGTCTTGAGCGGTAATTCCTAAGACCCAGAGCCTGCATCTCGACCAAGTGGTAGGTACTTTTATCGGAGGAAACATGAATCCCTTCAAGAGCAATGGCTTGAGATTTGCGGGCATTTGTCTGTCGGTGGTGGCGCTCGGGGCGTCGTGCGGCGGGCAGAGCGATTCGGAGACGGCAGGCGGCGTCACCGGAACAGGTGGCGGGTCGGGTAGCGGAGGATCGGGAACGGGCGGCTCC
>DATHEQ010000434.1:0-15498 GCA_035318505.1 Polyangiaceae bacterium | reverse complement strand
CGCGGCGATGACTCCGGTACCCGCCCGAGCCGTCAGTGCTGCTTGGCCAGACGCCCCTCTTCACGGCGCACCAAGCTCGAAAGTACCGCGATTTGGACGAGCAGCTTGGCGTTGGCGGGGTCGTCCGGCGCGGCGAGCACGTCTTGATGACGCCCTTCGCCGCTCAGCTCGAACGTGCCGAGGCGGCGCCCTTCCGACACCTGGGTAATGAGAAAACGACCCCCCGCGAGGCGCGTCACCCGATAGCGGTCACCTTGGAGGTCCACGACGGGGTCGTCGGTGGTGTGCCGATAAGGTTGCGTCAGCAAACTCGGCCGCGTGAGATCGACGCTGGTGGCCGTTTCGTGCTGCATCCATTCGCTCGACCCTCTGCGCGGCTTCGGATCGAGGCGCCGCCCGGTCGCCTTGTAAAGGACGAGCTTGCCCACCCCGAAGACCAAGCCTACCAGGGTCGCGCCGGCAATGGCGAGCGCGGCGAGCACGAAGAGAATCTGACCGAGCAGCATCTGTTACGTATTCCGTTCGTTTCTGGAATGGTCACGCACCTGGGGGTGCTACCGAGCGCGGCAGCTTAGCTGCGGGGCCCCCGCATCACAAGCAGGGTCAAGGCGTCCCGCATCGTCGCGAGACCGGCTCGCCAAAGCGGCGGGCGCGTGCAAGGCTTTTCGATCGAGCTCGGCGCGAGGAATCACGCCGACAAAGCGGGCCCCCCATCAGGTCTCCGTGATTGGGTTCACGCGAACTGCACCCGGGACAGGAGCGGCGCCATGAGATGGAACGTGTTCGTCGGGACCACGCTGCTCGGGTTGGTCGCGCCGACCTTGCCCGCGCTCGCGCAGAGCGAGCCTCCGCGTGACGGCTCGCCGCCCACGAATGGCGGCACACCTGCCGAGCGGCCCGCGGCCCCGCTGTCGAGCGAGCCTCAATTGGTGGAAGAGGCGCCCAAGGACGTGCCGCCTGCGCCGCCGGCTGATCGGCCGTCGACGCGGGGCCCGGACAGCAAGGGGGGATCGAAGTGCAGAAGACGTTTCACGCTCATTCGATCGGACCGCGCATGGACTTCTTGCCGCTGGGGTCGCAAGGCCCGTACCTCGGCTTGACCGCCGGCGTTGGCATCATCCAGGATGTCTCCACGCGTGTGGGCGCCGATCTCGCGGCGCGCATCGGCGGGGAATGGCGGCCTTTTCATTCGCTCGGTGTCGCCGTCGAGGCGGGGGCGCACGGCCAGCTTTATGACGATTCCCAGGCCACCATTCCGTATGCGATGGCCCGAATGAGCCTGCTGCTCGAGCCGGCAGGCATGCAGAGCAAGGGCGCCGCGCCGAGCCCCAGCAACCTCGTGATGCCGCGCACGCTCCCCACGCCCGCGCCGCGGTGAGTCACTCCTTGCCGGCTGCTCCTTTGAACCCGTCGGCCGGATCCGCAAAGAGCACATTGAACGTCGTGAGCGTGCCGTAGCAAGCGGTGATGTACTGCTGCATCGTCACCTTGTCCTCGTCGGTGAGCCCAGTGTGCCCGTTGACCCGCTGCTCTAGAACCCGCAGCCTGTCGCGGATCATCACGATTTTGTGAAAGAAGCTCTCGAGCGGGACCCGCTTTTCGGCCGTCCCTTCCTTGCCCGGTTTCAAAATGAGCTCGCCGCCCTGAAACCTCGGCTGAATGCGGGCCTCGCCGATGCCGAGCTCTTCGCGCAGCACCTCCTGCAAAACGGAGCGGAACGTAGCGATGTCCATGTCGAGATCGATCTCCTCGGGCAGGGGTGGGCGGCGCACGACGAAGGTGAGGGCCGGCTCGCGCGCTGCCGCTTTGCGAGCTTTCAACGGAACAAGGTCGTGAGCGGTACCGCGCGCGCGGTACTCGCCGCAGATGCTGGCGGTGGGCACGGGATAAGAGATCATCCCGCGCGCGCACGATCCGACCGCGCCGGAGGTGGGATGCACGCCGTAATGCGTGAACGCACCGCACGACCCGCATGACTTTTCCGGTGTTTCTGCCATGTCTACGGTTGTCAGAGCCGGGCTGATAGCCGAGTCGCGGCGGCCTTGCAAGTGCGGTCGGAGGTGAGGGAATGATGATAGTAATGGTGCGATGATCCCTGCCCTCGAGCCGGTCGGTCGCGGTCGCAGTTTTCCGGGATCTGCGGCGCGCGCGGCACGGCCAGGGCAAGGGGTTGGTGCGCGGCCGCTCGCGGCGCGATTGCGACCGGCGCTCTTCATCGCACTGGTCGCGGCTGCGTTCGCCTGTGGGCCGGTGCGGCTGGTGAGCCCCTACGATGAAGCCATCGACCGAGGCGCCAGCGAGATCCACACGCGCATCGTCGCTTTCATCGAGCGAATGACGGGGCTGGCCGGTAAGCCCGAGGGTACGTATCCCGCCAACGTCGGCTTTTACGGCGATCTCAAGGCCAGCCTCGCCACGCTCAAACTGCGCGCGCAAGCCCAGGGAAAAAACGAGATCACGATCGCCCTCGTCGGCGAGCTCGCGACCAACGTCGAGAACCTGAGAAAGCTGCACGAGATGTCCAAAGACGCGGGGCTCGCCAGTATCCTTGCCTCACCTGCGCTTTCCGCGATCGAAATCAATTGTGCGGCCATCGTCAAATTCGAGGTCGCCAAGCGCCGCGGTACGCAAGAATAGGAGGGATCCCATGGCGATCGACGTACAGGCACTCGCAACCACCATGTTCCAAGCGGCGTGGAAGGTGCTGAAGGAGAAGGCCCCCGAGGCGGAAACGTATGCGGAAGGCGAGTTCAAGAAAATCGCCCAGACGATCGCCACCATCGAGCTGGCTCGCTTGCGCGGGCAAATCGCTCCCGCGCAAGCGTCGCTCTTGTTCGAGATGCAGAAGAGCGCGACGCGCTCGGTTCTGCTCTGCTCGGCGGGTATGGAGCTTCTGGCCGCCGAGGCGGCGGTCAATGCCGCGCTAGCCGCGGCACGCCCCGTCATCAACGCCGCGATCGGTTTCGCGCTCGTGTAGCCTCAGCTCGGAAAAGCCGCCGCCGGATTGCGCGATGGCGGATGTCGCCCCAGTCCTTTCTTTTCGAGGTACTCGGTCGTCCAGGCCGTTATCAATTGCTCGATGTCCGTCGGGGTCGCCCCGAGCTGGGTGAGCACCTCGACGGCGTTGCGCAGCGTTTTGGGCCGGGGCAAACGCAGCCCTCGTTCCCAGTGCGAGATCGCCGCATCGGTGCAGCGCAGGCCCGCTCGACTGAGACAGGCTTGCTTGCCGACCAACTGCTTGCGCAGGTTCTTGAATAGCTCCGCAAACGAGGCGGTGTGGAGGGAGGTGGGAGTTGCGCAAGGCGCGCAGCCCGCTTCGAGTTGGCTCGTGTGCATCCGTCCAACATGCCGAACCGCGTCTTACAACGGTCTTACCGGGGCAAAAGAGCCGCGTCGGGGGCGGTAGGCCCCGCCGTCAAAGAGGCGTGCAACCGCGCCAGTTCTGGCCCCGGCTGCTCGCCAAGGTCGGCCAACAAGCGGCTGCGACATTGCTCGAAAAGCCGCAGCCCGTCCGCGTGTCGGCCGGTGCTGACAGCGCATCGAATGAGCCCTGCATAGGCGAGCTCGATGCCCTGGTCTCCTTCGAGCGCCCTCTGATAGAGGAGGGAGGCTTCTTCGAATTGCCGTCTCGTTTCGAGCAATTTGCCAAGAATCTCCGTTGCGTGCAGGAACTTGGCGGCGTACCGGCTCCTCGGACCGCGCAGAAAGATGCTCGCCGCGGGGGCGTCGGCGAAAAGGGGCCCCCGGTAGAGGTCCAGCAATTGGCGGGATAGCGCGGTGATGTCGGTCGCCGCCTTGTCCTGACCTAGGCTCTCCCGGACCTTGGCAATGATGTCTTCGAACGCCCAGAGGTCGATCCAGCAGAGGCGCTCATCGAGGTGAAGCCGACCATCGATGAGGCGCAGGATGGCGTCGTCGCCGAGCTGCCTTCGGAGACGGTGCAACGTCGTGTCGAACACCCGCCGACCACTATCGCCCTCGGCATCGGGCCAGAGCGCATCGATGAGTTGAACCTCCGGCACGCCGCGCCCTCCGAGCGCGACAGCCGCCTGCAAGAGGCGAAGCGGCATTCCGCGCGGGGCGCCACGGCCTTTGTCGGCGTGCGTCGCATCGCTCGCGCCTTCTTGGCCTTCGTGGGGGCGCGACAGCTCGAAGGAGCCGAGCGCGCGCAACCGATACGCCCAGTGCCATCCATCGGCGGTCGGGGTGACGGCGGTCGGTTTCAGGCGGCGCCGCACGATCGCTGCGCGCACGTAGTCCGGCTCGATCCGATGCTCGAGCGCCCGCCCGACGCTGCGCGCCAAGAGCGTGTTTCCGACGTAGAACGCATTGAAGTAGCCGCGCTCGCGGCCGAGCGCGAGTCCGCGCGCGAGGATGGCGAGCGCGCGCGGGCGATCCTCGTCCCACAGCGCGTCGGACTCGATGAGATCGCAGCCGTAGAGCGCGAGAAAGCAGCGATCCTGTTCCGCCAATCGCCGCGCCAGCTCCATGCTCGCGCGCGCTGCCTCGGCTTGCCCCGCCTGCCAGCGGAGCAGGGCGAGCGCGACGGCGCACACGGTTCGCGCGAAGAGGTAACCAAGGCGCGTCGAGAACTCTTGTGCGAGCTCCGCGGAACGGAGCGCGCGCGCGATATCTCCGCGCAGGTACGCCTCCCACGACGCGTAGAAGTGGTAGCTCCCGAGCGAATAGTTGGCGCCGCCCTGCGCCGCTTGGGCGAGCCCGCGCAAGAACTCCTTGGCCGCGGCGGTGTCCTCCGACCCCAATGTCGCGGCCGCGCCCAACCCGAGAAGGTATTCGTTCCAAACGGGGACGCCCGTTCGCTCCGCGATGGCCAGCGCTTCGCGCACCAGCGCGATGCTGGCCCCGGTGTCGCCGCGCGCCCACGCGCAGAGCGCGTTGGCCTGCAACAAAGTGATCGAGCCAGTGACGGATGACTCGGCGCCGACCGGTGGACGGAGCATTTCGAGAATCGTCGCCGCCTGGGCGGGGTTGTCATTGAAGACGAAGTACACGGCCAGAAAGCCGCCGGTCATGATCCTGTGCGCGGCCTCGGCGCGGGTGGACATGAGCTGCACGGCGCGTTCGACCCAACGGCGATGCGCCGCGGCGTCGGATTGCCCGAACATCGAGGCCATCAACATGCCTGTCACGGCGAGCGGCAGGATGGCGTGGGGACACGGCGGTCCCGAAGCCTCGAGCTGCTCGAACCGGGCGATCCATGTTTGCAGCTCGGCGAAATTCATACCCTCGTGGAGGATGGCCTGCGTCGCGCTGGCGCAGCATTGGTAGAGGCCGCTCACGTCCTTCTCGCGTGTGAAGAGCGTAAAGGCCATTTCCAAGAGCTCGCGCGCACGTGACGGCGCCGAACCGAGGCAACAAACGGCTCGCCAGTAGACGAGCCTGCCACTTTGCTTCACCACGTCGGGGGGAAGACGCGCGATCCAGCTTTCGATCGTGCGCCCACAGCCCTTGGCGAAATAGGAGGGAGCGGCGCGAAGCAGAAGCTTGACCCGCATGGGCACGTCCTGCGCCGTCTCGAGCTGCTCCATCGCTTCGTCGATCTGATCGGCCTCCACGAACCACTCGGCTGCCCTTCGATGCAGCTCTGGGAGAATCGAGGGTCCGAGATCACGTTCCGCGCGCCGGCGCAAAAATCCGCGCAGCAAAGGGTGGTACCGATAGGCGCCGGAAGCACCGAGTCGCTGCGTGAGAAAACTGCGGCGCCCCAGCTCGGAGAGGACGCGAGCCGCGTCGGTCACGCCCGTAAGGCGGGCCGCCAGCGTCGTGGTCAGGCTCGGCACCACCGAAGTTCGCAGGAGAAAATCGCGTTGGGCGAGGGTCGTCTTGTCGAGGATTTCGGTGGCGAAGTAGTCGAAAAGTCGCTCGGAAAACTCCTCCACCCCGCGCGCATCGAGCGCGCCGAGGTGCTGGTTTTGTAAGAGCAAGGTGAGCGCGGCGGCCCAGCCGTTGGCAAGCGCGACGACGCCGGGCAACACGTCTTTGAAGCGGCGCCCGCGCCACTCAGGGCGGCAAAGTCGAACGAGACCGGCGATCTCGCGCGACGTGAGACGCAGCTCGTCCCAGCCGACGAGCGCGATGTGACCGCCGGCGAAGTGGCGGGCGAAAGCGGGCGGCGGTTCGGCGCGGCTGATGATCACCGCGACGATCCCTTTAGGGAGCGCGCTGATGGCCTCGCGAATCACGTCCTCCCACAGCGTTCCCGATGCTTCCTGGTAATCGTCGAGAACGATCACCGAGGGAACCGGTCGCTCGCGGCAGAGCGCTTCGAAGAAGCTGCGCGCAAACGCGGCCACACCGAACTGATTGTCAGCGCTGAATCGGGGCAGCTCGAGTTTGCGGCGCGGTGCGGCCGCTCGAGCGGCCATCGCCAGGTAGTGAAACAGGTTGGCGACATCGGCGTCGCGCGTGTCGACGTTGTACCAAAGCGCCGGGACGCGGCGCGCCGACAGGTACGTAGCGACGACCGATGTCTTGCCCGCGCCCGCCGGTGCCGCGATCCACACCACCCTTTTGCGCCGAGCGACGTCGATCGCGCGAAAGAGTCGACTGCGGGGATACGTCTCGGCCAGACGCGGCACCGAGATCTTGGCCGGCGTCACCGGTCTCGACGCGCGCGGCCGGCTCATGCGGGCCGAGCATGGCACGCTTCTCGTTCACGGCCAACGCGCGCTCCACCCCTTGAGCTCGAAATCGGGGTGCGTGCGTAGGAACGCGCGCACAGCAGGCGGCGAGCTCGCGAACGGGGCGAGCATGGCGGGCGTGTCGACTGCGTCGACGACCGTCGATTTCGTGTAAGACCCCCAGCCGCCGCTCGTGCAGGCGTAGCAGGTCGGTGCCGTGAACTGGAGACCGACCTCGAGGGTTCCATCGCGCGCGAACCGCGGAACGATCTCGGTGAGCTCGAGGTCGTTCTCGCTGGGAGCGAAATCATCGTCCTCTTCGTCGGTGAGCCCCTCGACCGCGGCGCCGCGGGGCGCGTCGAGCGATCCGAGATCGGTCGGCATGGCCACTGTCGTTCCGGTGGCCGCATTCCAGATCATCGTCGAGACACCCGTGTTGCCGTGCGCACCGCATGTGTACGTATAGGTCGACTCTTCCAAGAAAAGGTAAGGGCCAATCGAAGCGATGACACCGACGTCGTGTTTGACGTCGGCGTTGCCCATCAGGTCTCCACCTGGTTCGACGATGACTTGCTCTGCGCCGCTGGCGACGTGCCTCAGCGCGGCGCGCGTTGCCGTGCCAGGTTGCACGGGCTCTCCTGCAAAAACGTGCCCCTCTTCGTCAGCGTACTCACATGGAACCGTGGGGACCGCTCGATCCTCGAGGCGCCACTGCCACGTCCCGGTGCTCGTTGCGACGACGATGCCGTCGAGCTGTTCGATCGGACGCCCTTGTGCGTCGAGATGATACGTGACCGTGCGTTCTTCGCCTTCGCGCGTCCAGACGAAGAAGTCCGTCGCCTCGCCGGTTTCTTTCGCGCGCGCGCGCTCGTCGGCATCGAGATCGACGGATCGGGCCGGCTCTGCGGCCACGCCTTTCGCCGGGCGGGGGGAAGCTTGGGATGGGCTCGGCTCCGCGGAACCGGAGCATCCGGCAAGCGGAAGAAAAAGGGTCGAAAGGAGGAAAACGGGGACGAACACGGGGGCGAGGAAGGTGCGCATGGCCCCTCCTTGAGCAGGGGGGATGCCAATGCGTAAGTGGCTGAATTTGCGAGACTGTTGCGCGGCTCGTGTGGGCGTTGAGACGCTTCTCGTTGGCCGTCGCCCACGCCCCGGTCACGGCCGATGGGCTGCCCGTGCGCGCGCAGCAAGCCGCGCACCGTGACGCACGCGGCGTCGCCTCACCGCCAGCATCAGCGCCGCGCAGGCCGCGACGAAGCCCGATCCATCGCGGCCGTGGGCCGTTCGACAGCCGCATCCCCCGCCGTCACTCGACGCGTCGCCCGTGCTGCCAGGCGGCGGAGATGTTCCTCCGTCTGCCGCGTCCGGCGGTGCGGGTTGCCCCGCGTCCGACGCGTCGCGCGAATCGGACGCGCCGGTCTCTCGTGCGTCGGACATTGCCGCCGAGTCCGACGCGTCCCGCGCCGTGGCGGCGTCCGATACGTCACGCGGTGCTGCCGCATCGGACGCATCGGGCGGCCGAGGTGCCCCGCCGTCCGACGCGTCCGGCGCGGGCGGCGTTGCCGCGTCCGATGCATCTCTCACCGGGGGCGCGCTCGCGTCGGACGCGTCGGTGCCGGCCTCGACACCGCCGTCGGACGGCACGCCGAATTCGTAGGCACCGATGTCGAGCGTCCCGTCCGCGTTCCGGTCGATCGCGTTCGCTGGATGTACGTACTGGCGCGCCGGGCTGAGCGCAAAACCCGCGCCCACGCCTGGATCGCTGCCGGCGTTGATGCACGGCGAGCCGGCCGCGAGGCGATAGTCGTAGGCGGCCCGGTCGACGAGCTTGGGGTCGCCTTGCGCGAAGTTCGTCTGCTGCATTGCGTTCGCCTGGTTCGTGATCGTGCCGCCTCCGAAGAAAATGTTGTTGGTGACGACGACGGGTGTCGTGATGGCGGCGCCGATGCTGATGAAGGTGCTGCCCGCGGTCCGATCGTTGACGAACGTATTGTTGACGACGAAGAGCGCGTGCCCAGGGTTCTCGGCCGTCGTGCCTTCCAGACCGTACGTCACGATGCCGGAGTTCTGTGTGGCCGCACCCTGCTCGATGATGTTGCCGATGACGTAGGACGTTCCGGCGTTGGGCAAGTCGAGCTCGTAGCTCGACGTGCCGTCTTCGCCCGAGAGGCGGTTGTAGAGAATGTAATTTTCGGCCGCGCGCGACTTGACGAGGTGTCCGACCTTGGCGCTGTGCGAATAGCTGTAGCGAAGAGTGAAGCGCCCTTCGTGCCCGATGTACATGTTGTGCGAAAATCCGTCACCGAAGCCGTTGTTGGCAAATTCGCTGTACTCGACGATGATTTCGGTGGTCGGCCCGCCGCCGCTGAGGATGCCGTTCTCGTTGTCGTGGAAGTAGCAACCGCGCACGGTGAGGTTGCTCCCTTCCTGCCGAATGCCGGCGCCATTTTGGTCGGGCACGGTCGCGCCGGAGAACTCGATGTTCTCCACGATGGTGTCGCTGCCGCTGATGACCCAGATGCCCTTGCCGCCGTAGTTCTGGCTGGCGGCGTCGATCTTCGGTCTCCCCGCCACGCCGCGCAACGTGAGCCTGTTTTTGGGAACGGCGCAGACGTCGCCATCGTAAGTGCCGGCGGCATCGATTTCGATCGTGTCGCCGTCGCTCGCCGCGGCGATGGCGGCGCAAGGCTTTGCGTACGTCTTGCCGGGCCCCACCGTCAATGTCGCGGCGTGGACGGGGAGCGTCGCCAAAAGGCCGGCGACGAGCGTGCGCGAAGCGACCGATAACGGATGCGCCATGCTTTCCTTTCTACCTCGACATCGGGTCTCGCGGGAGACCCGATGCGAGCGCTGTTATAGTTGGCGCGGCATGATCCGAGGTTTCCGCCCTGCCGCTCTTTACGCCCTGCTCGCCGCGTCCCTGGTCTGCCATGCGGCGTTCGCGCAAAACAGCGATCCCCAGCAGCTCCCCGCGGCGCGTTCGCCGACTCCGCCGGCACCCGCCAGCGCATCGGAATGTTTCCCGTCGTGTCGGGAAGGGTATGTATGCCATCAGCGCCAGTGCATTTCGCTCTGCAATCCTCCTTGTCCGAGCGGCCAGATCTGCGTGGGAGGGGCGCGCTGCGAATTCGCGGCGCCGGGGCCGTCGGGGTCCATCCGCGAACCGCCGCTTCCACCTCCCGTCAAGCCCTTCGGAGATCGGAGCTTCTTCATGCTCGGTTTCCACTACGGATTTTCCGGCAACGCGGAGTTCGATCCGAATTCCGGCGCGCTCGCTTCGAGCCCGCTCGCATCGACCGTCGGCTTCAACCTACGGGGCGATACACCTATCGAGCGCTTTCTGGTGTTGGGGCCGCTCTTTCAATTCGGCGCCTGGCGTCCAGACGTCTCACCGGCGCCGAGTCGCAGCTATTACATCGACGTCGATCTCTATATTCGAGGGCGGCTGCCCATCACGTCCAACTCGACGAACTTTCAACTCTGGGTCGGCGTGCCCATTGGCTTCACTTTTGACATTCTCGGCCCCGACATGGCGAACGTTTCTGGCGTCGGCCTCGGCTGGAATTTCGGCGTTCTCGGCGGCGGCGCCGTCCACTTCACGCCCAAGCTCGGTCTGTTCGGGGAGGTCGGCTGGATGCAGCACAAGGTGACGCACGACGGCGATCCAGATCCTCTCTACATTCGCCTGGCGCAATGGAACCTGAATCTCGGATTTGTCTTCCGAGAGTGATCGCGGGCTCTCCCATGAACGCGTACCAACACTTCGCCACGCGCTTTCTGCGCGCACCCGAGCGTCTGTTTCTCGAAGACAAGAACGGCGCCACCTACACCTACGCCGACCTCGACCGGGAAACGGCGAGGATCGCCGCTCTCCTGGCGCGCCTCGGGCTTTCGCGCGGAGCTCGCGTCGCGGCGCAGGTCGACAAATCGCCGCAAGGTCTGTTCCTCTACCTCGGCGTGCTTCGCGCAGGCTTCTGTTTTTTGCCGCTGAACACCGCGTACCAAGAGGCGGAGCTCGCGTACTTTTTGCGCAACGCTGAACCGGAGGTCGTCATTTGTCGACCCGACGCGGCCGCGCTCTTTCAACGGCTCGGACGGGACGCACACGTTCGACGCGTGCTCACGCTCGGCGCGCGCGGTGAAGGCACTCTCATCGATGAGCTCGAAAACGCTCCTCCGCCGTGGGGCACGGCCACGATGTCGAGCGACGACCCGGCGGTGCTCATTTACACGTCGGGCACCACCGGGCGTTCGAAAGGTGCGGTCCTGACGCATGGAAACCTGACCTCCAATGCCGATGTCCTCTGCGAGGCCTGGCACTTTACGGCGGACGATGTGCTGATCCACGCGCTGCCGATATTTCACGTGCACGGGTTGTTCGTCGCGCTTCACCCGCTCATCTGTGCGGGAGCGCGGCTCTTGCTCCATCGCAAATTCGATCCGAAGCAGGTGCTCGACGCGTTGCCGCGCGCCACCGTGCTCATGGGCGTCCCCACTTTTTACACGCGTCTTTTGGCCGAGCGGGAGCTGTCGCGTGAACATTGTAGCGCCATGCGTCTTTTCACGTCCGGCTCCGCGCCGCTTCTCGAGGCGACGTTTCGCGCTTTTGCCGAGCGGACGGGCCACACCATTCTCGAACGCTACGGCATGTCCGAAGCTGGGATGATCACATCGAATCCCTACGCGGGCGAACGCCGCGCCGGTACGGTGGGCAAACCGCTGCCCGGCGTAACGTTGCGCGTTGCCGGCGAAAACGCGCGCGAGCTGCCTCGCGGCCAAGCGGGGGACATCGAGATTCGCGGCGCCAACGTCTTCGCCGGCTATCTCGGAATGCCCGAACAAACCCGGCAGGATTTCACCGCGGATGGCTACTTCAAAACGGGGGACGTGGGCATGGTGAGTGAGGACGGGTACGTGTCCATCGTCGGGCGCAGCAAGGACATCGTCATCAGCGGCGGGTACAACGTCTATCCCAAGGAGATCGAGCTCGTGCTCGACGCTTTTGCGGAAGTGGAGGAGTCGGCGGTCGTCGGCGTTCCTCACGAAGACTTGGGCGAAGCGGTGACCGCGGTGGTCGTTCTCAAAGCGGGCTGCGCACTCACCGAATTGGAAATGATCGCGCGACTCAAACCGATGATCGCCGCCTACAAGGTGCCGCGCCGCGTGCACGTCGTGCAAGAGCTGCCGCGCAATGCCATGGGCAAAGTCGAAAAGAAGCGCTTACGCGAGCAGCTCGTTGGTCCGCTTGGCTCGTCACCGCTGTCGCGAACTTAGGGACGTCCCCCGCCGCGGTCGTGTCGCGCGGGTAGCCAAATACAGCACGGAGATGATAGGTTCCCCCGGCGCGGAAGGTCGGAACGCGCCGCGCAGAGGAACGGATATCGAGCCATGAACAAGGTCGTCAAGAGTGCGGCGGAAGCTGTTCGGGACATCCCGAATGGCGCCACCATCATGCTGTCTGGCTTCGGGCTGTGCGGTATCCCCGAGAACCTCATCCTAGCGCTGCGCGATCAGGGCGCGCGCGACCTCACGTGCATTAGCAACAACGCCGGGGTCACCGAGTTCGGGATCAGTTATCTGCTGAAGAACAAGCAGGTCAAAAAGATGATCTCCACCTACGTGGGTGAGAACAAAGTGTTCGAAACCATGGCGCTCTCGGGCGAGCTCGAAGTCGACCTCGTTCCGCAAGGCACGTTTGCCGAACGTTTGCGGGCGGGGGGGGCGGGCATTCCCGCGTTCTTCACGCCGACTGCCTACGGCACGACCGTGGCCGAGGGCAAAGAGGTGAAATGGTTCGACGGCCGCCCGTACATCATGGAGCGCGCTCTCACCGCCGACTATTCTTTCCTCAAAGCGTGGAAGGGCGATGCGCTCGGTAACCTCGTGTTCCGAAAAACGACGCGCAACTTTGCGCCCATGATGGCCATGGCGGGGCGCGTGACCATCGCCGAAGTCGAGGAGCTCGTCCCCGTGGGCGCCCTCGAGCCCGACCTCGTGCATACGCCGAGCATCTTCGTGCAGCGGATCTTCCAAGGAAAGAGCTACGAGAAACGGATCGAGCGGCGCACGGTGCGGGGAGCCGGCGCGCTCGAGCCCGACCCCAAGCGCGATCGCATCGTTCGGCGCGCGGCCAAGGAGATGAAGGACGGCTACTACGTGAACCTCGGCATCGGCATGCCAACCCTGGCCGCCAACTGCGTGCCCGCCGGTATCTCGATCGTGCTGCACTCCGAGAACGGCATGCTCGGCGTGGGGCCGTACCCCGAAGCCGGCCAGGAAGACCCTGATCTCATCAACGCCGGCAAAGAAACCGTGTCCGAGCTTCCGGGCACCTCTTATTTTTCGAGCGCCGACTCTTTCGCCATGGTGCGCGGCGGGCACGTCGATCTCACGATTTTGGGCGCGCTCCAGGTCGATCGCGAGGGCAACCTCGCCAACTGGATGATTCCCAAGAAGATGGTGAAGGGCATGGGCGGCGCGATGGATCTGGTTGCCGGCGCCAAACGCGTCGTCGTGACCATGGAGCACACCGCCAAAGACGGCAGCCCGAAGATTCTCGAACATTGCGCGTTGCCGCTCACCGGCCGCCGTTGCGTGCACCTCATCATCACGGAGATGGCCGTGATCGAAGTCGTCGCCGAAGGTTTGCTCCTCAAGGAGATTGCCCCCGACACCACGGTCGAAGCGGTGAAGAAGGCGACTGGCACGCAGCTCATCGTCGACGGCAACGTCAAGACCATGGAGTCCTGACGAGCGCAGAAGGCCGGGCCCGCTCGGACCGCGTCGTCCTTTGCAAATAGCGCCACATCGATCCCGCTCGGCGCGGCGGCGATGCGCGACTGGGGCTCGGGCGGAATCGCGGCGATGGGCGCGCGAAAATGGCGGGTTTTCCGCTGGCCGATGATGGAGTGGCACGATCGTTCGAAAACGGGCGGAAAATATTTGAGGCCCTCGCACGATTCACGATATTGCGGTTTGTCTCTTGGGTTTGCCTAAAATCTGTGGCTATCTTCATAGGCCCCGCCGCGAGAATACTCGCAAGGAGGACCATCATGATGTTGCTGGAGGACGTAGGCATGTCCCTCGACGATTGCGCTGTGATACGCGAGGTGTTGAGTCGCGTCGGCGATCGCTGGAGCGTCTTCGTCGTGTGCCTACTGCGCGAAGGTCCGAAGCGGTTCAGCGAGCTGCGGCGCGCGAACATCGGTATCTCGCAACGGATGCTCACGCTGACGTTGCGCGGGCTCGAACGCGATGGGCTCGTCATTCGCACGGTAAGCACGACGGCGCCACGCCGAGTCGATTACGCGCTGTCGCCACTCGGCCGCACGCTCTTGACCTCGGTCATCGATCTCGCGCTCTGGGCGAACACCAACCGCGATGAGATTTTGAGCGCTCGCAGCCGCTTCGACAGCGTGGAGCGCCCGCGCCCCAAACGCTCCGACGTCCGCGAACTCGCCCCCCGCGCCGACACACCGCAAGCCTTCGTCGAAGAGAGCGAGTAGCCCGCGCGGCCGCCGCCCAGTGTTCACCGGGCCGGAGGCCCGGCGGGGGTGGGGCCCTGTACCGGACTTGCTCCGGCGGGGCGGGGGCAGAGCCCCCGAAGGGCGACAGACGAGTCGAAGCCAGCTCTTCGTGCTGGCTTCCTCGTCTTAACCGTGAATCTGTTCGCCGCGCGGCGCCGGCTCGGGGTCGGGCCAGGCGGCGTACATGCGACGTAGGTACATGAGCGGACTGCCGCCGTTGGCACTTCCGCCCACGACGAGGCCAATCAGCACCTGGTGATCACCGGCGTCGACCACTTGCGACAGCGTGCACTCCGCGTGCGCGACGATGTCGTCGGTGAGGATGGGTGATCCGCCGGCGAGCGTCGATGGCTGCCATTGGACTCCGGCGAACTTGTCGTCGATGGGCGAAGCGAACCGCGTCGACAAGTCTCCGCGCCCAACGGCGAGGAAATTGACGACGAACGCCTTTCGTTCGAGAACCGCTGGCAGGCACCCCGCCTTTTTAGCCAAGCAAAAGAGGAGCAACGGGGGGTCGGCCGAGACGGAGCATATGGCGTTGCAGGTGACCCCGCGCGGCACACCATCGCCGGCCACGGTGGTCACGATGGTGACGCCGGTGGGAAAAGAGCCGAGGACGGCGCGAAAGAGGTGCCCGTCGATGGCCAAGATTTATCTCACGGGCGACGCGCCCGGCGTGCCGGCAGGAGCGGCGGGTACGCAGATGGGCGTCAAGCATTGCATGCCGGCCGCACAGTCCGCCGGACCCTGACACGGCCACGAGCACTTGCCGGCGGCGGTGTTGCACTTGTGCGTGACGCATTGCGCGTCAGAGGTGCAAGGCAATCCCTGCGGCGTCGGGTTCATGCCCGCGGTTCCACCGCTCGGCGGCATGGTGGTCGGCTGTGGCGCCGGCTGGCCATAGCCACCGGGCTGCTGCTGCGGCGGGTAACCCGGTTGCTGCTGCGGGTAACCTGGCTGCTGCTGCGGATAGCCGGGTTGCTGTCCGTAGCCTGGCTGCTGTTGCGGATAGCCGGGTTGCTGCTGCGGATAACCAGGCTGCTGCTGCCCGTAACCGGGCTGTCCGTATCCGGGCTGCCCCTGTTGCCAAGCCTGGGGATTCTGCGGCGGGGGCTCTTCTTTTTTGCACGCGGCCACGGTGGCGAGAACGAAGGCGGAAGCCATCACACTGGCAGTCAATAAGCATCGCATGTTGGGCGGTCTCCTCAGGTGCCGGGCACACTAGCACTACTTTGTCGGTTCTTGGCCATACGAGATCGTGATCGGCTATTTGGCTGAGGCGCCCACGCAAAGGCGCGGCGAGAGCGCCGCGAATGGGCTCAGGTTCGTAC
>DATHEQ010000433.1:0-5198 GCA_035318505.1 Polyangiaceae bacterium | reverse complement strand
GCCTTCGCGGTAGCGCCGCTCGGTCGCGAGCACCGTCTCGACGGGCCGGATCTGCCAGCGACCGTTATCGGCAGTGCCGAGCAGCGCTGCAAAGCAGGCGCCGGAATCGAAACGAGGCAGACAAAGCCAATCGATCGACCCGTCCTTGCCGACCAAGGCGGCGCTCTGGCAATCAGCTAGGAGCGCGTAATCTTCGATGCGAGACGCCATCCATCATCTTACGCCGTGGCGACTTGGGATCGGCCGATCGTTCGTCCGATGCGCCTATCGCCAATCGACTTACCCTGGTCCGCCGCCGCTCGCTCCAGCATCGCCTCCGAAAACCTGGGGGGGCGATGTAAAAAATGGCAGACGACCCTGACGTATGCGGACCAGCACCGGTTCCTCGGTGATGAGCGTGCGCGTCCAGGCACGCTGTCCGTCGGGGGCAGGGGTGGGGGGGAAGGCGAGCCCGGCGCGGACGCGGTAGAGGCCCGGTCGGTCGAAGACCATGTTGGGGCACATTTCGCCGATCCAAACGTCGATGCTGCGCGTCGCCCCGGCGGCGAGCGAGTCGACGAGCTCGCGTGGGATGGCACGGCGCGACGACGGCAGCCCGCAGTGCGCCGATCCGTCGGGGCCGTCGATGTCGAAGAGCAAGTTGTCGCGCCGCGCGTGCACGCGCACTTCGCGCCGGCCGACGTTCTTGAGGGTGAGCGTGGTGGCGACCGTCTTTTCGTCGGAGCTGTCAACCCGGGCCGGCGCGAGGAGCTTGAGCCGCGGACCATTCGGATCGTCGCCCGCCTCGGTGCTTTCCCAGCCGGAGGCGGAAACCGGTGCCGGCGCTGCGAGGACGAAGCGCTCCGACGCGATCTCCTTGGCCGGCGCTACCGGAGGCGCGACCATCGACGGTTCGGCGATGAAGGGGGGACGGGGGGCGGTTCGCGGCGCACTTTTGGTCTCGGGAAAGCCCAGCTTGGCCGTGACGCGCGCGCCGGGTACGAGAGCCTTCGCCTCCGATTCCGAGAAACAGTAGAGCGCCGGGCTCACCACCTCTTCGTAACGGCTGCCCGGTCCGAGCACGATGGCGCGATCTTCGACGACGGAGGTCGGACGAAGCTCGGGCGGCAGGCGGCAAACGACGGGGGGCGGTGGTTTCTTCTTGGGACCCGTTTTGCCGTACGGATCGTCGAGTCCACCGGCTTCGGGCGGCTCGATCTCGAAGCTGAGCAAACGGCCATCGGCGGCGATACGCAGCGGGACCTCGCCGTCGTTGGTCACCACCATCTTCCACGGGCCGGCAATGTCGGGCGCCTCGATCCGCAGTGCGATGCGGGGCAGCGACAGCGACGGGACTTCGGCGCCCGCGCGGGTGAGCCCACCCAAGAGAAGGAGAAGTAAAACGGATCGCGACACGAGGGGGCTATTATAGCCCTTGTCGCAGGCGGGCGACCATGGCTTCGAGCACCAGGGCGGGAGACCCGTTTCGCTCGAGCTCGTCGATGGCGCGGGCGACGTTTCCGTAGCTCTCCGCGGCGCGCAGGGCGCGATCGGGGTGGGCTTTCGCCTCGCCGCGCCCCTCCTTAGCGAAGTGACCGGCGAGCGCGGAGAGGCGATCGCAGAGCACGTCTTTGTCGCGCGCGCGGGTCTCGGAAAGCGCGATCGCGGCGGCGAGATCCGAACCGCCCATGGCCGCCAGCGTCCCTTCGACGAAGGCACGGCGCTCGGCGGCGGCGGTGGGGTCGGCGTGGGCGAGCGCAGCTGCGACGCTGCCGCCCGAGAGCTCGGCGGCGCTCTCCGCCACGTCGGGTGGCGTGCCGTGTTTTTCGAGGATGCTCTTCACGATCGCCATGGAAAGCGGGGCAAATCGCACGACCTGCGTGCGCGACCGTACGGTGTCGAGAAGATCGCTGCCGCGATCGGTCAAGAGCACGAAGTGGGTACGCGCCGGCGGCTCTTCGAGCGTCTTCAACAGCGCGTTGGCGGCGGAGATCGAAAGCTCGTGCGCGCGGCGCACGATGATGACGCGGGCGCGCCCCTCGTGCGGTGGAAAGCTCGCTCGTTCGAGAACGCATTTTCGGATCTGATCGACGGAGATGTCCTGCAGCTCCGGTCGCGCGCGGCGCAGCGCCTCGGGCGCGTAGAGGCCGCGCTCGATGATGATCACGTCGGGGTGAAGCGGAACCTGTGGCGGGTCGGTCGAAAAGGTGATGGCCCGCGTGCACGCGCTGCAGCGGCCGCACGCGTGGTGGACACGACCCGCGGGGGGCGCCGTTTCGCAAAGCAACGCCTGGGCCAAGCCGAGCGCGGCGGTTTCTTTGCCGACGCCGTTCGGCCCCTCGAATCGGTAAGCGTGATGTACCTTGCCAGCCGCGAGCGCGCGCTCGAGGGTGCCGATGGCCCCGCTCTGGCCGAGCACGGTGGAAAGCGGCATAGTCTTTCCTTACCACACCCGGTGCCCGCAGCGGCGCCGCTTCGAGGTCGATGCGCTGGCGAATCGCTGTCCCCGTCGCTCTCGCGGCAGCCGTCCTTTTTTGGATGGCTAGCGCTCCGTGGCTGCGCGCGCATCGACGCGCCGCCGACGTGTTGGAACGGTTCTCCGCGCCGGCCAAGTCCGCCCTCATCGCTGCCGATCTCGGCGTCGACGAGGTCGACGAGGCCGGCGAGGGCTCCCCGCGCATGCGCTGGTACAAGCCGCGCGGCATCGCCAATCCCCCCGGTCTCGTGCTCGTGCATGGAATCCATCGGCTCGCTGTCGACGAGCCACGGCTCGTGCGCTTTGCCCGCGCGCTCGCCGGAAACGGCGTGGCTGTGCTCACGCCCGACGTGCGCGAGCTCGCCGACTACCGCGTGGATGCACGCTCCATCGAGACCATCGGCGCGGCCGCGCGGGCGCTTCACGCCAAAGTCTCGCGCAAGGTGGGGGTCATGGGGATGAGTTTTGCCGGTGGTCTATCCCTGCTTGCGGCGAGCGACCCGCGTTTTCGCTCGGCTATCGGCATGGTCGTCGCCGTGGGAGCCCACGACGATGCGGCGCGCGTGGCGCGATTTTTCGCGACGAGCCGCATCGCGCGCCCCGACGGTAGTGCGGCGTCGATCGGTGCGCATGGCTACGGCGTGCTGGTGTTCGCTTACGCTCACGCCAACGACTTTTTCCCGCATGAGGACCTTCCGATAGCGCGGCAGGCCATTTCATCATGGCTCGCCGAAGAACGCGAGGTGGCCCGTGCGATCGCGCTCCACGCCAGCGCGAGCTCGCGCGAGCTGCTCGAGCGGCTTTTCGATCATCGGCTCGAACAGGTGGCGGGACCTTTTCTCGCCGTGGTCGACGGCGATACCGCCGCGCTCACGGCAGTCTCGCCGCACGGCCGCATGGATGGGCTCGACGTTCCGATCTTCCTTCTGCACGGCGCCGGGGATACGGTCATTCCGCCCACGGAAACCGAGTGGCTCGCGCGAGATGTCCCGGCGAGCGTGCTGCGTGATGTCCTCATTTCGCGAGCGCTGCTGCACGTAGAACCGGGCGGTCAACCGACCTGGTATGAGCGGTGGGAGCTGCTGCATTTCGTTGCCGAAGTTTTGCAGGCGCTGGATGAGCTCGCGCCGTGAACGCTGAGGGGCGGGAATCCTGCAGAAAATCGGTAGAGTGGTGGTAGGGTACGCCGCCAATGGGCGCCGGGATGCATGATTCGAGGACGCCTCGCGCCGTGTTGGTGGCGGCTCTCCTCGCGGGCGGCTGTTCGCCGCTCCGCGCCGACACGTCGACCGGTGTAGAAGTTTTTCGTCAGAACGCGACGGCCCACGCTGCCCCCGCGCCCCTCGTGCAGGAATTGAGCGACCGCATCGGACCTCGTCCGGCTGGAAGCGAGAACGAGCGCAAGGCCATTGCTTGGGGTCTCGACAAGATGAAGGCTCTCGGACTGCAGAACGTCCGCGAAGAGCCGGTCACCGTTCCCCACTGGGTGCGCGGTGACGAGCACGCCGAGCTTCTCGCGCCCGAGTCGCAAAAGCTGTTCATCACCGCCCTCGGCGGGTCGGTGCAGACGCCGGAGGGGGGACTCGAAGCCGACGTCGTCGAGGTGCCGACGCTCGAGGCGATCGAACCGCTTTCTTCCGACGACGCCCGCGGCAAGATCATTTTCGTCAACACGCCCATGGAGCGGACGCGCAGCGAGGAAGGCTACGCGCGGGCAGTGCCGGCGCGCACCGAAACGGCGATCGCCGCCGCCAAGAAAGGCGCCGCCGCGGTCATCATCCGCTCGGTCGCCAGCGGTAACTCGCGGTTACCGCACACCGGCTACGTGCGCTACGACGACGCGGTTCCCAAGATTCCCGGGGGCGCGCTCTCCGTGCCCGACGCCATGTTGCTCGACCGCCTCATCAAGGCGAAGCAGACGGTGCGTATTCGCATGACAGTGGGCGGCCAGTCGCTGCCCGACGCGCCTTCGGCCAATGTCATCGGCGAAGTCGTCGGGCAAGAAAAGCCGAACGAGGTGGTCGTGGTCGGCGCCCATCTCGACTCTTGGGACCTGGGGACCGGCGCCCTCGATGACGGCGCCGGCGTAGGGATGGCGCTCGAAACCGCGAACCTGATTGCCCACGCCGCGGAACGGCCGCGGCGCACGGTGCGGGTCGTCCTCTTTGCGAACGAGGAGTTCGGCCTGAGCGGAGGGCGCGCGTATGTCGAAGCCCATCGATCCGAGCTGAACGATCACGTGCTCGCGATGGAGGCGGACTCCGGCGCCGGCGGGGCCTATGAAGTTTCGTATCTCGCCGGGCCGAGCGCGGCCAAAGCGATGGCAGAGCTGTCGGCACCGCTTTCGGCGCTCGGCGTCGGCACCGCCGTGCCAGCCGATCGGCACGGTTCCGATCTCTGGCCGATGCGCGGCGCGGGCGTTCCGATGGTCGACGTGGCCCAGGACGTTTCCACGTATTTCGACTATCACCACTCGGCCGACGACACTTTCGACAAGATCGACCCACCCACCCTCGCCCAGGCGACCGCGGTATTCGCAACGTTTGCCTACGCTGTGAGCCGAAGCACGCACGATCTGGGTCGCGCTCCTCCGCGCAAGGCGGGTTCCCATTGAGCGGCGAGGACTGAACGCGGTATCAGCGTTGCTCGCGGGTTTGCGGCGCGTTTTTTCGTGACGTTCTTCCGGTCGGCGGCCACACCAAAGAGCGATGGTCGCCCGGCACCTCGGCAATCGTCCTGCCCA
>DATHEQ010000432.1:0-2436 GCA_035318505.1 Polyangiaceae bacterium | reverse complement strand
GTAGACGGTGGCGCCGATCTTGGGCAGGTAGTCCATCACATCGAGCACCATCCCGATGTAAGGATGCGGAATAGGCACCGGCGGCACGGGACCCGGCGCCTGCACGATGTGCACGTCGATCCCCATGATGGGGTCGAGGTGCTTGGCGGCAAGCATCAGCCGACAGCCTTGACCGGCCGCCAGTCGCGGCCCAGCAAAGACGTCATTCTTTTCTCGATCGAGGGCGCATCCCCCAGGCGCGGATCGCTCGTGAGGCGCAGCATCCCTTCACCGAGATACGGCAGGGTCGACGTGCGCCGGATTTCTTCGTCGAGTGTGCCAGCCAATTGCAAGCCCTGCGCGCCCGCGGACCACGCCCGCCCGCGATCGCCCGCAAGCTCGTAGCAATACGAAGCCAGACGCCAGCAATCGAGCTCGGCGCGCTTGTCGTCGGCGGCCGCAGCGATGGGCGCCGTGTCTTGATAAACCTGCGCCGCTTGTGGATACGCCTTCTCTTGCAACAGTGCCGTGCCCGCGGCGAGCCGACCTTGCACGCGTATCTTTTTTCCCGCGGGCTCGCCGCCCTCTTCCATTTTTTGACCCGCGGAATCGACGCCGACGAAGCGGTGATAGGCGTCGACGTTACGACCCAGCTGGAGCAAGAGACTGCCCATGAAAAAATGGATCACGCCCGCGAGATGAGGCCACCCTTGCCCATCGGCGATGACCAGGGCCAACGAACCCAGCGCGTCGGCCGTGGCGACGTCGCCGCGTTTCGCGGCTCCCCCCATTTGCACATAGAGATGACGAAACTGGCCGCCTGGCGTGTCGAGGTTGCCCGCGTCGGCCGAAAGTTGTTCGAGGGCGGCCGGCATATCGAGATTGGCGGTTTGCGTGACGACGCGCTTCGGCTCGCTGTTGGCAAGCGCCGCGAACGTGTTCGACGCTCTCAGCTCGACGACGATGAACCGAAAATAGGACGGCGCCGTTCGACCGAGGCGCTGGAGCCAGATCGCGTACGCGTCGGGATCGGAGACGCTCGAGGGACGCAAAGAAACGGCGACGATCTCGATGCCTTCACCATGCGCGGCGCGGAGCGACTCCAGGGTTTCGAGCCAGGCGGCGATGTCGTCCGTCCCTGGCCGGTAGGCAGGGCATTGCCAATGCGCGGGGACGCCGGCTTGCTCGAGGGCCGCCTTGTCGCGTTCGTACGACATGCGGAGCGCCTCGCGCAGCGCCAGGCCGTGCTGCGCCGGCGACGTGAACGGCGCGTCCATCTCCAAGAAAAGGTCGGGCGTCTCGGCCGCCTCGGGGTGCGCCTCCTTGGCGACAAATCCGTCGAGCAATGCAATCTCGTCGCTGTCGAGGATCCAGCGCAGGATGCGCGCGTCGCGATTTTTCGCGAACATGGTCCACTGGTTGTGCAGCCGGTCGACGCGCTCGGCGATGGGATTGTCCGTAAGGGTCGCCATGGTCGGCCGTAAGCTCGACCGATCCTCGTTATCCATCTCGCCCGGGTCGTCAAGCCTGCTCGCTCAACACCGGCCGCCCATCCGCCTCTCTCTCTATGCAACAATCCTCTCCCGAGCGATTCGCGCCGTTTGTTAAGCGGAGCCGCTCGCCAGAGGGGTGGGTACGCACTATAAACTTGCGAGCGTTGGGGCCGTTCTCGGCGGCGTATTCGCGCCTCCATCGAAGTAAAGTTAGGACCAGAAGTCATGCATCATCGCGTCAAAGCCGCTGCCTGCGGCCTTTTGCTCTTCGCTGCGTCTTCGGCAATCATCCCGCGCAGCGCGCACGCAGAGCCGTCGGCGTCGGACAAAGCGGCGGCGGAAATGCTCTTCGTCGACGCGCGCAAGTTGCTCGCCAAGGGCAAGTACGCCGAAGCCTGCAAGGGTCTCGCGGAGAGTCAGCGCCTCGACCCGGGCGTGGGAACGCTGCTCAACTTGGGCCTCTGCTACGAAAAAATGGGGCGCACGGCGAGCGCGTGGTCCACCTACCGCGAGGCAGCCGCGGCGGCGCGCGCGGCCAATCAAAGCGCACGAGAAAAGAATGCGCGGCGCGCCGCGGATGCGCTCGAACCCAAACTGCCCAAGCTGACCATCGTGGTCGCAAGCGCCGAGACGAACCCTCGGCTCGAAGTTCGCCGTGATGGCGCGACGGTGCCCGCGAGCTTGTGGGGGATGTCGGTTGTCATCGATCCGGGCGAGCATCTCTTCGAGGCCACGGCTCCGGGCTACAAACCGTGGCGAAGCCGGCTCATCGCAGAGGCGGGCAAACCCGTCACCGTGAACGTGCCCGCGCTCGAGCCCGATCCCAAGGCAGCCAGCGCTGTCGCGGCACGCGTCAAGTCGGCGCCGGCCGAGAACCCGACAGCTTCCCAACCGCGTGCCCCCGAGCCGCCGGCACCGGCATCTTCGGGGCTAGGCGCCCAGCGCGTCACGGCGCTCATTTTGG
>DATHEQ010000431.1:0-19992 GCA_035318505.1 Polyangiaceae bacterium | reverse complement strand
CGACGATGAACCCGGACGCGCGACCGCCGTGGATCGCGCGCGACGCGAAGTGGTGCTCGCCGTCGGGTACGGTTCGCTCATCGCGCCGCGAGGCATCATGGTGCATCGCAGTACCGAGACCGCCGAGCGCGTCGCCGCTTTCGACGGCTTCAGCGTCGATGTCACCCGCCGGCTCCCGCTCTTCGAATACGGCGCTCGGTTTTGGAGAATGGGCGGCTCGCCCGACGCAAAGGGGGCGAGCGCGCACGTGCTCACGCGTTTGACGACGGCGGCGCGCGTTTATCCTTGGCAACGCCTGCGCACGCTCGAACCGTGGGTCGGCGCGGAGCTCGGGCTCGCTCTCGCCGAAGACTACGCGCTTTGGAATCAAACGGACCAAGAGCCGGCGCATCGCGCGGTTGCCAACGTGCGGCCGGGTCTCGTGGCGGGTCTCGAGGCGGGAGCGCGCCTGCACCTCGCTTCGTTCCTCGCCCTGGGACTACGCGGGGGGCTGCTTTTTCTCGGCTTCGATCGCGCGGGAGGCCCTGCCTCCGAATCCCCTCTCACGGCGAGATACTTCGTGCAACCGACCGACTACGGGCAACGAGCGTGGCTCTCGGTGGGGTTCACGGCTGAGCTCACGGTTCCCGACTAAAGCAAAGGGCTCGCGTCACGTCACGCGCATGACCTCTTCGACGGTGGTGGCGAGCTCGCGCACCTTCTCGAGGCCCACCTTGCGGATGGAGGGAATCTGCAGCTCGCGCATCACCTTGCGGTACGCCTTGGCGCTCGCTTTGGCCTTGATGAGATCGCGGATCTCGTCGTTCATCTCGAGAATCTCGTAGATCGCCACTCGCCCTCGATACCCCGTGCCGCGGCAGTCCTTGCACCCGCGCGCAGTTGCCACGCGGGCCCCCCGGGCCATCAGCACCTCGTCGTCCTCGGAAATTTCGCTCTTCAGCTCGACGGTCTCGGCGCACGACGTGCAAACGAGCCGCACCAGGCGTTGGGCGAGAATGACGCTGAGCGCGTTGGCGATGATCCAGGGCTCGATGCCGAGATCGACCAGGCGCACGATGGTCTCGACGGTGTTGGAGGTGTGCAGCGTCGTCATCACCAAGTGACCGGTGAGCGACGCTTGCAGCGCGATGCCCGCCGTTTCGGCGTCACGGATCTCGCCGACCAAGACGACGTCGGGATCTTGCCGCAGCACGGCGCGAAGGCCGGCGGCGAAGGTGAAGCCCACGCGCACGTTGGTTTGTCCCTGCGTGATCGGCGAGAGCTCGACTTCGATGGGGTCCTCCAGCGTAACGACGTTGACGCTGGCCGTGTTGAGCAGCTGCAAAAACGCGTAGAGGGTCGACGTCTTGCCGGAGCCGGTCGGCCCGCACGCCACGAGGAACCCCTGATCTTTCAGCACGAGCTCGCGCACGCGCGATTGCATGACGCCGTTCATCCCCAGCCGTTCGAATGAGATCGGACTTTGCCCGAGCAAAATTCGCATCACGACCTTTTCGCCCTGCGAGCAGGGAAAGGTCGAGGCGCGCAGATGGACGCGCGAGCCACGCGCCGGATCGAGGGAAAACTGCCCGTCTTGCGGAATGCGTCGCTCGGAAATGTCCATGCGCGAGAGGACCTTGATGCGCGACACCATGTGCCCGCCCACGTCGCTCGGAACGCTCCCCTGCTCGGTCATGGCTCCATCGATGCGAAAGCGCACCGCCAAGTTGTCGCGCTTCGGTTCGAGATGGACGTCGCTCGCACCGAAGCGGACCGCGCGCCGCACCAGGTCGTCGAGAATGACGACTGCGTCGCCTTCGAGCGGTGCCTCCTGCGGACGAGCCGGTCGCGACGGTCGTTGCGATTTGGTCATCGCATAAGGACACTAACACATGCGCCGTTTTTCTCACCATCGCCGTGCGGACGAGCGCCAGAAAAACGGGCGGAATTGCCGCGGTGAGAGCTAATGACGCGCGCGTTCTCCATTCGCCGTTCGGACACAGAGCGAGTCGGAGGCTTCGCATTCGACGACCGCGAGGGTGAATTCGCCCGCCACCTCGGGGCCGGCGGCGGTGGTATCGACGACGACATAGAACGTACCTGGACCGACCATCGTCTGCAGCACGGCGTCGCCGCTGGCGATGCACCCGGTTGCCGCCCGGGAGTCGTCGAGCAGGTACACGTCGACGTCGACCGCGGTATCGCCCGCGGCGTGATTCGTCGAGCCATCGAGGACGACGGCGCGGAGCGCCGTCGGAGCGGCGAGATCGAGGCGGTAGACGTATTCGGCACCCGGCGCGCCTTTCGCTCCGACGCAGGAATAGGCCTCGAGAGCGGTTTCACGCGCATCGACCGTGCTCCGCATGTCCGAAAACGGCAGCGCATCGATGACGAAGGGTGACGCCGCGTTCCCCTCGCCCGCAAGCTGCGGCGCGGTGTCGTCGAGGGACGCCGCGCCTTCGACGACGACTTTCATCAAGCGGTCGAGAACTGTCAGCGCACCGAGGTTACGCACATTGTACCCGTAAGCCATCGACGGCATGTCGAGGTGACAAGCGGTGTTGTACTCCTGGGTGGTCGGGTGAACGCCGTCACCGCCGAGCCCATATCGAGTCACTCCGAGCAAGTCTCGGTTGAAGTCGACGAGCGGAATCTGCCGGCCTTCGGCCACGCTGCGGATGATGGCGTTGAAGACAGGGACGATCTTCATGTAGTCGAGGTCGTCGGTGCGCGGCGGGATGGTGCTGAGCCAAGGGACAACGCCGCGCGCGAGCATGGTGTCGACGAGCGTGACCAGCCCTTTTTGGTAAGGCCTCACCTTGACGTCGAGAGCGATCGTCGCCGAACCGCCCAATCCGAGATCGTTCGTGCCGTACATGATGCCGGCGAACTGCGGGCTCACAGCCGTGAATTCCTGTTCGAGGGGGGTGGGCGCATCGCCTTCCAATGGCCAGGTGACGGCCGCGCCGACCTTGGTGCATTTGCTTTCGCGGTCGAAGGGCGAAGTCTCTCCGATCTTTGCCGAGCGAAAATGAAAGATGGCCTCGGCGAGATCCTCGTGACCACCCAAGACGATGTTGAACTCGTAGGTGGGCGCGCGGTTGTTGATGTCGCCCTTGAAGCAGCCCAGGTAATTCTGGCTGTCGCTGATGGAGTCTCCAACCTTCATGAACACATTGTCCGCGAGCCCCGTTCCGTGCAGCGCGAGGTTGCGCAGGTGCTCGGCAATGGCCGGCGGTATGGGCGACTGGGTGCGCTCGCCGGGGTATCGGTAGCGGCCGGCCGTCTTGGGCACGTACCAGCGTGGCACGTCCTCCGTAATGGGAGACATACCGGCGCGCCATGTCGCCGGGTGTCGCCCCCCTTCGAACTTGGGAACCAGGCCTCCCCCGACCCCGCCCCCCCCGCTTCCACCCGTTCCCGGCCCGCTGCCACCGATGCCTGTCGATGACGTCCCTCCGTCGGGAAGGCTCCCTTCGATTTCGACTTTGATGCACGCCGATCCGAGAAGCGCGAGAGCGAGGACGAACTGTCCCGAGGAGCTGTATCGGCGGGGGTGGGACATGGGTGGGCGGGCAGGCGATCGGGGGCACGAGAGTCTCAAGCGAACCTTTCTCGCGGAGGCGCGTCCGCAGCAAAAGAAGCCAAAAGAAGGACCAATCCTCAATTTATCAGCCTATCCGTTTCTCCTGGGAGCGCAATCGACCGATTCTCCTCGGCTCGCAATGGGAGCGGACGCGGTAAGCTTCGCGCGTGCTCAAGCCTCGCCGCCTCTTGCGCGACGGGCTGCCGCTCCTCCCGGCTGCGCCCCTTCTCGTCGTCATCGTCGGCGTCGCCGTGGCCATCGCTGTCACCTTGGTGGGCCTCGCCGACCTACGCCGAACGAGCGACGATGCATCTTCGCTGCGCGCGCGCGTCATCGCGAGCACGCTGGCCGCGCGGCTGCGCGTGACGGGCAGCGAGGACCGCATGGAAGTCGTGCAAGGTGCGGCACGCGGCACGTACGCGGACATCTTGCTCATCGACCATTACGGCGGCGTCGTGGCCGACGCGTCTCTCGGGCCTCCGCCGCGACCCGAGCTGGTGCGCTGTCTTCTCGCAAGTAGCGGCGTCGTCAGCTCGCCGCTCCTCGGTCGAACGCGCTTCGCCGTGCAACCGCTCGGCCCGCCTTTGGAATGGCTGTCGGTGATTGCGATGGTGCCCGCGCCGCTCACGCCGACCGAAGCCGGCAGCCTGGTACGGGCGGTCGCCATGCTGACGGTGCTCCTCGTCGGCGCGGCGGGCATGGTGGCCTACATTTTCGCCAACGACGTACGCAATGACGTCACCTACGTCCGCCTTCGCATCGCGGAAATGGCCGCCGCCGACACCGATCCGGCCGGAGCTCCCATCCCCATCCGCGCGCTCGACCAGGTGGGGGTGCTGACGGCAGCGTTCAACCAACTGGTTGGGCGGTTCGCGGCGGCCGAGCGGTCGTACCACGAGGACCTCACCTTCGCCTCCGCGCTCGACGGCGAGCGATCGGCCTTCCTCGCCGCGTTGAGCCACGAGCTTCGCACGCCCCTCAACGGCATTCTCGGATTTGCAGACGTTCTCCTCAGCGAGGTCGAAGGGACGCTCGACGAGGCGACGCGCGAAGAGCTCGGAGTCATCCGCGCCAGCGCGTCGCACCTGCGCTCACTCATCGACGACATCCTCGAGCTCTCCGCGCTCGAATCGGGGGGTCTCAAACTGAGACGCGAGCCGGTCGACGTCTACGCCGTGGCGGAAGAAGTCGTGCGCGAGCAAAGGCCGATCGCGGCAGACAAGAAGCTCATCTTGGACTTGCAAGGGACGCGCGGCGCCATCGCGCTCGCCGATCCTCAGCGCCTTCGCCAGATCCTCGGCAATATCGTGGGCAACGCCGTGAAATTCACGACCCGCGGCGGGGTGCGCGTCGCGGTCGAGAACGAGAACGACGAGGTCGTCGTCCACACCATCGACACCGGACCGGGCATTGCACCCGCCGAGCGCGCGGCGATCTTCGAAGAATACGCGCAGGCGGGCGACATCGCCACGCGGCGCAAGGGGACCGGGCTCGGGCTCGCCATCGCGCGGCGCCTGGTGGCGATGCACGGCGGGGTCATCGAGCTCGAAAGCACGCTCGGGCACGGCTCGCGCTTTACTTTCAAGCTGAAGCCGGCCACGGGGGAGGGGCTGTGAGCAACACGGGCAGCACGGTCGCCCTGCGCCGCCCGCAGCGCGTCTGGCAGGCGCAGCTCTTGGTCGGCATCATCGTCTTCGTATCGCTCGCCGGGTTCGCGCCGCAGTTCTTGCTCCTCGAAGACGAGGTGACGCGCGCCGCCCTCCGGTTTGCGCTCCAGATGTTGGTTCCCTTGGGGGCCCTCGGTGTCTTGCTCTTGCGTGCGCGCATGCGCCGCAACCGCTTCGTCCTGCGCGCGCTGGCGATGGGATCGGCCGCGATCGAGCCGGACGACATCGCCCGGCTCTCGTCGGCGCCCGGCTACGCGACCGGCGTCTTCGCCGCGATGCTCACGGGCACGACGGTGCTTTTTCTTTTGACGCCGTTTCGACCCGCCCTGCTCGACTTGGACACGGCGGTGAGTCTTGCCCTCTTTGGCATCATCGTCCTCGCCGCCGCCGCGCTGCCGCTCCACGTGGCGGTTCGAGCCGCCGTGGCACGCGCGCTCGAGCTTGCCGACCCCGAATCGATGGTCGGCCTGCTCGACCGTGCCGAGGCGTCCGGTGCCGCGCGCCAGCGGCTCCTCTTCCGGCTCCTCTTGGCGACGGTACCGCCGGTCGGGTTCGTCGCCATCGGCTCAGCGTTGATTACGCACGCCCACGTGCGAAAATTCGACGTGCAGGCCCGTCTTCGCACGGCGGAAATCGCCGCTCACGTCGCGCTCGAATCATCGGCGGGGTCGGGCACGATCGCCGAAGCAGGCCGCGCCGAAGCGAGCGAATCCGCCCGCGCGCTCGGCTTTGCGCTGCGGCCGGAGCAGCGCGCGACCAACTTCGTCATCGAGCGCGGCGACGACGGCATGGTGGCCCTGACCACGCCGCTCGATGAAGGCGCGGCGCACATCCGCTTTCGCACGACGTCGGTGCGACCGGTCGCGGGTGCCGACCTGGCGATCGCCATCTTCGTGGTAGCGGTCGCCGCCGCGTTTGGACTCTCGATGGGCCGATCGCTCTCGCGCGACCTCTCGCAAGCGACGGAGCGCGTTCGCTTGCTGCGCACCGAGGCCGTGTTGCGCGGCGAAGAACCGTCTCCTGTGCCGATGCGCTACACGCAGGTCGCGGCCCTCAACAACGCCATCGACATCCTCGCCGGGCGATTTCGTATTTTCGCGCGCGCGCAAGAGCGCGCCATCGAGGCGCGCGCCGCGGCGCGTAAGCTCCGGTCGCTGCTCTTTGCGAGCGTGAGCCACGATTTGCGGAGCCCGCTCAACTCCATCCTCGGTTTTGCCGGCCTCGTGCGGCAGAAGCCACTCTCGGCGGCGCAACGCGAAAGTCTCGGCTTCATCGAGCAGAGCGGGCGCGAGCTGCTCGCGCTCATCGAAACCATTCTCGACATGGCGAAGATCGAAGCCGGTCGCATGACGCTGATACGAACGCACGTCTCGCTCGGCGTCGTCGTGGCCGAAGCGATGCGCCGCAGCCGGTTGCTCGCCGCGGCGCGTCCCCTCGAGTTCGAGGTCGACATCGCCGACGGCCTGCCGCGCATCGCCGGCGATGAGAGCCGACTCACTCAGGCCATCTCCGCCATCATTTGGTACTCGGCGCGGTACGGGGAACCCATCGTCTCGCCGGAAGGCGCGGTGAGCCCCATCGACATCCAGGTGAAGGAACGCGCCGGCGAATCGGGCGTTTTGATCGAGATCGAAGCGCCGAGCAGCCAAGTTCCGCCCGACGAGCTGCAGGATTTGCTCTCCTCGGGACCCCGGAGCGCCACCCGCCGCCGCTACGGCGGGCTTACCCTGGGTCTCGGCCTCGCGCGCTCCATCATCGGCCTGCACCGCGGCACGCTGAACGTGAAGCGGACCGTCCGCGGCACGGCGCTCTTCGAAGTCAAGCTGCCCGTCGGCTGAGCGCCGCGACTAACTCTTGCGGCCGCGCGCGACGTGAGGCAGTTAATGTGGAAGTCTCTCGCTTCACCATGAAGAAATCTGCCTCGCGAGCCGAGAGTCCGCCGCAACCTGCACCGCGTGGCCACGACGCCACTGCGGACCTTTCAGGGCGCACCATCGCCGCAGGCGAGCAGGGGGACGATACCGGTTTCGACCGACTCTTTCGGCCGACGTCACTCGACGAGTACATAGGGCAGGACCATCACAAAAATAATCTGCGCGTCTTCATCGAGGCGGCGCGCCGCCGCAAAGAGCCACTCGATCACATCCTCTTTTGCGGACCTCCGGGCCTCGGCAAGACGACGCTTGCGTACATCATCGCGCGCGAGATGGGCGTCACGGCGCACAGCACGTCGGGGCCGGCCGTCGAGCACAAAGGCGCGCTGGCTGGACTTCTCACCAAGCTCCAGGCGAACGACGTCCTCTTCATCGACGAGATTCACCGGCTGAGCCCCACGGTCGAGGAAAGCCTTTATCCAGCGATCGAAGACTTCAAAATCGACATCACCACCGGCGAGGGGCCGTACGCAGCAACTTACGAGCTGCCGATCCCAGCCTTCACCTTGATCGGCGCGACGACGCGCACGGGCCTGCTCACCGCTCCGCTTCTGTCCCGCTTCGGCTACGTGATGCGGCTCGACTTTTACCCGGTCGAGGATCTGGCGAAGATCATCCACCGGAGCGCGCGCATGTTGGAGACGCCGATCGACGACGCGGGAGCCGCCGAGCTCGCCCAACGCTCCCGAGGTACGCCGCGCGTCGCCAACCGCCTTCTACGTCGCGCGCGCGACTTTGCCGACATCGAAGGCTCGGGAAAAATCGACCCGGCCATCGCGCGTCTCACGAGCGAGCGGCTCGCGATCGACGCGGCGGGCCTCGACGAGATGGATCGCCGTTTATTGCAAACGATCATCGACACTTACGATGGCGGACCGGTGGGCGTAGAGACGCTGGCAGCCGCTCTTTCCGAACCGAGAGACACCATCGAAGACGTCTACGAGCCCTACCTTTTGCAGATCGGCATGCTCGGGCGGACGCCCCGCGGTCGGGTGGCCACAAGAAAAGCCTATCTGCACCTAGGTAGGCAACCGAACGACACAGGCGCGCCCGATGTGAAGGACTCGCAGGGGTCACTTTTCTAATGGTACCGTTCGGCGATATCCTCGGAATCGTGCCCAAAGGCGCGCCCGTCCTTGTTGTCGATGACGACGGCATCACTCGCCGGCTTCTCTGTGAGGCCCTGGCCGCGGCCGACATCGAGAGCATCGGCGTCGGATCGGGAGGCGAAGCGCTGCAGTGGCTCGCGCGCCAGACACCGGCGCTCGTGCTCATCGATCTGGTGATGCCTGACCCGGACGGGTACGTCATTCTGCGCGAAATTCGCGCCCGGCCAGCGCTGCGCGACACGCCGGTGCTCGTCATGACGAGCCTCGAGGGCGACGACGAGCCGACGCGCGCCTTTGGATCGGGCGCCGACGACTTCATCCGCAAGCCGCTGCATGCGCCCGAAGTCATCGCCAGAATTCGCGGCCACCTCCGCATTCGCGAGTACATGGAAGCGCTCGAGCGGCGCGAGCGCGACGCGCAGGTCGTGCTCGAGCTCACCCAGGCTCTCTCTTCGAGCCTCGATTTTCGCGACATCCTCTTCACCGTCGTGCGGCGCATCGCCGAGGTGGCCAAGGTCGACCGCTGCAGCATCGTGCTCGTACGCGAAGGGGACGTCGGTTACGTCGTGGCCGCCAGCGACGACGAGCACCTGCGCGATTTGCCCATCGATTTGAAGCAATACCCCGAGATTCGCGAGGTCATGGGCTCGGGCGAGTCGCTCGTCATCCGCGACACGCGCACGCATCCCCTCCTCGAGGTCGTGCGCAAGGGGCTGCCGCCCGCTGGTTTCAGCTCACTCGCGCTGATGCCCATCCTCTTCGAAGACAAGCCGATGGGCGTACTCTTTTTGCGCGCGCGGCACGTGCTCGCCTTCGGTGACCACGAGCTCTCCCTGTTTCGCACCATCGCCAACGCCACCGCCATCGCCCTACGCAACGCGCGCATTCTGCAGAGCCTGCGCGACCAGACGCAGCAGATCACGTTCGCGCTTTTCGAAGCCGAGCGCCGACTGAAGACGCTGCAGCGCTACGCCGACTTTTTCGAAAGCGCCGCCGATGGCATCGTCGTCATCGACAGCGAAGGCAAGCTGCTCTTCGCCAATCCGAGCGCGCGCGACATCACCGGCCATAGCGAGGGCGATCTCATCGGCGCCACGCTCGGGCATCTCATCGTCGAAGAGGATCGAGAGCGCGCCCACGCCATCCGCCTCGGTTTTGCGCAGGGCATCTATCCGCTCGGCCTCGATATCAAGCTGCGCAAAAAGGACGGCAGCGTCGTCCTCCTCAGCGTGAACACGAGCTCCGTGTTGCGCGAAGAAAACGCGATCCTCTTCACGTTCCGCGACGTCACCCAAGAGCGCGCCACCGAAGCCGAGCTAAAGCAGACCAAGGATTTTTTGGAGCGCGTGATCGACAGCTCGGTCGATGCCATCGTCGCCGCCGACATGAAGGGAGGCGTGCTCCTCTTCAACCGCGCTGCCCAGCGCTGCTACGGCTACCTCGCCGAAGAAGTGGTCGGCAAAATGAACGTGGCCGAGCTTTATCCGCCCGGCGTCGCCCGCGAGGTCATGCGCCTCATCAAATCCGGCATGTTCGGCGGCTCGGGCAAGCTCGAGGACTACCGCTGCGAAATGCTGGGCAAGGCCGGCGAGCGCATTCCGGTCTCGCTTTCAGCCGCGCTCCTTTACGACAAGGACAAGCCCGTGGCTTCGGTGGGCCTCTTCACCGATCTACGTGAGCGCTTGCAAATGCAGGAGCGCCTGGCCGCGGCGCAACAAGAGCTGCGCACGCGTGAAAAGCAGGCCCTCATTGCGGAGCTCGCCGGCGCGGCGGCCCACGAGTTGAACCAGCCGCTCACGAGCGTGATGGGATACGCCGAGCTTTTGAAGAGGCGTCTCGATCGAGATACGCCCGCCCACTCGGCGGCGCACGTCATTGTCAACGAGGCCGAGCGCATGGCGGAGATCGTGCGCAAGATCGGAAAGATCACCAAATACGAGACCAAGAGTTACGTAGGCACGGCCAAAATCCTCGACCTCGACAAGGCGAGCGAAGAAACCGTGCCGGCCGCCGGCAATCCAACGAGGCGCTCATGAAACGGCGAGTGCGCCCCCCCACGACGAGCTCGGGCCCGCCGTCCGGTGCCCAGCCCCGCGCCAGCGCGCTGGCGCGTACGCTCAACGGACATCACAAGTCCAAATCGAAACTGGTGTCCAAACCAGTGACCCGTGAAATGCCGGCTCCCTGGCTGGCGCGACTGCTCACCCTGAGCTGCGAGCTACCCATCGAAAAGGGTCCGGAGGCGGTGACGACCGCTCTGATCGAGGCCGTCGCCTCGCTGCTGCCCGACCACGCCTTCGGCGTATCCCTCGACGACGCCGTCGACTCCGATAGGCCGGGCAGCGCCCGTGTCCTGCGTAGCTCGTCCAAAGGGTTGCGGGTCAGCATCAGCCCGCCGCCGGCGCGCATCTTTCCCGAGTTTGCCCGCGAGCGGGTGCTCGACGTCGCCGGAGCGCAGCGGGGCATCCGCCTGCATATCGCCTCGAACGACGCCGCCAGCCTGAAAGACGGCACCCCGGTACTCCAGCTAGTCGAGCGGGTAGGGAGCGTTTTGACGAGCGCGCTCCGAACGACGCGTCTGGTGAGTGCCAAAGGGCGGGAGTCGCTCGAGCTCAAAGGACAGATCATCCAATCCGAAAAGCTGGCCAGTCTCGGCCAAATCGCCGCGGGGGTCGTGCACGAGCTCAACAACCCGCTCACCTCGATCGTCGGCTATTCCGACTATCTGCGGGCCAAGGCAGAGCGCGACCGGAGCGACCCCAACGACCTCGAGCGGCTACGCCGCATCGGCGAAGCGGCCGCGCGCATTTTGCGCTTCTCACGTGATCTCATGGCCTACGCGCGCCCGTCCATCGAGCCGCCGTCACCGGTGGCGGTGCACGCCGTCGTCGAGCAAGCGGTCGTTTTTTGCGATCACCTCTTCACGCAAGCGGGGGTTCGCGTCGATCGACGCTTCGCGCCGGACGTACCTGCGGTCCTCGGCGTACGCGACCAGCTGACGCAGGTATTCGTGAACCTCTTCACCAACGCGTGCCACGCCATGGAAGCGGAGGGGGGAACGCTCTCGACGACCACCGAATTCGACCCCGCGCATCAGTCGGTCAGGATCACCGTGTCCGATACGGGCCACGGAATCGAAGCAGACAATCTGAAGCACATCTTCGACCCGTTCTTTACGACCAAGACCGAAGGGCGGGGCACGGGGCTCGGCCTTTCTATCGTGCGCAACATCGTCCTTTTGCATGGGGGCGCCATCGCCGTCAGCAGCGCGCCGCGCCACGGAACGACGTTCGTGCTCGAGCTCCCCATCGCGACGTAAGAAGCCAGCTCCACCGCACCGCGCGGGTGGTTACTTCGGCAAAATCTTGATCGCAATGATGAGCATGCCGCCCTGGTAGCTCTGCCCTGCGATGAAAACGGGGACGCCCACCGACGCACGCACTTCGAGCAGCGGCAAAAAGGCGGTGCCGCCCGGCTGGTTGATGCTGGTGTCGATGATGTACTGCTTGTCCTTCACGTCTTTCAGGCTGATCTGGAGGACGCGACCATTGGGAAGCGTCATCGTCGTCGGCGCTTTTTTGATGGTCATGTGCGACTGCGACAAGAGTTGGTAGCTCTTGTAACTGCCGATGTTCGGGAGCTTGCCGATGCGCGGGTCGATGCCGGCATCGGCATTGTTGGTGGCGTGAATGAGGGTGATCTCCGCGTCGACGGCCGCAGGTGCCGGTGCCGGTCCCTGATCGGCGAGCGCGCTTCTCGAATGGCCCCCTGTGGCGGCCGAAACGGGCCCCGGTGCGATGGATGCCAATCCCGCCAGCACCGCGAGGACCGCGGGCGTCGAGGTTCGCATAAAGTTCCATCTCCGACACTTGCTCATGGGCTGTCTCCGATCGAAGGTGTGTCATCCTCCGTCAGCCACACCACGGGAAGGATGCTCTCGTCCTCCGATGGTACATAGAAGATCGTTCCGGGGCGCGCGCCAAAATCGACCACATCGATCGAGATGCCGGTCCACCCTTCGTCGTCGCTCGCCGCCGCTGTCGCCCCTGACGAAACCGAGGCCGGAGCGCGTTTCGCCACCGGCGCAAGCTCGCTCGGAAAAATCAACGTCCACGAGGCAGCAGCGGCCAGAGCGATGCCGATGGCCGCGACCGCAGGGCCACGCCAGGCCGGCGCGCGCTTACGAGGAGCGATGAACCGACGCGACGCCGCGGCGTCCGCAGCGTCGATGGCGTCCATCACGTTGTCCGCGATGACGTCGGCGTTGGCGAGCTCGGCGTGGAGCAGTGCCTCTTTTCCGATCACTTCCGACTCTTGACGCAAGGCGTTCACGACAGCCCGCACGCGCGGATCGTGGCGCACGAGGTCGTCGATCTCGCCTGCCCGTTCGGCGTCGAGCTCCCCGTCGACCCAGAGCATCAATTCGAGATCGGTGGGAGGCGTGCCGCGGGGGGAGAGAGGGCCCGGAATGGCGCCAGAAGGAGCGTCGCTGGTGCTCATCGCTCGTCCCTCCTCCCCTTTTTGGGCGAGCCGCTCGGCCCGCCCCCCTCGGTCCGGTAGTAGTCGCCCAGCGCACGCTGGAGCTTCTGTCGGGCGTGGAAAAGGCGGCTCATGATGGTCCCTTTGGAGACGTTCATGGCCACGGCCATCTCCTCGTACGACATGCCCTCCACCTCGCGCATCAGGACCACCCCTCGGTGATAGGGTGGGAGCGCATCGAGCGCCGCCTCGAGCCGCTCTGCGAGCTCACGGCGGTGCACCACGTCGAGCGGTTCGCCGCCGTCGATGCGCGAAATGAAGGGGAACTCGGCCTCGTCAGCGGGATCGAGCGCCATGCGCCCATCGTCGTGCTCGAGCTCGCGGCGCCCTGGCTTGCGTTTGAGGTCGATCGCGAGGTTGGTGAGGATGCGATAAAACCACGTAAAGAAACGCGATCCCCCCTCGAAGCGGTCGAGCCCCCGGTAGACGCGGACGAAGGCCTCTTGGACGAGGTCCTTGGCGTCGTTTTCGTCACGCACCATGGCGAAAGCAATGGCAAAGGCACGCCGCTGATGGCGCTCGACGAGCTTGCGGAACGCTCGGCTATCGCCACTCTGGGCTGCTTCGATGAGTGCACGGTCCTCCTCTGCCTCGGCACGGCGGGCTTCCAGGTTGGACGCCCCGGAGACGGGGGTATTCACGTTGGCACCAGTCGGCTTAGCGGCCGCCCCGTCCCGTGCCTCGGGCTCATTGCGTTGAACCGAACCCTGAATCGGGGGCTGCTCCTTTAACGGGAGCGGGTCGGGGCCGGAACGGACAGAAGTCATCGCGGCCACATGAGCTTACGCGAAGTCCGCTCTGAACGCGATGCGCGTCCAAGCGCCGAACGGCCGCGCCGTCGCGAAGCCCGTTTCGCCCACTTCGGGGCAGGCACCGCGCGCCGCGGTCACGGCCGACTTGGCGAGCGGTAAACCCCGTCGTCCGAGTCCTCCATGCTGGGGAGCGGACCGAGCGTGACTTTGACGTCAAAGACCTTGTCGCCGCGCTGCACGCGAACAGGGACCGAGCGCCCCACTCCCGCCAAGCTTGCCAGCCAGCGGAGCTGATTGGGGTCGACCACCAATTTGCCATCGAACACGAGAATGACATCGCCCGCCGCGAGCCCCGCGCGATCGGCTCCCCCGCCGGGGACGATCATCTTGATGAAAGCCCCTTTTCGATCGGGGCGGCCGAGGCGCGTCGCTTCCGACTCATTCACCGGGTCGACAATGATCCCGAGCCCGCTGCGGCTGACCTTGCCCTCGCGAAGAAGGCTCGGCAAAAGCTCTTTGACCATGTTGATCGGGATGGCAAACCCGATGTTGTTGGCGTTGGCGCGAATGGCGGAATTGATGCCCACGACTTCACCCTTCAGGTTGAGGAGTGGGCCGCCCGAGTTTCCCTGGTTGATGGCGGCGTCGGTCTGCAGGAAATTGAAGTAACCGAACTCATCGAGCCCCTTGACGTCCTCGTGGGTGCGCCCCTTCGCCGACAGAATTCCGGCGGAAACGGTGTGCGAAAGGCCAAAGGGGTTGCCGATGGCGACCACCCAGTCGCCGACCTCGACGGCGTCGGAATCGCCAAGCTTGAGGGGGCTCAACGCGTGGTCCTCGACGCGCAGGACGGCGACGTCAGCGGGCTTGTCGCGACCGACGATCTTGGCCGCGACCTCGCGCTGGTCGGCAAATTTCACCGAGATCTCGGTGCCATCCTCGACCACATGATTGTTCGTGAGAACGAGGCCCGATTTATCGTAAACGAACCCCGTCCCCAGCCCTTGGCCGACGATGCGACGCCGGCCCCCGGGGCGCGTTTCTTCGATGCGGCTAATGATGGTGACGACGCCGGGATCTGCAGTCTTGGCGAGTCCCGCGAACGAAAGCGGCACGAGCGCGACGGCGGGGGTCGGCGGAGCGACCGGCGGTGCGGCCACCGGAGGTACAGCGGAAGGTGGCGGCACGAGCACGGCGCCCGCGGGCAGCCCGTTTTCTTTGGAGCGGTCTTCACCGGGAAAGAGGCGGCGGCACGCGGTCGCGGCGACCAGCGCCCCGAAAGCGACCGTCAGCGCGAACCTCACGACCCCTTGGATATCTCGACGAATCGCACGCGTAGGTCGTAGAGCGCCTGGTCGAGGAGGCGCTCCTCCTCGCCGCTCAAGTTGTTGCGCGTCTTTTCCTGGAGGATAGCGAGCAGATCGATCGTCTGGCGCGCGAGCGGCAGATTGCGCTCCGTCGCTGGGCCGTCGGGCGACGGCGCGTCACCGAGATGGACGAGCGCCGAATGACTCAAGGACAAGACGAAGGTGGAAAAATCGATGGCCGGGAGCGTCTCGGCCTCGTCGCGATCCGGCTTTGCGGCAGCGCGTCCAGCTGGCTTCTTGGGCTCACTCACCTGGTCCCCTGCTTGCGTTCGGGTTAGCTGCCGGTCGTCGGAGTGCCCGGGACCGAAGCCGGCGGGGCGGGAGCCGCGCCGCCGCCGACGGCAGGCTGCGCAAGCGTGACGTTCTCGGCGTTGGCCGCCGAATCAGGCAGCTCTTTCAGGTACTTTTCGATGTCTTTTTCATCGAGGACACCTTTGCGGATGTTGCGTTCGCGAACGCGAACATCGAGGTCCCACGGGGTCTTCTGGCTCGTCATCGATTTTTTCCTTCCGTTCGTCCAATCGGCCAATATAGCGCAGCACTGGCGGCACTTTGATAAGAGGGCGCTACGAGGGTTGTGTGCACCCTCGCGGCTTGCGCCCGATGTTCACGAGCCCGAGCTCGGGTAAGAGGGCCTCCTCGGCGGCGCGGATCTCGGTGTCGGTCGCCGGACGGACGTCGAGCACGGTGACCTCGTAGCGCAGTGTCTCGCCGGCGAGGGGATGGTTGGTGTCGACGATGCAATTGTCGTCGTTCACTTCGAGCACCGTCATGGGGAGCATTTCGCCATCGTCGGATTCCGCCACGTATTCGTCACCTACCACGATGCTCGCCGGATCAGGGAAGTCGGTCCGCTCCACCTCGAGCACCGCTTCGCGATGGTATTCGCCGTAACCTTCGGCGGCCGAAATGATCACCGAGCGCGCGTCGCCCTGAACCATTCCTTCGATGCGCCGCTCGAGCCCGGCGATGATTTGCCCGTACCCGTGCAGGTAGGCCAACGGCTCGTCTTCGTCCGTGCTGTCCAGCACGTCGCCGTCCTCGCCGTACAAGGTGTAGGCTAAGGTGACAAACGTGTCGGGGCCGACCTGGGTCGCGAAGTTCATGCGATGCGACCCGCTTATTGCCACGGGCGTTCGTGACCGGCAAGCGTACGCAGCAGCAGCGCTCTTATCCTGCCGAAGGTGCTTCGAGTTCGGCAGGATGAACGATCTTGCCGGCAATGGCGGACGCCGCCACCACGAGCGGGCTCGCCAGGTACACCTTGCCCGGACCGCTGCGCCCCGGAAAATTGCGATTGATGGCGGAGACCGTCACCTCGTCCGCGGTGAAGGAGACGCCGGGACCGGCGCGAATACAGGCTCCGCAGGACGGCTCGATGAGCAATGCACCCGCCTTCTGGAAGGTATCGATGTAGCCCATTTCTTCCGCGTAGCGGCGAATGGCCTGTGACCCGAACTGGACATACAGCTTGACCCCCTCGGCGACGTGCTGCCCGCGCGCGAGCGCGGCGCCCAGGACGGCGGCGTACATATCCATGTCCGTCTTTTTGCCGCCGGTGCACGACCCTCCGTACGCGATGTTGATGCGCACCTCGCCGTTCTTCTGGTCGAGCTCGCGCAAGGGAATGCCGTTGCGGGGGTCGCCAGGGAGCGCCACCATGGGTTCGATTTTGGAAAGATCGATCTCGAACGTGTCGGCGTACGTAGCGCCGGCATCGCTCTTGACGAAGCGCTTGCGAACGTCGGCCGGGTCGACACCGCGTTGCTTCACGAGATACGAGACGACCTCTTCGTCCGCCTCGATGATGCCGGTGAATCCGCCCGCCTCGACCGCCATGTTGGTGAGCGTGGCCCGCTCGTCGAGCGTCAGTGCCGTCGTTCCTGGCCCGGTAAATTCGAGGACTTTGCCGATGCCGCGACCGCTGCGCCAGAAAGGCTGCGACAAAAGGTGCAGCATCACGTCTTTGGCGCAGACCCCGGTGGCGAGCCGCCCCGTGAGAACGAAGCGAACCGACTCGGGGACCTTGAGTCGCACGTCGCGGGTAAACCAAGCGTTGGCGAGATCGGTCGAACCCACGCCGAACGCAAAACACCCGAGGGCACCCGCCATGCACGTGTGCGAGTCAGACCCGACGACGACCTGCCCTGGGAGCGCAACATCTTCGATGATGATGTTATGGCAGATGCCTTCCGAGCCGGATCGACCCTCGTGGGCGACCTCCCCATAGAGGCGGATGCCTTGCTTTTTCGTGAACCGTTCTTGCACCGTGGCGAGCGACGCGGCTTGCTCGCGCAAACCCATCTCGACGTGCGCCTTGGGCATCACCAAATCGAGGAAGGTGAGGTGATCGCGGAAAGCAAAGACGCTCTTCGGCTCGGCGATGGTGGCCGATTCGCCGAAGCCCTGGCGAAAGAGCGCGTCGGCCATGGGCGTCACATACTCGTGGGAGAAGCGCACATCGGCGCGGACGAAGAGCCCCTCACCCGGCGCGACGGCAGCGACACCGAGCTTCTCCTCGCTGGCATCGACCACCGCATGGCGGGCGATGATCTTTTCGACGATCGTCATCGGCCGCGGCGCCGTCGTGATGCGCGGCAGCGCGACGCGGCCGGCCATTCGCTCGCGGTTATAAGCGAAGAGCCCGCCATGCGACACGATGTCGGCACTGATCGGATCGAGCCCGCGTGTGAATTCCTCGATCGGGATCGATTCGCCGCGCTCGATGCGTTCGATGAGCGAGAAATCCGTCGATAGGAGAAGGCCGATGTTCTGCGCGTTCTGCCCGTAGATTTTCTCGATGCTCTTGGCGATGACGATGCGCACGCCGCTCGCCAGCTCCGAATACGGCGCCGTCTCGCGCGAGGAACCGCAGCCTTTCGAGGCCCCGCTGACGATGACCCCGAACTTGCCCTCGCGGACCGAATCCTTCTGGACGACGCCGCCGCGCAGACCGACGAGGCAATACCGCGCCAGGGTCTCGTCGTAGTAGTAGCAAACCCAACCTGGGGTGAGCTCGTCGGTAGAGATATTGTCGATGAGGGCACGCGACGCGTCGTACGTCAGGTTTTCGCCGGCTAGCTGGCGCTTCAGCAGCTCGGGATCGGTGGTGAGGTAGAGGATGCGCCCCTTCACACTCACGCTGGCATTTTCGACGGGCATCGAGGCGAACGTAGCGCGGTCAGCCACGGCTCGCCATCGGCGCGCGCCCCCGGAGCCGAAAAAGTGCCGAGGGCCCCTGGGGCCGGCCTTCTTGCCGCCCTAGGGCGTGGGAATCATTTCCCCCGCGCGCCAGAGCACGAGCACGTCGTCGAGAGAGCGGCTGGGCTCGAGGCCCGCTTCCGTCAGGGCGGCGTCGATGGAATCGGCGCGCCGCGCGAAGGTGCGCTCGGCGACATCGGCCGGCAGCTCGCTGACCAGGCGGATGACGTGATCCTTCGGCATCGCCAGTCGAACGCCGAGCTCGTAGATGCCGCGGTTGACGATGTCGAGCGGTCCCGTCCCTTCCTTGCAGTCGGCGACGAGTACAGCCGTCCCACCCTCCTCGAGAAAAGCGCCTGCGGGCGGCAGCAGTTTGGCGGCTTGGTAAAGGGAGCTCGTCACGGGCGGGCGATCGGTGGTGACGATCACCCGCGCGCGGGGGGCACGGACCCCGAACCACGGCGCGGCGCGCAGCGTCGCTTCGCGGTGGGCGAGCACGATGTCGCCGGCCACCGCATCGACCGGCGCGTTGTCGCAATCAGCGACGACATTGAGCAAAAACGTCGGCGTTCGCAGGAGGGCGACGGCCGCCTCCATATCGGCTCGGCAACGGTTTTGCGCGATGCTGCCGAGACGGGCCGTGGCGTCGGCCTTGAGCACATGGTTCTGCCGCACGTCGGGCGAGTGCCCACATCCTGGGAACACCCCCTTCACTCCGCCGGAGTAGCCGGCAAAATAATGAGGTCGCACCCGCCCGAGACTGACGACCAGGTCGGTCTCCACCACAGCGCGGTTCAAGCGCACGCGCGTTCCCTCGGGCGTCGTCCCCACATCGATGCACGCCGCGAGATCGCTCCCGTCGTGCACGATCACCGCGAAACGCCGCAAGAGGGCGGGATCGAGCGCGGTATCGGCGGGTCGCGGCGCATGCGTGCCGCTGGCTACGACGATGGTGAAGGCGGCATCGGGCAAGTGCGCCAAACGCTCGCGCACCGCGGAGAACATCTCGGCACGGGGCTCGTCGCGCGTCGCGTCGCTGACCAGGACGGCCACACGCGATCGACTTCCCACCATGGACGCGAGGTCCGGCCGAGCGATGGGGTTGCTCAGCGCTCGCCGGCAGAGCTCGTCGAGGGAACCTCTATCGATGCCGCGCTCGGCGGCGGCCAGTGGCCGCACCAGGCGCGCCCCGCGCGCAACGAGGGCAGCTACCGCCGGAGGGAAGTCCATTAGCCGAGCGCGCCGGAGTCAGGCCCTGCTTGGGCAGCAAGCTTCAGCATCATCGTGAGCGCGAGCTCGAGCTCCTCCTCCGACGGTTGCTGGGGGGCGGCCGCGAGTGCCTGCTTCAGCTCGAGCAGTTTGGCGCCGAAGCGGTGGTACTGTTGGCGTACGCGTTCGGTAGGGGCTTCGGCGAGCCAGCGCGCGATCACTTCCCGCAGCTCGTCGAGATCGCTGCTCGCTAGAAGCTTCGCCATCTGGCGCGCCATCGGGTTGTTCGAACCAGTCGCCGCTTGCACCTTCGCAAGATCACCCAGGTCGCGCCTCGGTGCAAGCCGGCGGCCGTACTTCAGCGGGCGATCGGCCCCCACAGCTCGACGAGGAAATGCCCGTCCTGCTCGCCGATGGACAGCTCTGCGCCCGCAATGCTGGCCGCCTGCGCCGCGCAGTAAAAGGCGAGCCCCCGCCCGTAGCGCGCCTCGTAACGGCTCTTGGCCGACGCCTGCCCTTCCGCGGTGAGCACGCGCTCGCGAAACTCGGGCGGGACGATCGGACCTTGGTCGATCAAGCGCACGCCGCCCCGTTCCCCGGCCGTTACCAGCTCGATCGTCACCTTCCCATTGGCCGGCGAGTACTGAAG
>DATHEQ010000430.1:0-2910 GCA_035318505.1 Polyangiaceae bacterium | reverse complement strand
GCTTTTTCGCCGAGGACCGCCGTGTCCACGGCGACGCCGCCGCTCGTGCGTGCGGCGTCCTTCAGCTGCGCAATCTCGGAGGCGTACGCGGCATTCGCGATGGCCGCATCGAGCCTCACCGCGTCCACGTTGATGGTCGTGGGAGGGTCGCCTTTCATCGCGACGAAGGCCGCGTCGAACCCGATCGCCACATGGAGCTCGTCGAGGACCCTTCGTTCGAACGAAGCAGCCCCACGTATCTCGCGCGCCAGACCGAGAGGGTCGAACATGGAGCACGTGACAACCCGGAGGTCACGGTGTTCCTGGGTGCCTTGCACAACGCCCCCTCCGAGGCCCTTTTCTATCGAAGAGCTCGACGAGATCGAGGCCGCCCTCGTACCCCGCTGGAGGGAAGGTGCGGCAAAAATTGTAGTGCGCCGTAAACTTCGCAGCGCCGGCAACCCCGTGTTCCTGGACTCATAAACGGCCGTTGCCGGCGCCGCGATACGCCCCAGCTTCTCGTCTATCTACTTTCATCGAGCCCGCGCTGACGATCCGCAGCGAACGCCAAACTCCGGCGCGCGCGTGGAGAGGCACGCCTATCGTCAACGCCGGCGCGTGAACACTCGAGCCGGATCATCCCGGATCGGCGCCACCGTTCCCTCGCCGACCAGTGGGATTTGCAAAAGCGACAGGCCGAGTTGCAACAAGGGACAACTTGCAACGAGGACTGCGCCTCGTTCTCTCATGCAACGTAACAACGGGCTTTGATGGTTGGGCGCTGGTTGTCAACATCCACAGCCAACAAATACGTGCCTGATCTCGTCTGGTAGCGTGCATTCCGCGTTGTAGGTGCAGCTCTGACCCGCGGGGCGCACCTCGACGCACGTCCTCCTTTGCGTCGCTAGGGTTCCGTATTTGTCTATCGGGAAGTCGTCCATGTCTCCACATTGTCCATACGGCCCTTTGCATTCCAAGCATCCATCGTCAACCCAAGGACTACAATCTTTCGGAATGAAGGAGAAGTTCGTGAAGCTTCCCGGGCACGACAGTAACTGCGCCGACGAGGTGGATACTTGGTCCGATGCCGTCTTGTCTGAATCTCTGGATTCGTTGGAGCCCTCAGGCGCCGCACCACAGCCGGACGCCGTGATGATGGCGAACAGTCCTACGACGCCACCGTATTGAATTGCATTTTGAATGCGCATAGATTCCTCCTCTCGATTTTGGCAGAATCGTTCACAGCACGATGGTACTCGCGGCAGGACGCCACTCTCGCTGCAGCGCTCTTGGTTCGCCCGGTCGCGCGACAGTAATCCTATTACCGAACTGATCGAATATGGTCAAGGCTCGGATCGGAAAGTTATTAACAGATGTGCGCGTCGCCCACTCAACAATGAATTGTTTACAAACGCGAATTAGCGGGACAACGAGGCCCGAGCAATGTGTGCGCATTGGGCAAATGCGCGCATCCAACGATGGGCCTAGTGGCGAGATTGCCCCACGCGCACCGTGTGTGGCCGACGAGCCCCGGAAACGGATGACGCTATTCGCAATCAACTAAAGGCATTGCCTAGAGTGGCGCTCCACATTTGGCATCGGGAAAATAGCGGGTACACCAGCCGGAGGGCGCGACGCCGCGCTCTCCCGGTCGCAGTGGTGCGTCGAGGATGGTGCCAATGCGTCACCACGACGGTCACCCGTCGTGCACTACCTCCGCGTGCCAGGCGGGAATCCCGCGGCCCGCGACGAGTTCTCGTGGCGCGTCGATCGCGCGGAAGCTTCTTCGAGGTCGTCCGGATCCCTTGCTCACCTTTGAAGCGACGCTCGAAGGAAAGATCGACGCGATCGAGGAGCGGGTCACGCAGGCGAAGCTCCAATCGGCGGCTTGGTGGACGGCAAAGGCTGATGCCTATCGATTCGCGGCGGACACATGCCGCGCCGAGGCGAGTTTCATGAAACTTCGCACCATCGCGTGCGCGCTTATCGTCTGCATCGACTTTTCGACCTCGCGATCTTCCCGCTCGAACTCCGGCCCGAGGGGAGCAACCCGGTCTCCCGCTACCTCCGGCCAACATCGGACGACGAGAAGACGTTCTGCTTCCTCTCCCCAGCCGAGGTGCTTGCGCTGCTGCTCGCGAAACGCCCTGAGGCGCTGGCCGAATCCTCAGGCTTGGCGGCGCTCGTGGTTTCGAACCATGAGACGCTGACAATCCCAGTTGGGCGCCGCGTCCTCGACACGCTCGCGGTCTTCACGGGTCTACGGAAGGGGAGTCTCTACGGGCTCCGCTGGCGTGACATCGACTTCGTCGACGGCACATCACGGTCGCGTGCACGAAGACCGGCCGCGGGCTCGTCTTCGACGTCAACGCCGGCCTCCTCGCGGTGCTGCGCGCGAGGAAGCGTCTCTGCGGCGATCCGGGTGGCGATACCTTCATCGTCCGCGACGTCGGCTGCGAGCGCGGCCGCGAGGCGCAGGCGCTCCGCGATGACCTCCGGCGGGTGGGGGTCGACCGCGCCATCCTGTTCACCGAGGACGATGCGAACGTGGAGCCGCAGCGCGTCCACGACCTCCGCGCGACCTTCGTGACCTGGGCCAAGCGAGCCGAGCGCCCCGACGACTGGATTCGGAGCCGGACCGGGCACGTCGACGACGACATGCTGGAGCGGTACGCGCGCGCCGCCAAGGTGCTCGCCGATCTGCGCTACGAGCCCGTTCCCGGACATCCGTGGGGCCCTCCCGGCGCTCACCGCGTTGGCCCACCCGTTGGCCCAGCCATGGATTTCAACGGGTCTTCCGGAAAGGGCGGGCGGAGAGGTAACCGCCGAGAATCAAAGGGAGTGCGAAGGAGGGGACTTGAACCCCTATGGGAGTAACCCCGCTAGCACCTCAAGCTAGTGCGTCTGCCAGTTCCGCCACCTTCGCGTGGA
>DATHEQ010000429.1:0-23083 GCA_035318505.1 Polyangiaceae bacterium | reverse complement strand
CAGGGCTCTCACTCGTGGACGACGACGCGCGTCCCTTCGTTGTCCGGCGTGGCACGGACGGCGTGCCATGCATCGGGGATCGTCGGCCCTACCCAGCGAAAGAGCTGCCGCGCGTCGACGGGTTGCATATTGATGCAGCCGTGGCTGTGCTCTTTACCGAACGCCGAGTGCCAGAACGCGCCGTGCAGCGCATAGCCTTTCTCGAAGTACATGACCCAAGGCACGTCTTCGATGGAGTAGGGGCCGTCGGTGGCGGTGTCGTCGTCCATCGTGTTGGAGACGTGTTTCTCGCGAATACGGAAGCTACCGCTCGGCGTGCGGTGGTCCTTGCTGGGATCGTTGTCGTCGTGACGTCCGGTGGAGACGATGGTCGCGAACACCGGCTTGTCTCCTTCGAAGGCGACGAGGCTTTGGGTCGTCAGGTTGACGTCGATCCATTTCTCGCCGGGCTTGAGACCCGGTGGAGGCGCGCCCGGCTTCGTGGACGTGATGTGCTCGTCGCGAAGGAAGTACCCTTCCGCGGTTTCGCTGAACCCTTTTTGTTCGGGGGCCGGCGCCTTGCCCGTCAAAGCAATGATCGAGAAGCGGGCCACCGCGTCGCCGCGCGTGGGACCCTTGCCCTCCGGAAACGAATAGCGGTTCGTGCCGCGCAGCACGAACGCAAGCGGCAGCTTGCGCGGCTCGTCGTCATGACCGACCCACACGCCCTCGAAGTCGGTGCCACCTTGATGCACGAGCAGATGATCGAAGGGGATGTAACTTCCGCGCGTGCTGCGCCACATCTTGCCCGCGAAGGGATAGATGACCTGGTCGAGTGCGACGTAAAACCCGCGCACCATACGGCGCTCGACCAGCTGCGAATCGCCTTTGAGACCGTCGAGCCCGACCGCGCTGCGGGGATCGTCGGAGAGGTACCACGGCTTTTCGCCCTTTTCGGCCGCGATCTCCTTGGCCGCGGCGGCCCGGTCGTCGGCCGCCGTTTCGGCGCGCGCGCTTTTGCCGACGAGCAGCCCTTTCTCGTTGGCGGTGCGCTCCTTACGCAAAGGCGGGCGGCGGTATTGCGGCGTGCCGTGGGTGAGGTTGAGCCCGTAATCGTAGGGGAGCGGCTTGTCCGTGAACGGAGCGTGGGGGGCGTCTTTCAGCTCCTTGCTTTCGGGATCGGCGGTCACGTGTCGCGCGCAGACCCAGCCGCCGCTCGGAATCAGCTGAAACCATCCGTCGGTGCAGTGCCCACCCTTGGCGTTCGTCGACTTGGCCAATACCTTCTGGCCCTTGCGCAGGATGCCGAGCCGGACGACCTCTTTGCCGTCGACGAGCACATCGCGCTTTAGCTCCGGGCGATTCAGGATGAGCGTCTCGTAGCGCGTCGCGGCGATCATCACCCCGGTTTCGCCGGCGTCGACGTCGATCTGCGCCGCGATCGGGGGGTCTACGGCGCTCTGCGCCTGCGCCGCCGCACCGTCGAGCGCGGCCGTCTCCGCGGGCGACAGCGAGCGCGATTTACATCCCAAGGCCAAAGCGACCCCGCAAAGCAGGCCGACCTCTCTCTTCCACAGCACGCAGGACTGGCTACGTCGATCGGGGAAGCGCGGCAAGTTCGCTCTATCTTACTCGTTGATCAATTCTTCGCGACGGCCGCGCTGAGGGATTGGTCAGGCGGCCCACGCGGTCTTCCTTTAGCCGGCACGCGGATTCGGCGCTAGTCGGGGTCGATACGCACCACGCCGGTTTGGGTGATGCCGCGCGCCGGGTCGACGTCGACCGTGAGGTAGTGACGGCCGATGCCGTCGAAGCGCTCGGGGATCGAGCCACCCCCGCCCGAGATGTAAGCGGGTATGCCGGCATTGGCGAATGGGTAATAGGAATGAATGTGCCCGTAGAGCGTGACGTCGACGCCCCCTGCCGCGAGTTTGGCGAGAAGCTTGTTGCCTTCGTTACGGTTCGCAAAAGAACCGTTGCGTACGCCGATGGGGTCGATGGGAGGAATATGCATGAGTACGGCGTGCGTGCGATGGCGCCCCTCCGCTAGCCAGTTGTCGAGCCAGCCGTAGACGAGGGGATCGATGGTGGCACTTCCCGAATCGAGAAACGTGAATTGCATCCCGCCATAGACGAAACGAAAGCTCGCGCGTCCGAAGTGGCGTTGGAAGGGCGCGCCATCGTCGGTACCGAGCTCGTGGTTACCGAGGGTCGGAAAAAAAGGCACGCGCAAGGACGTAAGCTCGCGTTGAAAGCGCTCGAGCTCCTCGACGTCGCCTCGCCGCGTGAGATCGCCCGCCGAGACGACGAAGGCGATGCTGGGGTCGGCGTTGATGCGTGCGTAGATGTCCTGCACGCGGTCGATCGCTTCTTGAATGTCGCTGAGCAGAGCGAAGCGCCATGGGCCTGCTGGTTCGCCGCGAGCGGAGTGGACGCGGAGCGTGCTCGCGCCCACCGGAAGGGTGAATCCCCATTGTTTCTCGGTGCGGATGGCACTGGAGAGCAACTCCGTTGCCAGGGGAGCAGCCTCGGAATCCGCCGTTGCTTCGAGAACGGCGTCGGGCAGCGTGTTGGTGACTCTCAAGGTCCACCCGGCGGGCGCATTTTCGCCGAGCGTCACCTTGATCTCGATGGTGGGCGCCTTGGCCCATAGCGATACCGCACCGGGCTCGAGTTGCCGCCATGCTCCGAGCCCGTCGACGACCTCGAACGTCGCTCCCGCAATGCCCCCTTTCCCGACGGTCTCATCACGCTGGGCGCGTTCTTCGGTGACGCCGACGCATGCAACGCACGAGGCGACGAGCAGAGCGACAACACCCATGCGGGCCGATGCGTTTCGTTTCGACGTTCGCTTCATAGCGGCTCCCCGTGGCGAAAAAGGATCGATATCCCGGTGAGGTAGGCCGAGCCAACGGCCGCCTCCGCGGCGACGCCCCATTGGCTCGTGAGAAAGAACCGCGCTTCGGCTCCGAAATGCCCGATGACGCCGCTCCCCAGCCCCGGGAGCTTCAGCCCTGCGACAAAATCGTCGTGGCGATGATCGTAGTAGAGCGCGATCTCGCCGCGCGGCGACCCGGGAAAGCCGACGTACACGCCGTAGCCGAACCGCGCGAGCAAAAGCTCCCCCAGGTCCGCCGTCGTGCCACGGAGAGCGTACGAGTACGCCTGCAGGGCCCAGCCGACCGACATTTCCGCAAACGATCCTCGCAGCGATGGGCCGATGTGCGCCATGTCCAAACGGCCCGCGACCGCGACTTCGCCCGTCGTCGTCGCGAACCTTTCCCCGGTGAAGGCGTGCCGCGTGAGGGCTGCTTCGAGATCGAGAAATGATCCATCGCGCGAAGGCGCATTCCCTGACGGCAGAGGGCCGGTCAGGCGGTAAGCGACGTGCCCACGGAGCCGCGAGTTGGTGTCGTCGAGCGCGAACCAGGCTGACGGGTGTAGTCGCCAGGCGCCGGTTCGATAGTCGATTTCCTGCACCATGAAATGGCGGTACGAGAACGCGCGATCGTAAACGTACCGGTATCCGACGGCTGTTTGCAGCGTGGGCGCGACGCGCAACGGCGCGCCCACCCCGCCTTCAGGAGCAACGAGCCCATAGATATCGGCAAGAAACGAAACGGCGAAGAGGCCCGCTCCCACGACGCTGAGCGCCGCCCCTGGACCGACCAAGCGGCGCGACGCGCCGCTGAGAACGATGGGAACGAATCCCGTCGCCAGCAGGCCGAGCCCGGCACCTTCGAGCGCCAGCAAGCGAAGCCCGGTTCGCGACTCGCCCATCACGAGATGGCCGGCGCCGTGCACCAATGCGCCGGGGAAAATTGCCGCCGCGGTCCCGAGCGCCGATGAGTCCCATTCGCGTGCCGGCCTTTGCTCGCGCCACGCCGGCGTCGGTGTCTCGGGATCCGCAGCCGCGGCCTGCAGTTCTCCACCTCGATCCGATACGGTCGGGTCGGCGAGCGCGAATCGCGCCGTGCTCAGCGCGAGCAGCGCTGCGACGGATGAAAGAACGTGGCGCATGGTCAAGGCAGTCCGCAGAGCCTCACCGCGCCGGGAAGGATCTCGATCGTGCTGGGTAACGTGCCCACAGGTTCACCGTCGGCCTCGATCCACACTTCAGCCGAACTTTCCGCGCGGATCACCGCGCCGCGATAAACGCGCACACGGCGGTCATCGAGGTGTCGACCGAAGAGCAGACGAGAGAAGGTGAGGATCGCAGCGCCGTGGCCCATCCCCTCGATGACGACGACGTCGAACAGCCCATCATCGATCGAGGCTCCGCTCGCGACCCGCATGCCGCCCGCGAAATATTGACCGTTACCGGCGGCCGCGAGGGAAAGGCGCCCTTCGTGCACGATGCGGTCGTCGACATGGATGGTCACGAGCGGCATCGTGTAGCGGGCCAGGCCGACCAGTGCGCTGACCACGTAGGAAAAGGGGCCGCGCTTTCGCCGTCGGCCTTGCACCGCGAGCCAGCGCGCCGATTCGGCGGACAATCCGATGCTGGCGATATTCAAAAAACAGCGAACGCGTTCGCTGCCGTCGGGCGCGCGACAACGGATGCGTCCCGCGTCGACATGGCGTCGCTTGCCGCTCGCGAGCCGGGCGACCGACACGTCGAGGTCCGTGCCGAGGCCGAGAAGACGCGCGAAATCGCGCCCGGTGCCGAGTGGAAGCAAAGCTATCTCGACGGCCTCGGCGCGAGCAGACTGCAAAAGTCCGCTCACCACTTCGCTCACGGTGCCGTCCCCACCCGCAATGACGAGACGGGTGGCTCCTCGCTCGGCCGCGACGGCGGCCAAGCGCTCACCGTCTCCCTCGCGTTCGGTAAAAAGGATTTGGTAGTCGCCAACGTGTTTGCGCAAAAGTGCCTCGAGCTCGGGCAGACGGCTTGCAGTGGCGCCCGATCGGCTCGATGGATTCACCAAGACGAAGGTGCTCGAGCTCAAAAGAGCTTCCCCGGGTTCATCATGCCTTCCGGGTCGAAGGTCTGCTTCAGCGCTCGGAGCGCTTCGATGCCGAGCACGCCTTTTTCGCGCGCCAGCCAGGGTGCGTGATCGGTGCCGATGCCGTGGTGATGAGAAACGGTGCCGCCGGCATCGACGATGGCATCGGTGGTGGCGCGCTTGATCTCGCGCCACTGCTGGACCGCGTCGCTCGGTTTTATCGGATAGAGAACGATGAAGTAGAGGCATGCCCCGTCGGGATAGCTGTGCGACACGTGTCCCATGGCGAGACCGCCCCCCGCGTGACGCTCGGTGGCGGCGCGCATCGCTGAAAGCACGCGCGTGTGCCCTTGTTCCAACTTCGACCACTCGAACGCCGTTTCCATGGTGTCGATGGCAATGCCTTGGTCGAGGAAAAAATCGCGCAGGTAGGGCGTGCGAAACCGCTCTTTTTTCCACGATGCGCCCGGCCCCTTGCCGAGCGGAAGCCCGCCCTGCAAAACGCCGATCGCTTGGGCGCGCAGCATCAGCGCGGCGAGCCGTGTGCGGTCGTCCCCCTCGAAGCCGAAGAGCATGATGGCGCGCTCTTCTCCGTAGCCGACGCTTTTCGTCGCATCGAGCAGCGTGGTCCCGGCGTCAAAGCGTTTGCCCGGATCGTGCCGTAGCATCAGCGACAGCTCCGTTTCTCGCGCGTCCGACAAACGCATCATCATCATCGGTAAGCCCGCCGCGGCCCAGGCGCGAATCGTGCGAATGCCCGATGCGAAGTCGCGAAAGAGCATGCCCCGCACGTCTTGCACGGCTAGGCGCAGGCGAATGCGCACCGTCGCTTCGACGATGACGCCGAGGGTACCTTCCGAGCCGAGCACGATCTCTTTCAAATCGGGGCCCGTCGCATGACGCGGAACGGTGAGCGTCGTGAGCTCGCCGCGCGGTGTGACGACTTTGGCGCTGACGAGAAGCGCGTCGATGCCGCCATACCCGTCGGACAGCTGTCCCGAAGAGCGCGCCGCGATCCACCCGCCCAAGGTGGAGTGCTCGAACGACTGCGGAAAATGTCCGAGTGTATAACCGCGGTCGCCGAGCTCGGCCTCGAGGCTCGGTCCGTCGATGCCGGCTTGAAAGGTCGCGGTGAGGCTTCGATCATCGATCCCGATGAGCCGGTCGAGCCGCGTGGTGTCGAGTGCGATGACCGCGTGCTTGCCCGGTGGCAAAATGGGATCGACCCCGCCGACGACACTCGTCCCACCGCCGAAGGGGACCACCGCGACGGCGTGCTCGCGCGCGATGTCGAGCACGCGCGCCACCTGGTCGGAGCTGGCCGGGTAAACGACCGCGTCTGGCGCGCGGTCCAGCTTGCCATCGCGAATTCGCAAAAGATCGGGAAAACTTTTTCCGGCGGCGTGGTAGGCGCGCTCCGCCGTGTCGAGCAGCACCTGTTCTTTGCCGAGCGCAGCTTCGAGCGCAGCGCGAGCCGCGTCGCCGAGCCGCGAAGGAGACAGGACGACGCGGTCGATCGGCACCGCTGGCGGCGGCTGACTCAAGGTGACGCCGAATCGCGCCGACAACGCCTGTACCAAGGATTGCCGCCGAGCTTCGCTCAGCTCGAACGACTCGTGCTTCCACCCCCACCCGTTCCACCTCAGCTGATCACGGTCGAGTACCATTCGTCGAGCGACTCCTTGGCCTTGGCGTGTCGGCGCGGTAGAGCCTACACAAAGATGGGCGCGCTGCCGCCAAGTCTGCTTCGGGACTAGGGCGCGAGCGGGTCGTCTTGTGGCGGTGCAGTCGGCGAGGGCGCGTTCGGCGCGGGTGCAGCAGGCAGAGCGCGTTGGGGGCGCTTCACGTTGGGTGAAGGAGCGGTTCGTGGGCCGGGCGAATTGGCGCGCCCTGCGGCCCGCGACGGCGAGGTATCGAAATTCGGGATGTCGATGCGCCCCGCGTCACCATCGACGGTGGCCGCCGCCGGATCGGCGAACGGCATGTTCTTCGGAACCACGGTACTCGCGGGAGCGGGATCGCCCGGCCGATCCGTGGCTGTGGCAGGACTTGCCGAGGCGGGTATCGAGGGCGCGGTGGACGGCGGCACCAGCGCATACGCGAGTGCGAGCCCCATCACGAGACCGATGCTGAGGCCGATGGCAAGCTTGCGTGAACGCGGACGCAGCAACTCCGCTTCGGCGGGGTCGAACGTTCCCGTCGCGGGCGCCATGGTGCCGATGCCGGTTGCGGGCCGTAACGAAGGAGACGATGCGCGCGGTTCTGCGCCGAGAGGTGTTCGGCCGATCGGCGCCGTGCTGCCCGGTGTGGGAAGACCGAAGGCCGGGATCGCGCCGGGCGCCAAGCTTCCTCCACCACTCGGGTGCAGCGCGCGATTGACGGTGACCACCGAGGCGCCGCCTGTGGCGCTGGTGTCGCGAGCGCGCGGCGCATCTCGCAGCACGTCGACGAGTGCGGAGATTTGTTCGGAGGACGACCGCCATCGTTGGGCGCCGTCGCGGTGACAAGAGCGAAAGAACCAAGCGTCGAACTTCTCGCCGAGAAACGGCCATTTCGCCGAGGGCGCCACCATCGTCGCCACCAGAATCTGGACCATCAGATCGGCCTGCGACTCGGCCGTCCAATACATCTCTCCCGTGAGCAGGCGCTGGGCGATGAGCCCCATGGCCCACACATCGGTGTGGGGCCCAATCGTGTCGACGAGACCACGCGCTTGTTCGGGCGCCATGTAGTGAGGCGTTCCCATCAGCGTGCCGTCGGCGGTGGTACCGAGCGACGCGGTGGTCGTAGGATCGGGCGACAAGAATTTGGAGATACCAAAATCGAGGATCTTGGCGATGAGCGTGCCGTCCTCGCGACGATGCAGAAAAATGTTTTCAGGCTTGAGATCGCGATGAACGATGCCGTTTGCGTGCGCCTTGTCGAGAGGGCCGGCGATCTGGGAAAGAATGGCGGCGACGACTTCCGGGGAGAGCGCCCCCACTTTTTCGACGAGCTTTTCCAAGTCGAGTCCATCGAGCAACTCCATCACGAAAAACGGAGCGCCCCCGAGCTCGGCAGCGACGTCGGCGTCGGTGATGCGAACGACGTGATCGCTTCGAAGCTGAGCACCCACGCGTGCCTCGCGCTTGAAACGCGCGATCGCCCCCGGATCCGACGCTGCCGCGCCGTGCAGCACTTTGAGAGCGAGACGCTCGCCGGTGTGCAGGTGCTCGACCAGGTACACGACCCCCATGCCGCCCCGGCCAAGCTCACGGATGACCTGGTACCGCGAGCCGATGAGTTCGATATCCATGAACGTCTTGCGGCGTGCCGCCGCTACCTCGAATACTTAGTGAATTCCGGCGTCCAGCGCCAAACGAATCTTCCGCATGTTAAACGAAGCGCCCTTGCAAACGCGGGTACTGCGAGGCAAGGTGCCCGCGCGAGGGACGTTCCCTCGCGTTTTACTCGTCTTACGACATGGCCAGGTGGTCTGTGGACAACGATTCGCGGCTTGATCACGCACGTGGTTCGTCCTTTGTTTGTCCCCGGCGCGGACGTTCAAACGGGGGCGTGTCGTGAAGCGATTTTCCTCCGGAGCGCTGAGCGCGGTCGTACTGCTTGCGAGCAGTGCCGTTTGGGCGGACGGGGCCGACCCCGTGGCCGCCCGCGCCCAGTTGCGGCAAGGCTACGCCCTCAAACAACAGGGGAAATGCAAGGAAGCCGTCCCTTACCTGCAAGAGAGCGCGCGCCTCGATCGACAGCCGAAGACGCTGCTCAACCTCGGCGACTGTGAGCTAGCGGTGGGCCAGCTCGGCGCCGCCCAAGCCCACTTCCTGGAAGCACGCGATCTCGCGCGCCAGCAGCGCAACGACGCCCTCAAAGCCATTGGTGAAAAGCGTCTGCAAGATGTCGAGAAAAAGATGCCCAAGCTCTCGATAACGCTTGCGAAGGACGCTCCCGCCGACACGGCCATCACCCGCGACGGCGTCGAGGTCGGAACCGTATCTCTCCACACGGCGCTGCCCATCGATACGGGGCGGCACGTCATCGTCGCGCGCGGCGGCGGATTCGAGCGCCAGTTCGAAGTCACGCTCGCCGAGGGCGAAACGAAAAACCTCGATGTGACGCCGATCGGCGGCAAGGCAATGCCCAAACCGGTCGTGGCTGCGTCGGACAAGCGCCCAACGGCACCGAACACAACCTCGAAAAGCGACGCCTCGAACGGGTCGTCCGCCTTCAAAATCGAGGGACCCACCTCGGATCACGTCGAGTCGAGCGGGAGCACCCAGCGAACGCTCGGTTTCATCACCTTGGGCGTGGGCGTCGTCGGCCTCGGCGCCGGCGGTTTTTTCGGCGCCCGCGTGCTCGGCAAGAAAAGCGACGCGAGCACGATGTGCACCCCGACCGACCCGTGCACACCCGACGAGGCGATCACGTTCGAGAATACGAAGCGCGACGCCCGCGACGCCCGCACCTACGCGTTCATCGGTGCGGGCGTGGGCGGCGCTGCCGCCGTGACCGGCGTGATCCTTCTCTTGACGGCGCCAAAGAAGACGACGGCGGGATGGCGCGTCGGTCCGGCGGTTGGGCTGGGCAACGTCGGCGCGGTCGTCGACGGCACCTGGTGAGACGGCGCGCGCCTCCTCGATTCGCGCCATCGTAGGGGCCGGGCAAAATGGGCCCCTTGACCTTCGACGGCTCTCGAGGTGTGCTTTCGGGGTCTTTTCGAGCGCGCGTCGCGCCAACCGAGGTTCCCATGCGAGCTTGGTACGTAATTTTGCCGATCGCCCTGGTTTGGGGCGCTGCCTGCGGTGGTGACGACGATACAACTGGAGGTCCAGCGGGCACTGGCGGAGCGGGTGGAGCCGGCGGAGCCACGGCCGGCAGCGGCGGCGCGGGCGGCACCTCGGGAGGCGCGACCGGGGGAGGCGCTGGCACTGCAGGCGTCGGCGGCGGAGGTGGAAGCTCGGGTGGCGGTGCAGGTTCGTCGGGGTCCGTTCTTCAGCACCACAACCATCCCAATCGCGACGGCGTCTACATCGATCCCGTCATGACCAAAGCCGCCGCCGCGACCATGCATGTCGATACGACGTTCGCGATGGCGACCTACACGGGGATGGTCACCGCCCAGCCGCTGTATCTCGTCGGCGCAGGGTCGGCACCTGATCTGGTGATCGTGGTGACGGGTCAAAACCACGCGATTGCGTTCAACGCTGCGACCGGCGCCAGAGTTTGGGATGAGACGCTGGGCCCCCCCGTGCCCCAGTCGATGTTGGCCCCGCTCAAGAGCGCTCAATGCGGCAATAACGTCACGCCTTCGATTGGGATTACGGGTACCCCGGTCATCGATGAGGCGACCCGCACGATTTACCTGAACTCGATGCAGTTGAACGGCTCCACCGCACAACACCTGGTTTACGCGCTCGATGCCGACACGGGGACGACGCGCACAGGGTGGCCCGTCGATCTCAACACCAAGGCGACGTCTGCCAATCTCGCTTTCACCTCTCTTCCCCACAACCAGCGCGGTGCACTCGCCCTCGTGCGGGGACGCGTGCTCGTGCCGTTTGGCGGACATATCGGCGATTGTGGCGATTACCGCGGCTGGGTCGTGAGCATTTCCGCCACCGATCCCACACAGATTTCCACCTTTGCGACGCGTGCCATCGCCGGCGGCATCTGGGCGCCGAGCGGCATTGCGAGCGACGGCAGCTCGATTTTCTTCGCCACCGGCAACACGAGTGGCATCGTCAACGATTTCACGATCCCAGCCATGTACGGAGATGGCGAATCGGTGTTCAAGCTGCCGCCCGATTTGACGAGAACGATGGCGACGACCGAATACTTCGTCCCCACCAATTGGGGCATGCTCGACGATGCCGACGCCGATCTCGGAGGAACGGGGCCGCTGTTGGTCGATGTGCCCGGCTCGACGCCGTCGAAGCTCGTGGTGCAATTTGGAAAAGACGGGAAGGCCTACCTCATCGACCGCGACGTGATGGGCGGTCAGAGCGCACCTCCTGCGGTTGCGACGGTTTCCTCGGGGGGCCAGGCCACCGCCATCATCACGGCGGCAGCCGCCTACACCACCGCAACGGGAACGTACGCCGCTTTCCGATCGGGTGGCACTTCGGGATGCCCGGCCGCCAATGGCGCGGTTCGCGCCATCAAAATTACGCCCGGATCTCCGCCCACCGTTGCCGTCGCCTGGTGTGGCGGCGCGGCTTCGAGGAAATCTCCCGCCGTCACCATGACCAGCTCCGACGGCAGCGATGCACTCGTCTGGATGATCGGCGATGACAATAAGCTGCGCGCTCTCGATGGCGACACGGGTACCGTTGTTTTCAATGGAGGCGCAGCGACAGATGCGATGTCAGCGGTCGCCAATTTCCAAACACCCATCGTTGCCAAAGGCCGCATTTTTGCCGCCTCGAACACGCAAGTTTTTGCCTTCATGCCCTGAGCACCGCGCGCGCTCGGCGTGCGACGAACAGCTCGGTTGAACTTGTCCAGCCGGGTCGGTTCCGCTCGAAGGAACGCTTGACTCGGTAGCGATCCCGGGCTGAGCTTTCATCGTCTTTCAAGGCGCGCTGCGCTACGAGGTTTCTCATGCGAGCTTGGTACGTCGTTCTGCCATTTAGCCTGATGTGCGGATTCGTTGCGTGCGGTGGTGATGACAACACCACCGGGGGGCCCGCGGGCAGCGGTGGGTCGGGAGGTTCGACGGGCGGCAACGGCGGTTCAGGCGGATCACCCGACGCGGGTGGTGACGTCAGCAGCGGTGGAAGCGCCGGAACGGGTGGCTCCGCCGGCAAAGGCGGCTCGGCAGGCGCGGGCACCGGCGGCGCGACGGGCGGCAGTGGCGGAGCGACCGGAGGTGCGGCAGGAACCGGTGGCGCTGCCGGCAAAGGTGGAACGGCGGGCACCGCGGGAACCAGCGGTACTGGAGGCGCAGCGGGTGGCGGTGCAGGCACGGCGGGTACCGGCGGCGCCGCGGGAACAGGTGGCGCGGCGGGCACAAGTGGCGCGGCGGGCACAAGTGGCGCGGCGGGAACAGGTGGCAGCGCCGGATCTTCGGGCGGCGATGCGGGACCGTCGGTGTCCGTTCTGCAGTACCACAACAACGGCACGCGCGACGGCGTCTACATCGATCCCGTCATGACCAAAGCCGCTGCTGCGACCATGCACGTCGACACGACGTTCGCCATGGCGACGTATACGGGGCCCGTGTACGCGCAGCCGCTTTATTTGGCGGGCAACGGAACCGTCGCCGATCTCGTGATTGTCGGCACGACGCAAAACCATATCATTGCTTTCAACGCAACAACGGGCGCCAAGGTTTGGGATCAGACGCTCGGTATGCCGGTGCCGAGGGCAAATCTTGCCTCCCTCAAGAGCGGCTGCGGCAACGTCGCATTCTTGGGCATCAACGGCACGCCTGTGATCGACGACGCCACGCGGACCATTTACCTGAGCTCGGAGCAGCTGAGCGGTACGACGGCGGCGCACCTCGTCTACGCGATCGATGCGAACACCGGCATGCCGCGCGCCGGCTGGCCCGTCGATATCGCGACCAAAGCGACATCCGGCAGCTTCACTTTCAACTCCCTAGCCGAGCATCAGCGCGGGGCGCTGGCGCTGGTCGGCGGCCGGGTCATCGTCCCCTACGGAGGGCACTATGGCGACTGCGGCGATTACCGCGGCTGGGTGGTGAGCATTTCCACGACCGATCCCACCCAGGTGACCGCCTTTGCGACGCGTGCGATCGCCGGCGGTGTCTGGGCGCCGGGCGGCGTCGCCACCGACGGTACGTCCGTCTATTTTACGACGGGCAACACGCAGGCAATGACCAACAGTTTCACGCCTCCGGCGATGTACGGTGACGGCGACACGGTCTTCAAGCTCCCGCCGAGCTTAGCGAAAACGGACGCGACGACCGAATACTACGCCCCGACGAACTGGAGCATGCTCGACCAGGGCGATGACGACCTCGGCGGCCTCGGCCCCCTCTTGGTCGACGTCGCCGGGGCGACGCCGTCGAAGCTCATTGTGCAGTTCGGCAAAGATCAGAAAGCGTATGTCATCAATCGCGACACGATGGGCGGCCAGAGCGCTCCCCTCGCCGCGCCCACCGTCTCTACGAACGCCATGGTCGGCTCAGGCGTTACGTACAAAACGGCGACGGCCACCTACGCTTTGTTTCGAGGATCGCCGAGTGGTTGTCCCTCGGGAACGGGCTCGATGGCGGCGGTGAAGATCACGCCCGCCGCTCCGCCCACTGCAGCCATCGCTTGGTGCGGCGGCTCTGCCTCGGGCAAAGCCCCTGCCGTCACCATGACCAACGCTGCCGGCACCGACACCCTCGTTTGGCTCGTCGGCGACGACAATAAGCTGCGCGCGTACGATGGCGACACGGGGACGGTCGTTTTCAACGGTGGCGCTGCCGGCGACACCATGACGGCGAGCTCGTCGTTCATCACACCCATCGTCACCGGTGGCCGCATGTTCATCTCGGCCAACGGCCAGACGTACGCGTTCAGGCCCTGAACGAGGCGGGCTGACCCGAGCGTCGGCGCGTCGCTGTGCGTAGCTGTGCGCTCACCAGCCGGGTTCCACCGTCACGGGCACGAGGTCTCCCCTGCGAAACAAGCGCCCTGACAGGCGTTTGACGCGCCGTTCATAGGCCTGCTTCACCGTCACCAAGAGGTCTTCGAAACTGCGGACCGCTTGGCCTTCCGCTTCCACCAGGATATCCCCAGGCTCGATCACGCCGGCCAACGCGCCCGGTGATTGGATGAGTAGTCCCGCGGGATGCTCCGCCGTGCCGTTGGTCCAAGAAGAGGTGGGCCGGCCCGCCACCGGGATGGCGCGTTGGATTGAATCCGGACCTACGAACACATTCGGCCGCGCGCGGCGAGCACTGACGGCGCGCCTTGTCGTCATTGAGCCGGACGATGGCGGCGTCTCCCGCTCGGAGCGCGGGCGGTACCCAGAAGACCCGGTGTTAGGTTCCCGTACCAGCGGTGTCGGCGCGTCGTTGGGTGAGGCGATGGGCTCGACGTTGGCGCTCCCCTCCGACGCGGCCGCCACCGATTCCGAATGCGATCCCAAGGGAAGGCCGTCAATGACGAGGTTGCACCAGCGCGCCCCCATCTGCGCCAGCGGCGTGACGCTCCAGGCGGAGGCCAGCGGAAGGAGAGCGAACGGGAGCGTCGCTAACGAGAAAAGCGCGATGCGGCTTGCGGGAAAGTTCATGCGCAATGGAGTCCGAGGCAAGCGACGCTTGCGCAGCAAGGGCACGGTAGCACGCTTCCGGCGGGGGACTTAACAGCCCGTGACCGCCGGCGCCGGAGCACGGCCGCGTCCTTGCAATAGCACCGGATAGCGGTCGACTTAACAGCGTCGCGGCGTAACAGGGCGTGAGTGTTGTGCCACTTGTGCCGTGACCAGCACGGCATGTCGTGAATCCATTGCGTCGCCTGTTACGATTAGCGAGATACTTAACACCAGCCTAAGCGAGAAACGCTGCGCTTACTGCTCAGTTCGACGGCCTCGAGGCACTGAGTCGCGTTGTGGGCATATTCGTTGCTGTGCCCAATCCTGCGCGTGCGAATGAGGTGGGTTCGTTTGTCGTCCGTCATGTCTTCCATGTCGGGGAAAAAAGATGGAAAGCACAGCTCCACCAGATCAAAGAGGACTCCATGAGAGAAGCGGTCGCGAAGGACGAGGGTCAGGCGTATCCACAGAGACGGCATTTCAGATGGGCGCGGTGGGCACTAGCGTTGCTCGTTTCGTCGGCGTGCGGGTCGGCCGACGACAAATTCGCCGCGCAGACCTCCGACGAGTACACCGAGCCGCTCGGTGAGGTGACGATCGGCGAGCCGGGAGGACGGGTCACGACGTTTTCTGGTTCCGCGGCATTGCTTACACCGCAGGGCGTGCTGGCCGAGGACGGCGGCGCGGATTTTCCCGACGTCCGCAGCAGCTTCGATTCGGGCACCGATACGATGGGCGGAGGCGGAGCTGGCGCCGGCTCCGGTGCGGGTGGCTTTGCGGGCTCTTTCGGAACCGCCGGTAGTTTCGGTGGTTCTGGCAGCAGCACCACCACCACCGGCGTAGGCGGAAGTCGCCCCGGGGGCGGCGCTGCCGGAACCGGCTTTCCACCGGACGGTGGCTCCGGCGGGTTTGGACCCTCTGGCTTCTGGCACTTCGATGACTGTTCTCCCACATCGAACTTCCTCATCGATTCGTCGGGCAGCGGAGCCCACGCGCAGCACGCGATCAATCGCACCTGTGCGCCCGGGATGAGCGGGCTCGGCGTCCAGTTCAGCGACAAGAAGGACATCGTGCAGGTGGCCGACCAGCCGCAGTTCACGGTGGGACCACGCGTAGCGGTGGCGGCCTGGGTCAACCCCACGGCCATCGACAAAGATCACCCGATTGTGCTGAAGCGCCTCGACAACAACACCTCGTTCTCGCTCGGAATTCACAAGGGCAATCTCGAGATGTCCGTGGTGCTCACGACCGGAAAGACCTTCATTTCACGCGCGCCCATCGAGGCGAACGCCTGGACACATGTGGCGGGCATGTACGATGGTCGGTTCGTGTTTCTTTTCATGAACGGCGAACAGGTGGGCCAAGTTGCCGCAGCGGGCACCTTGCGCAACGTCTTCGCACCGATTCGCATCGGCGCCACGACCGGGGCCCAGCACTTCGATGGCGTGATCGATGAAGTATGGCTCTCGACCAACGTCGTCAGCAAAGAGGAAATCACGGGGCTCAGCTGCATTCTGCGCCCGACCACCGTTGCCATCACACCGGCGCACGGCGGACCGGTCAGTTTCGATACGCCCGTGAACTATCAGGTCAACGTCAAGAACAACGACGTGGGCAGTTGCGGCACCTCCCAGTACCAGGTGTTCCTCGATCTGTTCGCCGGCGGGCCGCCGCCGGGGAGCGATGGCGGTGTACCGAGAGAAGGGGGCGCTCCGGTGTCCAACGCCGGTCTTCAGGCGTTCGTCAATCCGCAGTTCATGACGCTTGATCCGGGCGCCAGCGGAATCTTCTCCGCCGACGTGAGCGCTTCGGAGGACACCGAGACTGGCGTCCATCAACTGCCGTTCTCGGTGATCAAGTTCGGTCGGAACTTCGAGTTTTTCCGTGCCGACGCGCTCTTCGAGCTCGAGCCGACGGGATGCTTCGTGCGGACCCGAAGGGAGCTCATGATCACGAACCCCAGCGTGGTCGACGATCCCGTGCGCACCGCGTTCGACCCGACCGTTCCCACCAGCAATCCCGAAAGTCGGGGCGTATGGACATTCGCGCGGCTCATGCGCGATATGGCTCCCACGGCGGAACAAGCGCCGGACATGACCGAGCGCATGTTCCGAACATGGCTCACCGACCAGACCGTCAACGGATTCACCGTTCTCGCACGGCCGAGCATGCAGCAACAGGTTCTCGACAACTGGCCGCGCACACCGGACGGCAAGCTCAATCTCGAGCGCGCGCCGCTCATGCTGCAGGCCATCGTCAACCGCATCGACGTTCGCAACCTCGCCCAAGGAAACGCCGGGGAAGGTCGGTTCGTATTTGCAGTGATGGGACCCTTTGGGCCTTTGGAGTTCACGGTCATCCTCGAGTACCATCTCATTGCGCAAGCCGAGAGTGACGTTCTCGAGTGGGCCAACTTGTGGCATGGTCTGTCGTTGCAACCGTTTCCCTCGGAAGCGTACAACGCGGCACTCGAGGCGATCACCGTACGGTTCAGTGGCAGAAACTCGGGGCCTGGGCGCGTCAATGGCAACGCGCTCGCGCATCTGCGAACCAACGAAATCACGCTGTCCTCCTTCCAGTGGGAACTTCGTGAGTTCGTGCTCTCGCCAGAGAGTCAATTTCTCGACGAGACCACGGTCAGCCTGACGCCTGACGCCGTTTTCAACGGCACGCAGACGCTCGCCGACTATGTCAACCAGAACGAAAGCGCGATCATCGCCGAGCAGCATTCCGTTCCCGACCAGTTCCAAGGAGTCTCCTTCGCGGGCGGAGCCGTGTTCAACAACCAGAACACCTGGTTCGCGCAGGGTATTTTCAACAACGAGGCTCGTCACAAGTTCTCACTCAATACGTGCAACGGGTGTCACGGACCCGAAGCCGGAAGCGGATTCTTGCAGATTACACCGCGGCGCTCGCCGGGGGGCGAAGCGTTCCTTTCGCCCTTCCTCTTGGGGACCACGGTGTTCGATCAGTCCAGTGGGCAGGTGCGGCAGCTCAACGATCTTGCGCGGCGACGGGTGGATTTGGCGAGCCTCGTGTGCCCCCCGACCGCACAGCGATCCTTGGTCAAAGCCGCGGGCGCGACTTCGATCGCGAAGGGAATCAGTCGAGTGCATTGAAGCTAACGCTGTGACTGAAGTGCGTGGTGCGGAGTCGCCGCCGAGCGGCTCCGCACTCGGACCGAAGGCCCCCTCGCGTCGAAGCTGACACGCTGAAAAAATCAGCAGTTCTATCGAGACTAGGCAGTGCGTCCTTGGGACGAGGGTATTTCGAAAAGCATTTCGTATCGTACGACGCGTGAAACGGATGCTTACGCGCCAACGGCTGGGCGTGCCGAGGTGCGCTCGATGTTGACTCGGGTGGAATGCTTCTTGGCGATACGCGCCCCGACCGTTCTCGTTGGTATGCGCCCGTCCCACGCGCGCCGCGGGTCGGAAATGACGCGCCACTTCCTGCGCAATATCGATGTTTCCGCGCGACAAACCGAGCGCATCGTCGATCTGGTGGCTCGTCACGAGACGCCGGCGGGCGACCCCGATCTCGCGCTCCTCGACGATGCCGACGCTCTCTCCTTCTTCTCTCTCAATAGCGCAGGGTTCTTCGATTACTTCGGGACGGCCCATGCCGCCCGCAAGGTGCGGTATACGCTCGCGCGAATGCGCAGGTCCGCGGTGGCAGAGCTTGCGACGGTGCGCTTGCGAGCCGACGTGGCACGCGCGACATGGCAGGCGCTCGCTACTGCCGACCCGCATCCCGCCGTGAGCGCGCCGTGAAGCTCGTCGTCTTCGGTCTCGCCATCAGCTCGGCGTGGGGAAACGGCCACGCCACCCTCTGGCGTGGTTGATGAGGAGCGTGTCGCATTCGCTCATCATCTGCGCGCTTGCTTCAGTACCCAGCAAACCGATCGAACCCGTGACGAACGGTAAGTCGTCGGCAATGACCGCTAGGCCGAGAAGCGCCTTGGCAATCCCCGCCCCCAACGATTCGGCGAGACGAACCACTTGTTCCGATGCCTTCGCCGCGCCGGCCCCCACCAAAACGGCGACGCGCCGTCCGGCGTTGAGGATGGCGGCGGCTCGTTCGAGATCCTCCTGCTCCGGAAGGATGCGCGGCCGACTGAACCCGCCACTCGTATGCACGGTGTCGTGCTCGTGAGGCGCGGTCTCGACGGCATCCATTTCCTGGACGTCTTTCGGAAAAATGACGCATGTCACCGTGCGCTCGGCGCGAGCAATCCGAAAGGCGCGATCGATGAGGTGGCGCACCTGCGCCGGGTTCATCGCCGTGTGAACGTACTCCCGGGCGACATCCTTGAAAAGCGAGGGCAGATCCACTTCTTGCTGGTAGTCGCCCCCGATGGCGGTCGTCGCCGCTTGACCGACGAGCGCGACGACCGGGACATGGTCCATCTTCGCGTCGTACAGCCCGTTCAGTAGGTGAATCGCACCCGGTCCCGACTTGGCGAGACAGACGCCCGTCTCACCGGTGAATTTGGCGTGGGCACAGGCCATGAAGGCGGCCATCTCCTCGTGCCGAGCCTGAACTCGTGCCGAGCCTGAACGAATTCGATCTCGTTCAGTCGGTCGAACGCTCCGAGGAGACCATTGATGCCGTCGCCGGGGTACCCAAAAACGCGGCGAACACCCCAATAACACAAGCGCTGGACTACGAAATCGCTGACGCTGGACATGCGCGTATTTCGCCGCCGGGAAGGGGCCCACCGGACATTGCGGGCCGTCGTGCTGGCAGGCGTACCGGCCAGAGGCGGACCCCTTCCTTCGCGGTTACTTGCTGCCGAGTCCCTTTTGAATGTCCTCGGCTTCGCGCAAGTGCCCTTCGATCTTCGGCCGCACGGTCTGCAATAGTGCTTTCACATCGCTCGACTTCGCGGAGGGCAGAAGATCGCGATCGATGCTGTCGAGAACGGCGCGGTGCTCCTTGACCTGGGCGTCGATGTAAGTGCGATCGAAATCCTTGCCCGCCTTTTCGGTGTTGATGCTGGCGGTCATTTGCTTGGCATCGCTCTCCAGCCGATTGCTCACATCGCTCGGCGACAATGAAGCGCTCGCCTTCTTGGCGACGTCGTTTCCGTGGGTGTCGGCCTCGCCGTGGTCTTTCAGCATCATGGAGGCGAATCGCTTGACGCGCGCATTCTGCGCCTTCTTCTGCGCCACCCTCGCCTGGTCCATTTCACCGAGGTTGGCGGAATGCAGCACGTAGAGGATCTGGTCGTCCGTGAGGCTCATGGGGGTGCTCGAGGTACTCGAGCCCGCCGAGTTGCCCGCCGTACTCGACCCCGTCGTGCCCCGGTTGTCATTGGCTGTGCCCGAGGAATTGTTGGTCGACGTTTGGGTGCTGCTGGTGCCGGACATGCTCGGATTCTGGGTGCTGCCATTGGCCGTATTGGAAGATGCCAGCGACGAGCCCTCCGGCCGGTTCGTGTCGGTCGAGCCGGACGTCGACGTAGACGTCGAGGCCGTGGAAGCCGGCGGCGGCTCGGGCGTTCTCGGTGGATTATCGCTGCCTCCGCCTCCACAGCTGGCGGCGCCAAGAAGAAGAACGATAACCGAGCTCATTGCCATCCGATTCATGAAGACCTCCCGAGTCATGGGTGCGTAAAAATGTGCTGCTGACGTCGTCACGCATGGGCGAGACGCAGGGCAGCGCCGTATGACGTGCAACGAAGGTGCCTCCAGCGGCAGTACCCAGCGTGCACGCTCTTAGCCCGCAATGTGAATAGAATTGTGGGCAATCACCCCGATGACTTTCGTCCGTGCCACTGCTTCTGGCCCGACAGCGTGAGAGGAACGACCACTCCACCGGCGCGATGTGCCGCACGGTGACAGTGACGCGGTTACGATGGGGTGCCTCGAGGGATCTCTGGATGGGCCGCTAGGGTGGCGTGTCCCGCGCGTCGTCGTGCTTCACCTAGCCACGCCAGGAGCAACGCCAGGCAAGCGAGTAAGAGCGTCGCTCCCCCCGGGATCCACATGACGAGCCCGCCCAGGCGTTGATCATCGAGCGCGTCGAGGCCGAGCCGAGAGGCTCGGGTTTCGTAGGCTGCATACCAAACGTGCTGCGCCAGCGTGAGAAGAACGCCGAGCAGGCTCGTATGGGTAGCCGTCGCGAAGACGAAGAGGACGCCTACGCCATAGCCGGCACGGCCGTACCGACCGAAGACGATCGCCCACCAAAACAAAACGGCAGTGACGAAGAAAGAGAGATGCTGTCCGCCGTGAATCCATTCGCTTTGCATGGCCGCGTCGAAGAGAACGCGCGCGTGCCAGATCCACACCACGGCGCCGTGCAGCACCAAAACCGTGACCGGATGGCTAAGCGCGCGCCAGAAGGTGCGGAGGGCGGGCGACTTCGCCGTCCGTGCCACGACTCGGCGGTGAGCCGGAGCGAGTGCCCAGAAGAAGGCCACCGCGGGACGGCCGAGTGCGACGAGGGGTGCCGCGACGAGCATGAGAAGCTCGTGTTGAGACATGTGCGCCAAAAACGAGTAGTCGCTGAGATAGTCGAGAGGGGAGACCAGGGCGATGATCAAAGAGAAGATTCCGGCGCCGTAAGCCGTGGCTTCGCGCACGCTGATTCCCGAACCGCGTCCCGCGTTCCGCCACAGGCGCGAAACACCGAACGCGTAAATGGACGACATCGTTGCGAGCGCGAGCCATACCACCGGATCGGGCGTCCATGACCGCAGCACGTCGAGGGTCGTGATGTCCCCGTGCCCCGGGTGCAGGATTGTCCACGCGCAAAGCAGAGGAGTCTTCACTAGTCCTCGGGCGAGACGAACCACGTGACGAGGACCGTTGCCGTGATGACGAGACAAAAGAAAAGCCCAATGCCCGTGGCAGTGCTCGCAAGCCAGAGAGAAGCGCGGCTGCGCCGATCGGAAGGGCGCATCACGCGCCGCGCGCGCCGGAAATCCGCGTACGACAACCACGTCGACGTGGCGGCCGCGGCCAGCGCGAACAAGGAAATCCAGCGGATCGAACCGATGTGCTCGGGCTGACGATCCGGCGGCGCCAAGACGTAAGCGATTTCGAATTGAGCGGCCCATGCGAGCGGTGGAACGAGCAGAAAGATCCAAGACCAGGCGCCTTGGCGACGTCGAACGGCCTCGGGACGGCTCGGTTCGATTTCCATTTTACATCCTCAGTACAGGCTCGAGATAGACGACGGCATACGTCACCAGCCATCCTCCCACCGCGAAGTACCAGTAGATGCTGTTGACGTAGACATCGACCATGAATTTCTTCTCGATGGGCCCTCGGAACATGCAAAAGAGAAAGAGAAAGTTCTCGCCCACTCCGAGGAGGAGATGCGTGGCGTGAAGGCCGATGAGCGCATAAACCATCGAGGCATATGCGTTGGCGTCCCAGCGAAAGCCGAGCGTCGCGAACTGTGCGACGCGACCGAGCGCGGCGAAGAGGCCGAGTATCGATAAAACCGCCAGCCATCGGCGCGTCTTGCGAAGGTCGCAACGCATTGCCGCTTCGCCAGTTTTGAAATTCGGCACCGCGCTCCCGATCAAGATCAAGAGCTCCGCCGCGCCGACCCAGCGAGCCGTGCCGGACAAAGGCACGGGCGGCCACGGGACGAACTTGCCGCGGATGTAAAAATAGCCGCTCACCAGCATGGCGATCATCGTCGTTTCAATGGCGATGAGCAGCGCGGTGCCCCAATACATGGGATCGCGCGCACCGAATGCGAACTCCGGCAGAGCCGATACGTCGAGCCCCGTCCTGGTCATGGCTGCTCCTCCAAAAGCTCGTGATGGGGTGGTCGGGGCCAAAACCAGGCGATGAGCGGCACGGTGGTGAGCACGAGGCCGACCGGTGCGGCCCAGGGCGTGAAGATCAGGCCGATGAACGTCACACCGGTGGCGAGCGCTACGAACAACGGCGAAAGCGCGGGTCCTGGCAGCGTGATGCGATGGTCCGGCTCGGCGTCGACGGTGTGTGTAGCGAGCACCTGACGCGATTCCCAGGAGAGGCCAGTCACGAGCGTTTTTTGTGACTCGCCCGTCCATAACGGGTAGAGGCCGCGCACGGTGGGAAGCAAGAGGAAGTTGTAAGGAGGAGGAGGCGAGCTCGTCGCCCACTCCAGACCGTCGCCGCCCCAAGGATCGCTACCCGCCGGCGCCCCGCGTCGAAGACCGGAAACGACATTGACGAGGAAAACCGCGACGCCGATTCCGAGCAGACCGGCGCCGATCGTGGCGAGGAGGCTGTGCGTTGCCCAACCAACATCCGTTCCGTACGTGTAAAGCCGCCGCGGCATACCGTTGAACCCGAGCAGATGCATGGGAAAAAAGGTCAGATGAAAGCCGACGAAGAGAAGCGCGCACTCGACCCGTCCCAAGCGCTCGTCGAGAAGACGTCCGGTCGCTTTGGGAAACCAATAGTGAAACGCCGCGAACAACGGAAACACCGCCCCGCCAATGAGCACGTAGTGCAGGTGCGCCACGACGAAATAGGTGTCGTGCACCTGAAGATTGATGGGAACCGATGCGAGCATGACGCCCGTGAGGCCGCCAATGAGGAACGTCACGAAGAAGGCGATGATGAACCAGAGCGGCGTTTTGAAAACGGGGCGGCCGCTCCAGAGCGTTGCGATCCAGCAGAAGATTTGAACGCCGGTCGGTATCGAGATCATCATGCCGGCGGCGGTAAAAAAGTTTTCGCCGAGCTGGGGCAATCCCGTGGCAAACATGTGGTGAACCCATAGGCCGAAGCCGATGACGCCCGTGGCCACGAGCGAGAGCACGATCGCCGTGTATCCCACGATGCCGTGACGCGAAAACGCAGTGACCACGGAAGAGACCATGCCGAGGGCGGGAACGAAGATGATGTACACCTCGGGATGACCGAAGAACCAGAACCAGTGCT
>DATHEQ010000428.1:0-7838 GCA_035318505.1 Polyangiaceae bacterium | reverse complement strand
CTGCCAGCCCTTCCCGCGTTGCCGCCGGTGCCCGCGCCGCCATCGGTGCCCGCGCCACCGTCGGTGCCCGCGTTGCCGCCCTTTCCCGCAGCACCGGACGTTCCCGCGTTGCCGCCCGTCGCTCCTCCGGTGCCCGTCGCGCCCGCTGCGCCGGCGCTTCCTCCCGTTGTTCCCCCTGTGCCGCCCGTCGCTCCCGTGCCTCCGACGGTCGACCCGCCGGTCGACCCGCCGGCGCCCCCGGTGGCTCCCGCGCCGCCGGTGCTATTGCCCGGACCGATCGTGCCCGGCGGGGTGAGGCATTCACCGGCGTCGGAGCACGTCGGCGTGACGCCCTCGATGTCACAAGCCGCGACGAGTGAGGCGCCGACCACGATCAGCGAAACCACGTTCGCCATCGTCGAGGCCCGCCTCGCGTAGCTCATTTCCCTTCTCGGGGCGTGAAGTTGAGCGGAATGTTGACGTCCATGCAGCCCCCGGTGGGAGGCGGAAACTTCGCCGATCGAAACATCCCGGTGACGCAATTCGAAACTTCCGGCGAGTGCACCGCATCTTGGGTGATCGATGCGCTACACACGTTGCCCGAAGGATCGACGCGAACGCTGACCGTGAGTTTGCCCTGGAGGCTCGCGTTCACCCGGAGCGCGCGTTCATAACAGGGACGCGCCGAGCCCGCGCGCGCCGACACTGCGGACGACAACGCGGTGTTGATCGAGCCGCCGCATTTGTTGACTTGGCAGGGGCCGTAGTTGGTCGTCGCTACCCGGGTCGGGCCCGCGTCGACCACCGCGGTCGGCTCTTCGATCGGGGGAGGGGGCGGGGGCTGCTCGGCGAGCTGCGAGCCCGTGTTGACCATGGGAGGCGGCGTCAGCGCGTTGGCGGGTGCGTCGCTTCCCTTCAGCTTCCAATAAACGAGTCCGATGATGGCCATCACCAGCGCGACTGCAACGAAGACATAAATGCCACCGCCTGATGTAGGGGGCGGCCGGGAAGAGGGAGCAATCGATGCGGGCATAGCGTTACCTTGGGGTCTCGGGAGATCCGACCGCTGAACTTCGAAACGGATCCTGTGCGGCGTTCAGAAGGAAAGATCCTCCGGGAAATGGAAGAAGCGAAGGAGCCCCCGAGTATACAGAAACGAATTCTAGCGTAAGTAAAAACTGAGTGAGGTGTCGCCGTACACGCGCGTCTCTTCGAGCGTGATCCCCGATACCGGCGGCGCTTCTTCCTCCGACGTGTGCTCGAGTATCACGCGGGCGCCTGGTCGCAACGAAGAGGTGAGCCCCCGTTCGACCGCTTTGGCGAGCGGGTCGGTGAAGCGCCCTCCGCGAATGACGGCGTAGGGTGGATCGAGAAACACCAGATCGAAACCTTCGCGCCAAGGTGGCGCCCGCAGCGCACGCTCGACGGCGATGGGCAACACTGTAGTCACCTCGCCGAGCTCGAGAGCGTGGATGTTTTGCCGCAGCGCTTGCAGCGCGGCGCGCGCGTTCTCGACGAACGTAGCGTGCGCGGCGCCGCGCGACAGCGCTTCGATCCCGAGCGCGCCCGTGCCTGCGTAGAGATCGAGCACGGCGTCTCCTTCGACGCCTGCCAGCACCGAAAAGAGCGCCTCGCGAACGCGGTCCGCCGTCGGTCGCGTCCGCGCTCCGGCGGGTGCAACCAACGTTCGCCCACCGAGGAAGCCGGCAATGACGCGCACCGTGTTTCCTTATCATTGTCGACGCGAACCCTGTAGGCGGCAGGTTCTCGACAGGAAGTGATCAGAAGCGAAACCCGAGCTCCACGCGTCCGCCCGATCGTCCGAGCGGAGGCGTAATTGCGAAATAGGATCGCGAGCGCGCAGCCGACGCGCTGTTGTCGGTGGCAAGAAAGTAGATGCCGGCGCCCGCGGACAGCGCGCCGAGGCCAAAAAAGACGAATTCCAACGCGTGAAACGTGCCCGCACTGCGGCAAAAGTCCTGCATCTCGGCCGGCGTCGCGGCGCCCGTGACCCTCGAGCTGATACCAGCCTCGGCTTGGTCACACGAATTGACCTCGGGTCGGAAGCCCTGACGATAGCGGTCGACAGTTTCTTCGCTCTCGATGGAGCTGACGCGGAGGGCCGAAAAGATTCCGGCGGCGACGAATGCGCCTCCCACCGCGATCCCCGTCCAGCCGAGCGTGGAATGCAAGCTCGACCCCGACGGCTCGGAGCCTTGCGCCGCTGCGGAGTTACGATCGACGCCGGGGTCCGGCGTTGTCGATGCCGGCGGGCCGCTCGGTGCCGGAGTCACCGGACGCGGCGCGGCCGCTCGCGACGCCGGCGGAGGCGAGGCGGTCGCGGCCGGCGCCTTCTGTCGTTCGAGCAGCACGTTGAGCGCTTCGTCGACCAGTCTGCGCAAGCCGTCGTCGCCAGGCGCGGTCAGATTGTCGCTGAAGGAGAACTCGGTCTTGAGCGAGGATCGCCCGCGCGTCCAGAGGTGAAGCTCGGCCACGACTTGCCTGGCGTTTTTTGATCGTTTGACATTGCCCCACACGAAACGGTCGGCGTGGATCTGATTGCCGATCTTGATCTGGCATGCTTCGTCCGGCGTCTCGCCGCATTTGAGACCCAACGTCAGCACCTCGAGCGCATAGTCGCCGTCCCCCAGCGAGAATCCGCGCAGCGCCCGCACGCGGTTGCGCAGCGCCGCCGTCAGCGCGTCGGCTTGATCTTCGGCGTCGTCGGAGCGAATCGCAATCACCTGAATGGGCGGAGCATTGGGCGACGGAGCGTCGGCGTGCGCCGCGCTCGTCGCCAGCACCAGCGCTCCCGCCGCCAGCGCAGCGCGCGCTACGTGCATGTGTGATCTTTCGCTCAGCGTGAGCAGACGAAGCGCGGCGTCGATGCTCGGACTGGCAGCGAAGCATCGCCGGAGGCGCGCAGGGGGTGATCTTCTCAAGAGGTCCACTATTTTAAAGTGCCTCGGGGTGGGTGTCACTGATCACCGGACACGCACGTGTCGGGAAAATCCCACTTAGGGGGAGCACGCCGCGGGTCGTCGAGGGGCGTTCGAGGCCTCTACCCGAGCTCGACCTTGCTCCACATCGAGCGACGAATTCGCTCTTTTTGCCCATCGGTACGCGTGATCACGCGCACGGCGCTCCACGCCGCCAGCAGTTCTCCCTCCTGCCCCAGGGCAGGTAACACGCTGCTGCCCACCAGCATCGCGCGGCCAATGGGTCCGCGTACAGGCTCACCGGCAAGAGAAAGGTAGGACGGACCATCCACCGACCATTGCGCGACCATGGGCTCTGCGGCAGCCGATGCGCCGTACAGGCGAATGCGATCGATCTTCTTGGACGGGCTACCGGCGGCGTCATTCTCGTAGAGCCAGAGGGGGCGGCCGTCGTGCGGCGAGTCGACGGCGACCAGATGACGCGTGAAAAACGGCAGAACGCGCCCGAGAAGCTCGAGCACGCGTTCGCGCCCCGCTCCATCGAGCGGTTCGCTGGCGCGGGCAGGGACGAGCGCCTCGACGACGAGGAGACTCTCGCCGCGCGCTTCGCGGGTCGCGTCGATCTCTGCGGAGGGATCGAGTCGAACGACGTGAAGCGGAGGGTCGCGGTCGTCTTTGGGCACCACGACGACCTCGCGACCGAGCGGATCGGGGAGCCCCTCCGAGCGCACGACGATCGACACCACGAAGCGCGCTTGCGAAGGCGAGAGGCGGGGCCAATCGCGCTCGGCGCGTTTCAAGATTCCGTTGCCGTCGGCGAGCTCGGCGAGCTCCTCGCCGGTGCAGTCGGCCACCACGAAACCAGCCCCGGTGGGGGAAGCTTCACCGTCGATGAGAACGCTGCAAACGCCGCGGCGATCGACGTAGAGCCGCGAGGCGCGATCGGCGAGACGGTACGCGCCACCGTGCGCTTCGATGCGTTCGAGAAGAAACTCCGACAGCTCGTCCTCTCCGCGGGCGAGGGCGTGAATTCCGCGCGACCACGAACCGTGCAAGCGGGCCACGGCGAAAGGCGGCAAACGCGGGTGCGCAAGGTGCGAAGCGAACTTGGCGAGGTGCGCGGTGAGCGCGCGATAGGCATGAGCACGCGGCAAATTGCCGAGCAGATCGAAGCTCGGTTCCGCGCGCGCGAAGGGCAGGCTGGACACGAGTCGCGTCGTTTCTCTGCGTTCCCAAAAGGTGCCCGGGTGCCACACCGCGTCGTGCTCGAACACCGCGTCGGCAGCGGAGTTGACGTGCGCGAGCTCGGTGTAAAAGTCGTCGATGACACGCCGCACCTCGGGAAACTCGCGCTCGATCTCGCGCTCGAAGAGCTTCATGTCCGGCGGAAAGTCGATGCGCCGATCGTGCAGGAAGAGCTGCACCATCGGATCGAGCGGGACGGCGCGTCGGCGAAAGGTCTGCGTTTGCGCGAGTTCGACGAGGACGCGCTTCCAGGCCGGCGACGAGGCGAAAAGCATGGTGAACGCGCTGCGCCGCAGGACGTGCCGCCCCCACCGGTAGGAAGGTGGACGCTGGCCTTGTCCCAGCACGAGCACGCGGAAATCGCGACGCGCCAAAAGCGCCGCGGAAACGAGCGCGCCGAGCGATCGGCCGAGGACGATGACGTCGTAATGCTTGTCGGTCAAAGACGTGCCTCCCCGAATCTTCGCGCTGCCCGCTCGCTCAACTGCACGCGCGCGCGGGAACCCGCAGCGGCGGGCACGACCGTGACATCGCCTTCGGCGATGGCGGCGAGAACCGCGACGAGCAAGCGATGCTCTTCGCGCAAGATTCGCGCGGTCAGCGCTTCTTCGGTGTCGCCCTCCAGAACGGGCAGCGCCGCCTGGGCGATGATCGGTCCCGTGTCGGTGCCGGCGTCGACGAAATGTACCGTGCAGCCCGCCAGCTTGACGCCGTAGTCGAGCGCCTGGCGCTGGGCGTGGATGCCTGGGAATGCGGGCAAGAGCGCGGGGTGAATGTTGATGACGCGCCACGGGAACGCGTCGAGGAAAGCGGCGGTGAGCACCCGCATGAAACCGGCCAACACGACGTGGGTCACTTCGGCCTGGCGGAGCGCCGCCACCAGCTCGGCGTCGAAAGCGGCGCGATCGGCAAAGTCGCGGTGCGAGATGACACGGGCGACAACGCCCGCCTCTTTCGCCCGATCGAGCGCGCGCACGTCAGGCTGATTGGAGATGACGAGGCTTACCTCGGCGTCGAGCGCACCCGAATGCGTGGCATCCACAATGGCTTGCAGGTTGGTGCCGCTGCCGGAAACGAGAACGCCGAGCTTCATTTTTGTCCTGCGCCCGCTTGCCATTTTCCTCGTGCGAATAGCGCTCCCGAGCTACTCCGTCAAAGTCGGCCATGACTGCTCCCCCAGCCAAGACCCCCGCCGCCCCCGCGGCGCGACCTACCGAGGCGCCGACGCTTCTCGTGGTGGCCGCGGTCATCATCGAAGGCACGCGCGTCCTTCTGACTCAGCGCAAGGCGGGCACCCATCTCGCCGGGGCGTGGGAATTCCCGGGCGGCAAGGTGCGCGCGGGCGAAGATCCGCGGCACGCACTCGTTCGCGAGCTGCGCGAAGAGCTCGGGATCGACGCTGTCGTCGGCGAGGTGATGGACGTCACGTTCCACCGCTATCCGGAGCGATCGGTGCTGCTGCTTTTCTTCGAAGTGCGGCGTGTGCCGCACTCGCCCGAGCCTCGGGCGCTCGATGTCGCCGATTACCGATGGGCAGGCGATGACGAGCTCGACGAAGCGACCTTTCCACCGGCGGATGTGGCCATTCTTCGCAAAGTCCGTGTGCGTCTCGTCGCCGTTTGACGACGATTTTGCTAAATGGTGGGCCACAGCGCGCCGGCGCTCAGCGCCCGGCTCAAGGTCGGGTTGCAAGGTGTCGGAATTTCGTCACAGTTCGCCGTGGTCACACTGTGCGGAGCCGACGATGAGGACGAAGCAGTTGACAACGCTACATAAAAACGCGTAGCGTGCGTGCCAATTTTGCTTTGGCACCGCGATTGCTTTAGATCACCGCAGGCCAAGAAAAACGATTCGCGACGCTGGACTGGGAGCACATCGCATGGGCTGGAAAAATCGTCTTGTCGAGAGGGGAAAACAGCTGGCGATGACGCCCCGGGTCCTCAAGGTATTGAGTGACGACCGCGTGATGCGGGCCGCGGAAGGGGTGATGGATGCGAGAAATCGCGTTCGCGCCGCCGCGGAAAAGGCGAACGAAGCGTGGCAGCTCTTGACGTACGGTCACGCGCTTCCCGCCATCGATCCCTCGATGCTCGACGACGTCGATCTGCAGGTGGCCACGCCGCCGCCTGTGGTGAAGACCAACGGCGACACGCCGTACGCTCCTTTCCAGAAGGCAAACGGCAACGGCACCCACGCGAACGGCAATGGTCACGGCATGTCCGTCCACGCCGGGCACTCCGCGGAGGGCAAAGAGCTCGCGGCATCGATGGCGTCGCGCACCTCGCTGTCCGCGATCGGCGGGCGCGACGTGTTCGAAAAGGCGTTTCAGTTCACGGCCGCCGACAACGCCCGCAAAATGGGCCTTTATCCCTTCTTCCGCCCCCTCGACGTCAATGACGGCCCCGAAGCCGTGCTCGAGGGACGGCGCGTGGTGATGTTCGGATCCAACAACTATCTCGGCTTGACGACGCACCCGCGCGTCCGCGAAGCCGCGCGCGACGCCATCAATAAATTTGGAACGAGCATGACGGGCTCGCGCCTCGTCAACGGCTCGATGAAGCTCCACAACGAGCTCGAAGAGAAACTGGCCGCGTTCTTCGGCAAAGAGTCGGCGCTGGTGTTCACCACCGGCTATCAGGTCAATCTCGCCGTCATCTCCGCGCTCCTTTCCAACAAGAAGTGCGTCGCGGTCATCGATCGCAACGATCACGCATCGATCTACGACGGCGTGCGCCTCGGACAGGCGGTCGGTGCCCGCATGGTCCGCTACAAGCACAACGACGCCGAGTCGCTCGACCGCACACTGTCCGAGCTTGCTCCCGACGAGGGCGCCTTCGTCATCACCGACGGCGTCTTCAGCGCGGAGGGCGAGATCGCGAACCTGCCCGAGCTCACCCGCGTCGTCAAAAAGCACAAGGCGCGCATCTTCGTCGATGACGCACATGCGCTCGGCGTCATCGGGCCGAGCGGCCGCGGCACGGCCGCTCACTTCGGCATCGGCGACCAGATCGATCTCATGGGCGGCACGTTCTCCAAATCGCTCGCCTCGATCGGCGGGTGGCTCGTAGGCGAGCGCAAGGTGCTCGATTATGTGCAGCATTTTGCGAGCTCGTTCATGTTCGCGGCCAGCGCGGCCCCCCCGTCCGTCGCGGCGGCGATGGCTGCCCTCGAAGTCATGCAGGAAGAGACCTGGCGCATCGATCAGCTCCGCAAGAACTACACGTACATGCGTGAGGAGCTGAAAAAGATGGGCTTCGACGTGGGCAACAGCATGACCGCCGTCATTCCCGTCTACGTGCGCCAAGATTTACGCACCATCATGATGTGGAAAGAGCTGCTCGACGTGCACGGCGTCTATACCAATCCGTTCATCTCGCCCGGCGTGCCTCCCAAACAGGCCATGCTGCGCACGAGCTACATGGCGACGCACACGAAAGAGCATCTCGACCGCGGGCTCGAAGCTTTCCACGCTACCGGCAAGAAGTTCGGCGTCATCTAACACGGTGAGCGATCGATCGGATTCACAGGGAGGCCGGGAGGCGGGGAGATTTTGTAGGGTCCACTCGATGGAAATGCACGCGCGAACACGTCGCGGCACGTCGGCAAATTGAGCGCCACGACGCGCCCACCCCAAATTTTCCTCTCTCTCCCCGCCTCCCCGCCTCCCTGTGAATT
>DATHEQ010000427.1:0-33205 GCA_035318505.1 Polyangiaceae bacterium | reverse complement strand
CGCGCCGCCATGTTCTCGAAAGTCCTCATTGCCAACCGCGGAGAGATCGCGTGTCGCGTGCTCCGTACCTGTCAGCGTCTCGGTATCCGCACCGTCGCCATTTATTCCGACGCCGATCAAGGCGCGAAACACGCGTCGCTCGCCGACGAAGCGGTGCGGGTCGGGCCGGCTCCCGTCAAAGAGAGCTATCTGCAGATAGACGCCGTCGTTGCGGCCGCCAAGCAAACGGGGGCACAGGCCATCCATCCGGGCTACGGGCTGCTCAGCGAGCGCTCGGCGTTTGCACGCGCGGTGGCCGACGCCGGAATCGTCTTCATTGGTCCTCCCCCCGATGTGCTCGACGCGCTCGGCGACAAGATGAAAGCGCGCCACGTGGCCAAGGCGGCCGGGGTGGCGTCGGTTCCCGGGCTCGACGAGCCGCTTCCGCTCGAGGATGCGAGTGCCCTCACGCTGGCCAAGGGCCACGCCGAGCGGATCGGTTACCCCATCATCATCAAAGCGGTCGGCGGCGGCGGGGGAATTGGGATGCAGATCGTCGAATCCCCCGACAAGCTCGAGCGGGCCATGAAAACGTGCGCCGATCGCGCGCGTTCGGCATTCGGCGACGCGCGCGTTTACCTGGAAAGGTACGTTTTATCTCCCAAGCACATCGAAGTGCAGGGGCTATGCGATGGTTGCGGCGGCGTCATGAGCCTCGGCGAGCGCGAGTGCAGCGTGCAGCGCCGCCACCAGAAGATCGTCGAAGAGTCGCCGTCTCCGGCGCCGTTCTTCCGCGAATCGACCGGCAGCGAGCGCCGCCGTGCGGTGGAAGAGGCGGCGCTCAAGATTTTTCGCCATGCGGGCTACGTTGGCGCCGGCACTTGCGAGTTCGTCGTGGGCGAAGACGGTCAGGCCTTCTTCCTCGAGGTCAACGCGCGCCTGCAGGTCGAGCACCCGGTCACGGAGATGTGCACGGGGGTCGATCTCGTCGAAGAACAGCTGCTCATCGCCGCGGGCGAAGGTTGGTCGGCGGGGCTCGCCGCGGGGCAGCCCGCGCGGCGGGGCCACGCCGTCGAGGTTCGTCTTTATGCGGAAGATCCGGCCAAGTCTTTCGCTCCGCAGCCGGGCAAGCTCGAAAAGCTGGTTTGGCCGGAAGCTTCCGCCGATCTGCGCATCGAAACGGGTTTTCGCCAAGGGGACACGGTGACGCCGTTCTACGATCCGCTTTTGGCCAAAATCGTGGCGCACGGTGCAAATCGTGACGCCGCCATCGCGCGACTCGACCGCGCGCTCAGCGAAACCGTCGTCGAGCTCTTGGGGCCGAAAGGTCCGGCGCAAACGAATCTCGCCTTCCTCCGTAAGGTGCTCGAAAGTGGACCGTTTCGCGCGGGTACCTACGACACCCATTTCGCCGAAGCTCTGGCCAAAGGTAAATAGGCTCGTGGACGACGGGGCCTACGAGGAGCTTCGATCGCTCGCCGCGTCGTGGCTCGAGGGCGACCCCGACCAAGAAACGCGCGCCGAGCTCACCGGCATTTTGCGGCGACGCGATCGCGAGGAGCTTCACGAGCGCTTCGGGCAAGCCCTGACCTTCGGCACGGCCGGGCTGCGCGGGCTACTCGGCGCCGGCCCCAACCGCATGAACCGCGCGGTCGTGATCCGCACCTCGCTCGGGCTGGTGCGCACGCTGCTCGAAGAAGTGCCGCGCGCGGCCGAACGCGGGATCGTCATCGGGTACGATGCACGGCGCAACAGCGCCGTTTTTGCATCCGACGCCGCGGGCGTGTTCGCCGCGGCCGGCGTGAAAGTGCATTGGTTCGACGACGTCGTGACGACGCCGCTCACCGCCTTCGCCGTGACGCACTTGGGAGCCGCCGCGGGGGTCATGGTCACCGCGAGCCACAACCCAGCCGACTACAATGGCTATAAAGTCTACGGCCCGAACGGTGCGCAGATCATCCCACCGCGCGACGAAACGGTCGCGCGCGCCATCGCCGCCGTGCCCGCCGCCAAGGACGTGCCTCGCTGCTCTTTCGACGAAGCGCGCGCGCAGGCGCTCCTTGCCACCATCGCAGACGACGTGGCGCAAGCGTACCTGAAAGGCGTCGCGGCGCTGCTTCGCGCGCGGGAAGTTCGTCCGCCTCTGCGGATTGCGTACACGCCGATGCACGGGGTGGGGTACGCCCTTGCCGCGCGCGCCTTCGTTGCTGCCGGTTTTTCCGAGGTGAGCAGCGTGCCCGAGCAAACCCGCCCCGATCCGGCGTTCCCGACGGTTCGCTTCCCCAATCCGGAAGAGCGCGGCGCCATGGATCTCGTCATTGCGCACGCTCGTCGCATAGGCGCCCATCTCGTCATCGCCAACGATCCCGACGCCGATCGCCTGGCCGTGGCCGTCAAGGATGGCAGCGGCGCGTTCGTGCAGCTCTCCGGCAACCAGGTGGGGGCATTGCTCGGCCACTACGTCATTACCCAGGACCCGCGAAGAGACGCGCGCGCCGTCATCACCACCATCGTTTCGTCCCCCATGCTGGGCGAAATGGCGCGCGAACTCGGCATCCATTACGAGGAGACACTCACCGGCTTCAAGTGGATCGCCACGCGCGCCATGGAGCTCGAAGCGCAGGGTATCCGTTTCGTTTTTGGTTACGAAGAGGCGCTCGGCTACTCGGTGGGCGATTTGGTGCGCGACAAGGACGGCGTGAGCGCTGCCGTGCTCTTTGCCGAGCTTGCCGCCGTCTGCCGCGGGCAGGGGACATCGGTGCTCGCCTACCTCGCCGACCTTTATCGACGCTTCGGGTACTTCGCCAGCGCGCAGCGCAACATCGTCCTCGAGGGCACTGCCGGCGCCGCCAAGATCGCGGGCATGATGACCGCGTTGCGCGCGCATGCGCCCGTTTCGATCGCCGGTCGAGCCGTCCACGAGCAGCGCGACTACGCGAGCGGGCGGTGTGCGCGAGCCGATGGGACGACGACGAAGCTCACCTTGCCCGCCAGCAATGTCCTTTCTTACGCGCTCGAGGGCGGCACGCGCATCGTCATTCGCCCGAGCGGCACCGAGCCCAAGCTGAAATACTATCTCGACCATCGCGAGATCGTTGCGGCCGAGGAGCACCTCACTGTCGCCGAAGAAAGAGCGGGCACGGCCATCGCTACCGTCGACGCCGCCGTCGCCGCGCTTTTGCGCGGCACGCCTTAGGTTTTGTTGCCGCGCGGCAACTGCTTGGGATCGGGCGTCGTCTCGAGGAGATCGCCAAGCTCGCTCTTGGGCTCGGCGCCGATGCGGCGCGTCGTGTCGAGGAAATGCTTCAGCAAATTGCGGTTGTCGAGCACGCTCAAGGTCTGCATTTCGAGGGCGCCGATGCGATCCTCGGGCGTGAACGCGCCTTCCGTTTTCTCCATGGAGAGCTTGTCGGGGTCGTAAGCCGACGCGGCGGCACGCGTGTCGAGCAAGGTGTAGTCGTCGCCCCGGCGCAGCTCGACCGTGACGCTGCCCGTGATCGGCGAGGCGACCCACTTGCGCAGCCCCTCCTTAAGCACCATCGCTTCGGGGTCGTACCAGCGCCCTTGATAGAGCAGTCGACCGAGGCGTCGGCCCCAGGTGAAATAGAGGTCGAGCGTGTTCTCGTTGTGCACGGTGGAGAGAAGCCGTTCGTAGGCGATATGGAGGAGCGCCATGCCCGGCGCCTCGTAGATGCCGCGGCTCTTGGCTTCGATCACCCGGTTTTCGATCTGATCGCTCATCCCGAGGCCGTGCCGGCCGCCGATGGTGTTGGCCTCGAGAAATAGATCGACGAGCCGGTCGAATTTGCGGCCGCCGAGCTTCGTCGGAACGCCGTCGGTGAACTCGACGCTCACCGTTTCGCGTGCGATGGGCTCGCTCTCTTGCCAGAAGGGGCGCCCCATGATCGGCGCCACGATGTGCATGCCGCGGTCGAGGCGCTCGAGGTCTTTGGCCTCGTGCGTCGCGCCGAGCATGTTGGCGTCGGTGCTGTACGCCTTTTCCGACGACATCTTGTAGGGCTTGCCGATCGACGTGAGATATTCGGACATCTGTTTGCGGCCGCCGAACTGCTCGACGAAAGCGGCGTCGAGCCACGGCTTGTAAACGCGCAGCTCGGGGTTCACGAGCGTTCCGTAGCGGAAGAACCGCTCGATGTCGTTGCCGCGGTGGGTGCTGCCGTCGCCGAAGACGTTGACGCCGTCTTCGCGCATGGCGCGAATGATGTGCGTTGCGGTGACGGCCCGCCCGAGTGGCGTCGTGTTGAAGTACTTTTTGCCGCCGGTCGTGATGTGGAACGCGCCACACTGGAGAGCGATGAGCCCTTCGATGGCCAGCGCTTCGCGGCAGTCGAGAACGCGCGCCGCCACCGCTCCGTGCTCGAGCGCCCCCTTGGGAATCGATGCCACGTCGGTTTCGTCGGGCTGAGCCAAGTCGGCGGTGTAGGCGTGGACGACCACGCCCTGGCGAGATAGCCAGGCGACGGCGGTGCGGGTGTCGAGACCTCCCGAATAGGCGATTCCGACGCGGGTGCCCTTTTCGGGGAGCGAACGATGGATGCGGCCCATGGTTATTCGAAAGAGATGAGCTTGGCGCCACCTTCGACGGTGTCGCCCGGTTTGACGAGCACGGCGCCGACGCGGGCGGCGTGGAGTGCGTGGAGCTCGTTTTCCATTTTCATCGCTTCGATGACGATGAGCGGGGCACCGATTTCGACGCTGTCGCCCGGCGCCACCATGACGCGCACGATGCGTCCCGGCATGGGGGCCATCACGAATCCCGCGCCCTCGGCGGTTGCGCCGCGGCTGAGCGAACGGCTGGCGCGCGCGCGCTCGGTTTCGATCGTCGCTTCGCCGCGCACACCGGAAGCCACGAACCTGACGTCGGGGAGGGGACCGTCGAGAAGCAGGTCGATCACCCGCCCGTCGACGCGCACGGAAATGCAATCGCCCGCGGCCACGCTGTCGACGGCGATTTCTTTGCCGTCGATGCGCACGCTGTAGCCCCCGGCGGGGTGCTGGGTCACGTCGACCGGAATTTCATGCTCGCCGAGTGCGACGAAGTACCGCATTTCGCGCCGACCCTAGCACGCGCACGTCGTGGGAGGCCAGTGCCGAAGCGCGGTCCACGGCGTCGGCGAGGGCGGCATCGGAGGCGCTCGCCGGGAGCGGCGCGCCGAGCCTCACCGCGACGCGGCTGAAGGGGAGCGGGATGCGAAACCGATCCCAGGCCCGGTCGAGTGTGATGCCCCGCGGGGCCGCGCTCCCCATGGGAACGAGCATCCCCGAGGTCAGGCGGGCCGCCGCGCGCGCGCCCGGCCCAACGGTGAAGCGCGGTCCCTTGGGACCGTCGAGAGCGAAGGCGGCATCCTCGCCGCGCGCAAGCCGGCGCACGATGGCGACGAGACCACGCGCGCCGCCGCGGGAGGAGGAGCCGCGTTCGACGCAGAGGCCCTGCACCCTCAACGCCGCGGCGTGCATTTGTCCGTCGGCGGAATGGCTCACGAGAGCGACCGTGGGACGCCTCCGGCGAAAGCACAGGAGCGGGAGCTGGTCGCCGTGCCAGAAACAGAGCACCCACGGGCGAACATCGTCTCGATCGAGCTCCGCGTCGGCGCGGACCGTGACCCGCAGCGTGGTCAAATAAAGGCGCACCAAGACACCGAGCGCCAGGCCGAGCGCGAAGCGGAGCGCGCGGCCGATCCTCGTCACCTCTTCAGCTCGGCGAGCAGGTTCTTGGCGGGAGCGAGGTTGGGATCGTTCTCCAGTGCGCGTTCGAGCATCTGGACCGCTTTTGCCTTGTCTCCTTGCTTGCTCGAGATCTCGCCGAGGTGCAGGAACACTTCACCCTTGGTGATGGGCGAACCGCCGTCGAGCTTTTGCAAAAGAAGCGCGCGATAGGTTTTCTGAGCGCGGTCGAGATCGCCGATGTCGATGGACAAGTTCCCCAGATCGCGCAAAACGGCGATGGACCCGGGGTCGATCTTGAACGCTTGATCGAGCTCGGCCAAGGCTCGCGTCTTGTCGCCGTCGGCGAGGTAGGCGCGCGATAGGCGCTGGTGCATGCCGGCGAGCTCCTTCGAGCGTTTGCCGGCAAAGGAGGCGATCGCCTTCTCGAGAGCGTTCGCAGCTTCCTTCGATCGACCGGCCGCGCCGTAGGCGTCGCACAAGACGAGCAGGAGCTCGCGATCGGAGGGGGCCAGGGCCGCCGCCTTTTCCAGAAGGAGCGCGGCCGCGGCGGGATCTTTCTGCTTGGACAAATGCAGGTCGGCTGCGGCGCGGTAGACGCGCACCCTTTCGGCGGTGTCGTTGGTCGCGTCGGCCCCCTCGGCCATGAGCTCGGCGACACGCCCCCATTTGCCCGTTTTTTCGTAAGCCTGGAGGAGGCGCTGGCGGATATCGGCGTGCCCCGGTTGGGCGCGCAACCCGCTTTCGAGCGCGCGCTCCACGCTTTCGTCGTCCTTCAATTTCGCGAACACGTCGGCCAGGCGCAGCGAGATGCTCAGCGCTTCTTGCCCGTGGCTCTGCACGAGGAGCCGTTCCAGCATCTCGCTCGCGCTGCGCGCGTCCCCGCGCGATTCGAAGAGACGGGCCAGCGCCTCGAGCGCGCCGTGGTGGATGGCGTCGCGTTCGAGCACCGCTTGGTACGTCTCGATGGCTTTGGCCGCGTCGCCCAGGCGCGATTCGTAGATTTCGCCCAAGCGCACGGTGAGGGTGAGAGCACCCTTGCCGTCCTTGCGTTCCTCCGCCAGATCGATCTGGGAGCGCAAGAGCTCGGCCAGGTCCTCGTCCCGTCCCGCCTTTTCGTAGAGCTGGGAGAGCAAGAGGACCGCGTCTTTGTCGCCCGCCTCTTCGTCGAGGACAGCGCGCAGCGTTTCGATGGCGTCATCGCCCGACGTCACCGCTTGCAGGCGCGCGAGCTCGAGGCGCAGCTTCGTTCGCTCGCCGGTCGTCGTGGCCACGTCGATGAGACGCGCCAGGAGGCGCGCCAGCTCGCGGTCCTGATGGTTTTTCGCGTAAAGCTCGCGCAGCGCGGTGGCGGCTTGATCGTCGGTGGGATTGTTCTCGATGATGGTTTCGTAAAGCTCGATAGCGCCCGCCGTATCTCCGCGTTTTTGGTAGGCGATGTCGGCAGCCGCGTGCTGCAGCTTGGCGATCTCGAGCCCGTCGGTCGAAAGCTCGGCGCGGCGGAGGAGCAGCTTGAAGACTTCGTCGAACGCGGAAGCGGCTTCGCGCAGACGGGTCAGCTCTTCGAGCGCCCACAGGTTGGCCTCGTCTTCGTCGAGGAGCTGGCGGAGCACCTCTTCCGTGAGGCCCGGATCCTTGACGTGCTCTTCGGCGAGGACCTTGGCTTCACGGAAAAGTTGGCGCTTGGTGGAAGGGTCGAGCTCGAGCTCGGCCAGCCGGCGCAGGCTCTTCACCAAGTCACGTTCGCGACCGGGCGCTCGCCGGATCCGCTCGATGGAGCGAAGGATCTCCAGGTTTTCCGGATCGCGCGTCAACGCCTGATCGAGCGCCTCTTCGGCGAGCGCTGCTTCTTTGCGTTTGTCCTCGTACCATGTCGCCAGTCGTACATAGGCGTCGCGAGCGTCGTCGGGCGTGAGATCGGAAGCGTTGCCAATGGCGGTGGCGAGTTTGCTCGTCGCGCTTTCCCACGCATCGTTGATCCCGGCGAGCCGCTCGATCTCGCCGAGGACGTCGGCGTCGGTCGGGTCGTCGCCGAGCGCGTCCTCGAGCACCGCCTGCGCTCGTTTCACGTCTCCCACTCGGTCCTCGAGGAGCTTGGCCAGGTCGAGGCGGATGCGCGTGCGCTCCCGGTCCGAGCCAGCATACCCGATGCGCTTCTCGTGGAGCGCCGTGAGCCTGGTGTTGTCGTTCTGTGCCCGGTAGACGACCTCGAGCGCTTCAGCTGCTTCTTCGAAGAGCGTGGCGTCATCGGTGAGCGCCTCGAGCGATTCGCGCGCGGCGCGGTTGTCGACGTCGCGCTCGAGGGCCTGGCGCAACGTCGCCAGACCGAGGGACCGTTCTTGGAACTCCCCAATCTGCAACTGCGCGAGCCGGTGCAGCAGCGTGGCCTGCTGTTTGACGTCGGCGGTGACTCCCACGCGACGCTCGATGACGTCGCCGAGGGCGCGGTGGTCACGCGTGCGTTCGTAGAGTCGGTCGAGCGCGGAGAGGATCGCGGGATCGTCCCCCATCTGTTCGCCGGCCTTGACGTAAGCCTGAACGGCGCGGCGATCGTCCTTGAGCTGATCTTCGGCGATGACGCCGAGGCGGCGCCACAGGTCTTGCGCCACGGAGGCATCGAAGATTCCCGATGCTCGCTCCTCGAGCGCGTCGGCGTACCTGCCGTACCCGCCGGAGATTGCCGCGAGCCGCTCGATCTCCGGATAGAGCTCGGGATCGCCGGGGATCTCGGCCAAGGCGCGCATGAGGACGGTCTGGGCGTCGGCCGGCCGCTCGAGGGAGCCGTCGAGCACGCGCGCAATCGCCTTCAGGGTGGCGGCCTTGTCGGCCGGGTCGGTCTGCGCGCGCGCGCGCATTTCGAGCACCGATACGAGCATCTCGTATTGCGCGCCGCTGCGCAGCACCGGTTCGAGGATGTCGGCCGCAACCAGACTGAGCTCTTCGCTCGACTCGCCGATACGGAACACGGCCGCGAGGGCATCGGGCTCGCTGGGCAATTCCAAGAGAACTGCCTTGTAGGCGTCGAGCGCGGAGTGCGGATCCGAAAGGCGCCCCGCGTAAAGTGCGCCGATCTCTTTCTGCAATCGGACGCGATCGGCGGGCGTCGCCGCAGCGAGCACCTCGGCGCGCAAGTTGTCGAGCAGCTCGGGCCACATCTGCTCGGCGCGATAGAGCCGGTCGAGCGACGACAAAACTCCGCCATCGCTCGGCCGCAAAATCGTGGCTTCGCGCAGGCAATCGATGGCCTCGCGCGGCTCCGCCAGGTATTTCTCCAGGCGTTCGGCGGCCTGTGTGAGCAGGGTGAACTTGAGATCCTGATCGTCGGGCGAGGTGAGCTCGATGCGTCGGCGGTAGAGCTCGACGAGCTTGCGATGGTCGTCGCCACGCTCGTAGAGCTCGATGAGCGAATCGAGGGTGAAGGTGCTTTCGCCGTCGAGCTCGAGAGCTCGTTCGTACGCGATCGTCGCACCCTTCGGATCTTCCAGCATGTCGCGCTTCGTCTCGCCGATGCGGCGGTAGATCGAGGCGCGTTCGCTGTCGTCGGCGATGAGTTCCGCTTTCTTCTCGAGGATTCTCACGAGGGCCGGCCAGTCGGACAAGAGCGTGGCCAGCATGTCCATCGCCTCGAGCGGCTCGGGATCGGACTCGTCGAGTGCGAAGAGACGTTCGTAGGCTGCGAGTGCACGCCGCGGGTCGTCCCGCTTTTGATCGTGCAAGGTTGCGAGCGCGGAAAGAAGCTGCCGTTGCACCAGGACGTCGGCCGTTTCGATCGCTTGCTCGTAAGCTTCGGCGAGCGCGTCCCACGACTTGGTCTTCTCTGCTACGCGTTCCAGCTCGGCCCGACTCTCGGAGTCGTCGGGATCGAGCTCGAAGGCGGCGCGCAAAGCGGCCAGGGCGCGCATTTCGTCCTGGCCGCGCTTCTCCCACAGCTCGGCGTCCTCGCGCAGAATGGAGATCTTCTCGCCGCGGTCGTCGGCGAGGGCCAGCCGCTGCTGGTTCAGCATGATGAGGTGCCGCCAATCGTCGGCCCGTTCGTAGAGAGGGCGCAGGATGGCGACGATGCGCGCCTTGTGCTCGTCGACTTGGCCGAGCGCCTCGAGCTCGGCGATCGCCGGAGCGTGATCGGGCGTTGCCTCGACGATGAGCTCGTACTGATCGATGGCGCGGGCGACGTTGTCGAGCTCCCCCTTGAAGAGGGCCGCGAGGTTCATCCGGAAAGCACCGGCGTCGGCCGGGGTCCCCGCTTGTTCCGCGCGACGCTCGTAGAGATCGGCGAGATCGCGGAACCGCTCGCGTTGACGATAGAGCGTCGTCAAGTGATCGAGCGCGCGGGCGTCGTTTTCGTCGATCTCCAGCACCGAGCGATAGGTGTCGATGGCGCGATCGAGCTCGCCGAGCTCCGTCCGCTCGAGCTCGGCGACCGTGTGCAGCATGGCCGTGCGTTCCGCCGGATCCGAGCGGTAGTCGAGGGCGGTGCGGTAGAGCTCGACGCGCTCCTTCGCGCGCCCTTCTTTGATGAGAAGGCCATCGATCGCCTCGAACAGCGGTACCGACTCGGGCTCGAATTGGTGCGCGCGGCGCAGGAAATGAAGGGCGCGCTCGGAGTTGCCGAGGCTGGCGAAGAGCTCCCCCGTGCGCCGGGCCAAGCTGGCCGTCGAAGCGTCCTCGCTGCCCACCCCATCGAGCTCGGCGGCGTAGATCTCGGCGAGCCGACCCTGGTTGCCTGCAACCTTGGCGAGCCGTTCGAGGCGCGACCATGTTCCCTGGTCGGTGACGTCCTCGTGCAGGAGCTTGGCGACCGTCTCCATCGCGCCGCGATAATCTTCCGCCGGCTCTTCCTGCAAGTCGGCGAGGCGTTTCAGCAGTCCGCGCCGTTCTTCCGGGTCTTGCGTCGATTCGAGACGGGCCTCGAAGGTCGACATGAGCTCGGTGAAATTGCCGCGCTTCTGGTAGACCGGCTCCAGCATTTCGGCGGCACGCGCGCGATGCTGTGGCTCTTTGCCGTGGCGAAGCAGCGCTTCCAGCTCGCCGATGGCGCCTCCGTGCTGCCCGTCGTTATGCAGCGCGGCGTCGATCTCGTCGAAAGCGCGCTCGACATCGTTCATGCGTTCGCGCGCCACCACCGCGATGCGCACGCGCAGGTCGGGCGCGCTGGAACCCTTCTGATCGAGCTGCCTCTCATAGAGCGCGATCAGATCGCGCCACCGCTCTTTGCTTTGGTAGAGGCGTTCCAGCTCCGAAACCGCCTCGGGGTCGAGGGCGATGTCGAGGATCGTCTCGTAGACGGAGATGGCGGCGTCCTCGTCGGCCAATGTTTCGGCGCACAATTTTGCCTGCCGAAAAAGCAGCTGCTTCTTCTCGTCGTCGTTCTCGGCGACGTCGACGCGTCGCTTCAAAATCTCGAGGAGCGCCGGACCGTCCCCCATCTCTTCGTAGAGCTGTTCCAACGCCGAGAGCGCGCGCCGATCGTCGCCCCGCAGTGCGAGCGCCTTTTGGTAGTACTGCCGCGCCATGTCGCGATCGCCGAGCTTGGTCTGCGCCAACTCGCCGATGCGTAGGCTCGCCGCGAGCTGCACGTCTTCGTTGGGGATGTGCGGCAGGATCTCGCGGGCCAGCCCGACCAGCTCGGGATAACGATCGGTGGCGATGGCGAGATGCTCGGCGCGTTCGAGCCACAGTGTGATCTCGGCCTCGGCCGCGGATTCGCGAACGCCCTGCACGACGTAGCGAAAGGCGCGCTCGACGTCGCCCTTCTTCGTCTGGGCGACCTCGGTAGCCTGCTCGAGCAGCCGCAACCGCTGCTCGGGGAGCTCGGCGGTCTCGGTCTCGATTTCGAGGACCTTCAACAATCGGTCGAAATCCTGATCGGCCTCATAAAGGGGATGCAAGGTCTCGGCGGCCTCGCGGCGCGCATCGGTCACCTCGAGAAGCTTCTCGATGCCTTCGCGGCTGCCGCGGTGGCTGGGATCGAGCGTGAGCGCGCGGCGGAAAGCCTCGAGCGCGCCGGACCAGTCGTTCTGATGGATGCGGCGCACCTCGCCGAGACGGGCGAGCACCGCGACCTGCGTGGCGTGGGTCTCGGAGAGGCCGAGGTCGACCTCGAGAGCTTCGGCGAAATCGTCGTGCCGTCCGGTGGCCTCGTAGAGCATCTCGAGAGCGGTGACGGTCGCCTGATCGGGGCCGAACTCGGACTGGACCGCGACGTAGGCCAAAATCGCTTCGTTCTTGTCGTCCAGCTTGGTGGCGAGCGTATCGGCAATCTTGACCAGGATCCTGCGCCGCGCGTCGGGGGACGTGGCGTTCTGTTCCTGGGCGCGCAGGACTCCGACGAGCTCGCGAAAGGAGCCTGTGTTCTCGTGAAGACGCTCGAGCGCGGCGAGCGCCATGCCGTCGCCGGCGTCGTCGTCCAAGCGCTGCCGCCACGCAGCCGTGGCCCGGGCAGGATCGTCGAGCACGGACTCGGCCAATTCGCCGAGTCGCGCCAAGAGCTGCCGCCGCGTGTCGGCGTCCGTCTCGAGGCCTACCTCGGTGGCCAGGGCGTCGGCGAGAGCACGGTGATTGCCCCACGCCGTATAAAGACGCTCGAGCGCGCGCGCCGCCGGAAGGGCCAGCTCGGCATTGTTGGGATCGATGGCCAGGGCCTGTTGATAGAGCGACTCGGCGCGCGGCAGATCTCCGAGCATGGTCTCGCAGAGCGACGCCACCTGCATCAAAATTTCCGAGCGAAGGCGCGGCTCTTGTGCAGCCTCGGCAGCCTGGGTGAGCACCGCGGCGACCCGCTCGTGGGCCCCGAGACGCTTGCCGATTTCCGCCAACCTGTCGCGCGCGGCAACGTCGGTCGGCTCGAGCGGAACGAGGCGCGACAAGGCGCCGAGCGCACCGGCGTCGTCCGACAACCGTTCGTCGCGCAACGACGCGATGCGGCGAAGCAGCTCGCGCTTCAAGTCGTCGTTGTCGGCGCCTTCCAGACGAATCTCGAGGACCCGCACCAAGTCGCGGACTTCCTCACGCGCGTCGTATACCGCTTCCAGCACTTCCGCGGCGCGCATGCGCAAGCTTCCGATGTCGAGAATGCGCTCGACGAGCAGCCGCGCTTCTTGATTGCCGACATCGAGCCGCAGCACTTCTTCGAGGTGCCCCAGTGCGCGCGGCGGATCGTGCAGCTTTTCGAGATCGATCTGCCCGAGCCTCACCTTGAGCGAAATGGTGTCGCTGCGCGACGCCGTCTGCAGGCGATGCTCGAGCAGTCCGGCCAGTTTTTCGTAACGCCCCTCGCGGGCGTAGAGCATCTCGAGAGCGCGGATGGCATTCTCGTGCGTTGAATCGAGCTCGAAGATCGCTTCGTAGTAGTTGATGGCCTTGGGGGCTTCGTTGGTGATCTCTTCACAGACGAGGGCCACCTCGTTCAAGAGATCGGCGCGCCGCTTGGGGTCGGTCGTGCCTTGAATCGCTTTGGCGTAAAGGGTCTCGAGCTCGCCCCATTTCTCGGCGCCGGTGAGGATCTGTTTCAGCCGCGCGAAAGCGCGTGCGTCGCCGGGACGCCTTTCGAGGATGCGCTCGAGGTACGGCGTGGCCGCCTCGGGGTCGCCCAGCTTGTCGTCATGGAGCGTAGCGGCGCGCTCGCACAGCTCGACCTCGGTCGACGAACGCAGCCCCGTCGCCGACCGCAGCGCGGCGCGGTACGCGTCGGCAAGATCGATGGGGCGGGCCGCTTTGGCGGCGAGAGCCCCCGCACGGTCCCACAGCTCGAGCTCGTCGGGGAACTCACTCACACCGCGGAGCACGACGTCGAACGCACGGCTCGGCGCATTGAGGCGCTGCTCTTCGAGCTCGGCGAGCGTGGTGAACAGCGTGAGGCGTCGCGTAGCGTCCTTGGTGCTGTCCAGCAAAATGCCGAGCGCTTGGGCCTGCCTCTTGGCGTCGCCGGTGCCGGCGTATTCCGTCTCCAGAATCTCGGCTGCGCGGGCGCGCGTCTCGGGCATCGTCAGCAGCCGATCGAGCATGGCGATCGCACGCGGAAAATGCGGCAGCGTCTCCAAGCCGCGCGCCGCGGTTTCGAGCGCGTGCGGCGGCTGGCTGAGATGGTCCAGATAAATGTCGGCCAAATCGAGCTCGCGTTCGGCGCGCACTTGGCCCTCCGTCCGCTGGAGGTGCGCTTCGATGACGCGGGCCGCTTCCTCGGCGTTACCGGCCGCTAGAAGCAGGCGCGGGAGCGTGCGGGCCGCTAACTCGTTGCCCGGATCGACCTTGAGAACGCGCGCATAAAGCTGTGCCGCGCGCCCGGGCTCGCTGAAAACATCCTGCTCGAGGCTCGCCCACTCCGTCAGAATGGCGGCGCGCTCGTCGTCGGGTCCGTGCGTTGCCCGGAGCTCGAAGAGCCAACGCAGCTGCTCGCGCCGGTCCTCGCTGCGCAGCAGTTTGTCGAGCGCCGTCACCGCCGCTTCGTCGGAAGGGTCCTCTTCGACGAGAGCGCGGTAATCGCTGATCGCGTCGTCGATGCGTCCGAGCTCCGTCGCTTGCAGCCGCGCCAACTTGGCCCGGAGGCTGCGGCGGTCCTTGGCGGAGAGTCCCTTCTTTTTGCGGAGGCGCGCGGTGACCGCTTCGAGGTAGCGGTCCCAGCTCTTGGCGGCTCGCGACGCCTGCTCGAGCTCGTCCAGGCGATCTTCGGCAGGCGAGAGCTCGTAGGCTTTGAAAGCCCACTCCACCGCGACAGCGCGCTCGCCGAGGCGATGTCCGGTGACCTCGACCAAGCGGTGCAGAAGGTCGAGCTTCTTGTCATCGTCATCGGTGGCGTTGAGCAAGGTCGCGTAGAGGCCCGGCAGGCGCGCCCACTTTTCCTCGGCCTCGCAGATTTCGACCAGTGCACTGGCGGCGTTGACGTCGTCGGGGCGCACCGTGAGGATGCGCTCGTAAGAACGGAAGGCGCGCTCTTTGGAGCCGATCTTTTCGGTCAAGAGCCGCGCGGTGCGAAAGGAGAGGTCGACTTTGACGTCGGGATCGCCGGCGCGGTCGGCGGCGGTAGAAAACACCTCCGCCAGCCCCTCCCAGTCGTTCTGCGACGCGTAGAGCTCCTCGAGCCCGTCGAAATCGTCGTTGGCGAGGTACGCGTCGCGCAGCACGCGCAGTGCTTTGGGGTGACCCGGTTGAATTTCGAGCACGCGTCGCCACGTCTTGGCGGCACCGGCGTGATCGGCGAGCCGGTCGGCGTAAAGGCTGCCGAGCTTCTGCAACACGACGAGACGCGCCGCATCCCCCTGCGCCAGCGCGAGTCGCTTTTCGAGCGCCCAGGCGACGGTGGCAAAATCTTTGTCGCGGTCGGCTTGCCGCTCGAGCAAATCGAGCACGTCGGTCCGTCGCGGATCTTCGTCGAGGATGGTTTTGTAGATGCGGATGGCGTCGGCGCCGCGGTCGAGCCGCTCCGCTGCCAGCTTGGCCATCTCGAAGAGCAGCATGAGGCGGGTATCGCCGTCGGAGGCGGACGCCTGCTTCTCGAAAAGCGTGTAGAGCGGCGCCCACGCGCGCCGCTTCGTGTAGAGCTCTTTCAGCTTGTTGAGCGCCTCTTCGTCTCCCGGCGTCGTCGCGAGGAGTGATTCGTAGGCTTCGGTGGCGTTCTGTACGTTGCTGAACTGCTCGAGCCATCGCCGCGCGACGGACCGGAGAAGCTCCGCCTTTTCCTCGCCCGGCGGAAGGTGCGCGGCCAGCGCGGCCTGCTGCTGCAGCAGGTCGCGATGTCGTCCCAACACTTCGTACACCCGCACGAGCTCGCGCAGAGCACCGACGTCGTCGGGATCGAGCTGGACGACCTGCGTCAGCACGGTGACGAGCGCGGTGTCGCTCTTGATACGATCGCGGTACACGCCGGCGATTTCGCGCAGCACCTGCAAACGCACCGACTTGTCTTCCCCCTTGGCGCGCTCGAGATCCTGGCGCAAAAGCTCGATGAGCGCGTTCCACCCTTCGGTGTGCGTGTAGAGGCGTTTCAGCGACGTACGCGCTTCTTGATTGGCCGGATCGTGGCGGAGAATGGTCTTGTACTGATCGATGGCTTTTTGCGCGTTGGCGCCGGCCTCGGCCAGCTTGGCGATCTCCGTGGCGAGCGCGGTCTTTTCCGGACCATCGGCCAGCGATCGCTGCGCGTCGGTCAAAATGGTGAGCAGGCGCGCGCGATCTTCGGCAGCGTAGTCGCGGAAGAAGGCCAACATGCCGGGATGTGCGGGTTCGAGTCGGCGAAGCCGATCGAAATAGGGCTCGGCGAGCTCTGGCCTCTCGCGCATGCGCCAGTTGACCATCGCGATCTGAAAGACGATCCCTGCTTCTTCGCCCTGCTTGGCGCCGCCGCGCAGCTGATCTTCGTAGAGGGCGACCAGCTGGTCCCATTTTTCGCGGCGTGAGAAATGCTCGGAGAGAAAGCTCATCGCTTCCGAGTTGCCCGGCCACAAGTCGAGCACGCGCTCGTAGGCAGCCACCGCTTTTTCTTCTTGGTCGAGCTTGCGGAAGAGAACCCGCCCCAGGCGGTTCAGGATGAGCGCGCGCTCCTCTTTGGGGGGCGTGTTGGCGGCGCGGATATCCAAAAGCAGCGCCACCTTTTCCCAGTTCTCGTCGTAGGACCACACGTGCTCGAGCAGATTCGCGGCACGCACGTTCTTGGGATCGAGCTCGAGGGCCATCCCGAAGCGTTCGGCAATGGCGCCGAGCGGCTCCCTCTTGCGGGGGCCGTAGCGGTACGCGACTTCACCCGCGCTCGTGACGAGCGAGCTTTTGAAGGCAGCGTCGGACGTTTGCTCCGCCTCCTTCATGTAGTGGGCGACGAGCTCCTGCCATTTCTTGCGCTTGTTCTCGGCGCGCTCGATCGCTTCTTCGGCGGTGGGATCGCCGGGGCGGAGCTCGAGCAGCCGCTTGTAAGCGGCGGTGGCTCGCTTGTCGTCGAAGAGCTCGTCTTCGAACACGCGCGCGAGCTCGAACTGCATGGCGAACTCGACCGGCGTGCCGGCGTTGAGCATCGCTTCGTGACCGAGCAGTTGGGCGACCGCCTCCCACTCTCGGCGCATCTCGTGGCCGCGTCGGGCCGACTCGAGAAGCATGCGAAGCTCGGCGTCTCCACCGGAGCTCGCCGCGGCCTTCACCGCCTCAGTCAGCTCGGTCCACGAGCTCTCATTATCGGGATCATCCTGAAGCTGGCCAAGTGCCGCTCGGATCTTCTGCGCGCTCATCGTCACCCTGAAAACCGGTTCGGAATGTAGGAACAACGGACGGAATGGATGTCGCCGTCGAACGACAAACGCGGGTGATTCATGCGGCAAAAGCCTCACGCGCGTGAGGTCACCATGCTACGCGTCGAGGCACACGGGCACAAGCGTCGCGTGCTGGTCAGAACGGTCTCTTCGCTCGCGGCGCCGCCCTCCAATCGCGTCAAGGCGACGTTCTCGACGAAGGGTCGGCACGCGCCGCCAACCTCGTGTAGGGTGACCGCATCCGGATTTCCTCCCGAGCGCTGCACGCGCCCGTTGTCGCTCGCTCGCTGTGCGCGCGAGCGGCAAAGTTCTTACTTGGTCGTGGTCGAAGGGGTGCTCGACGGAGGTCCGCTTTCGGTAACCTCGAGCGATCGCCTTACGTCGGCGATGCCGCGCGGCTCGCCGCCCAATTTCTCCGCCGTGACGAGCGCCTCTCGGGCTTCGGCTTTCCGCCCCAGTCGCCCTAACGCCCATGCCCGCCCCACATGTGCGGGGGCGAACCGCGGCCGCTGACCGATGATGGCGTCGTACTCGAGCAGCGCGCTTGCCCCGTCTCCGCGGAGCGCGGCGACGGTGGCGAGCCCGAGATGGCATTCGGCGGCCTTGCCGTCGGCGACGAGCCCCGCGCGGTAAGCCTTTTCCGCGCCGTCGAGGTCGCCGGCGTGGATCCGAAGTAGACCGAGCGCGTGCCATGCCGGTGCGTCGTTCGTGCCCCGGCGCATGGCCTCTTCCAGTCGAGGGCGAGCCCATTCGACCTCGCCCCAGTGTGCGGCGCGCATACCGCCTTCGCGAGGGCCGCGCGCGTCCGCCGGCGCCATTTCACCAGCGTAATCGTACATCTCGAGGGCTTTTTCGTATTCGTGGACGAGCTCGTACGCGTGACCGAGCTCGATAGAGGGGAGAGGATCGGCGCTTCCGAGCTTCCGCGACAGCGCTTCGACCTCTTGCCGCGCGGCGCCGAGATCGCCGGTCAGCGCCAGCACGCGGATAAGCAGGCGCTGGCTCTTCACGTCATCGGGGTGGCGCGCAAGCTCGTCGCGGAGCACCCGGATAGCGTCGCCTTCGCGATGCTCGTGCGCGAGCGACGTTGCGCGCTGTAGCGCGGTCGGCTGGCCTGCCCCGCAGCCACCGCACGCGAACGCGGTCGCCCCTGCCGCGACGACCCAGGCGAGCGCACCGGTCGAACCGATCCGAGAACGCAGTGCCAAGCGCGATCACAGCTACACGAGCAGGGCGCCGCCGGCAACGGGCCCCACCCGTCAAAACTTGTCCAATCCGTCCGAACGGCGCACCCTCGCCCGGCGATGCCCAGTCGTTTTCGTCTCGCCGCGCATGCGAGCCCCAGCCCGGGCGCCCTTCGCCCGTTGTTCTTTCTTCTGCTCGGATCGTGCCTCCAGTTTGGGCCCCCCGCGGGCTCCGACGCGGGCGCGTCCGCGGGGAAGGGAAACGACGGCGGGGCGACGAGCGACGCCAAGGTCACGCCGGACGCCGGCGATACCGGTTGCGTCGTCGACCCCTATTCGCGGGTAACGCTCTGCACCTCGATCGCGCTCTGCCCGGGGCTGGCCGTCGATCACGATCGTTTCCCAGACTGCGGGTTTCGCACGGGAGCCGGGGTTATCGACGTCGAATGTCTCTGCGGCGAATTCCTCTGCCCGCTCGGTGCCACGCTGACGTGCGGACAAGCGCGCGACCTTTTGTCGTCCCAGTTCGAGATCAGCGCGTGCCTCCAGGTCAGCGAAGGTCGCTGCGCTTCGCGGATCGTCCCGCCTACGGGAAGCTCGTGTGACAAGAACTGCGCCGTCATGTGCGGCGGCGATTCCGCGTGCATCCGACTCTGCGGCTGTTGAGGAGCGTCCTCGCCTTTTCCTGCCCCACCAGGCTATCCTCGTCGCGGCGGTCCGGCGCTCGGAGGTTACGGTAGCAGCCGTACGATCGCGCACTGCGAGCATGATCCTAGCGGGACAAATTTGGGATGCGCAAGGCGGCGTACGGGAGCGGCTCACGGTGCCCCCCGACCCGGCAGGGCTGTCGCCCGATGTGCTCGACGCCGTCATGGCGAGTCTTCGGCCCGCGCTCGGGGAGGCGCTCGCCGGCAAGTGCGTCAATGTCCAAAACGAAACTCACGGTCGTGCGCTGTCATGTCAGCTCGTGCCGCTTCGCACCCCGGAGGGCGCGGTGAATGCGGTGCTCGCGCTGGTCTCCGACGTCACCGAACGCACGCGCTTCGAAGCGCGGCTCTTTGCTCGTGTCGCCTTCGAGAAACAGATCGCCGAGCTCTCGAGCCAGTTCATCAATCTTGCCCCCGAGGAGGTCGATCCAGCCATCAGCGATGCGCTGGCGAGAATCGGCGCCCTCTCCCATGTCGATCGCGCCTACCTTTTCCTTTTCTCGGAAGACGGCGCATCGATGAGCAATAGCCACGAATGGTGCGCGCCTGGTCTCGAGCCGAACATCGATACGCTCGGCGAGTTACCGGTCAGCATTTTGCCATGGCTGACGGCCCGCCTTCGCCGTCGCGAGGTCATTTACGTCGAACGCGTGGCTGATCTGCCCGCCGAAGCTTCGGCCGAGCGCCACATCTTCGGCGAACAATCGATTCGGTCGACGCTCGTGTTGCCGCTCGGCGCCGCGCAGGGCGTGGTCGGGTTCCTCGGGTTCGATGCGGTTCGCGCCGAGAAATCTTGGGCCGAAGAAGACATCGCGCTCATGAAGACGGTGGGCGAAATTTTCGTGAGCGCGCTGCAACGCAAGCGCGCCGAAGGGGAGCGCAAGCTGCTCGAGGCTCAGCTCGTGCAAACGCGCAGCCTCGAGAACGTTGCCAAGCTCGCCGGCGGCGTGGCCCACGACTTCAACAACCTCCTCGGCGTCATCCTCAACTACTCCGACATGTTGAAACGCGAGCTCTCCGATCCCCGCCATATCGGCTACCTGACGGAGCTGCACGAATCAGCCCGTCAAGCGGCGCATCTCACGCGCCAGCTCCTCCTCGTCGGGCGGCGCGGCGTGGTGGCGCCGATTGCGCTCGATCTCAACGAAGCCGTCGGCTCGCTGGCCGATCTACTTCGCCGCGCGCTCGGCGAGCATATCGAGCTGAAGCTCGAGCTCACCGACGATCTGGGCATCATTCGCGTTGGGCTCCCTCAGATCGAGCAAGTCATTCTGAACCTGACCATGAACGCGCGCGACGCGATGCCCACCGGCGGCGCCTTCACGCTCCGCACCGAGACGGTCGAGCTCGATGCCGACTACGCCGCGCGTTTCATCGACTTGAAGCCGGGGCGCTACACGCTCCTCACCGCCAGCGACAACGGTGTGGGAATGACGCCCGAGGTTGCTTCCCGCGCGCTCGACCCATTTTTCTCGACCAAGGCTTCTTTCGGCACGGGGCTCGGCCTCTCGACGGTGCACGGCATCGTCAAGCAAGCGGGGGGACACCTCATCTTCGCCACCGCTCCCGGCGCGGGATGCACCGTTCGCCTGTTTTTTCCCGTTGTCGACGAGTCACCGCCGCCGCGCGCCAAGACCCCGCCCTCGGGCGCTCCGAAAAAAGGCGCAGGTGAGACGATCCTCGTCGTCGAGGACTCCCCGAGCGTGCGCAAGCTCGTCACGCACGCGCTCTCTCAAAACGGCTACCGCGTGCTCGAGGCGGGCACGCCCTTTCAAGCGCTGCAGATCTTGCATCAGTCCGATCGGCCCATCGATTTGCTCCTTACGGACGTGATCCTCCCGGAGATGTCGGGGCGCATCTTGGCGGACCGCATGCGCGAGCAGGGCAAGGTGCGGCGCGTGCTCTTCATGTCGGGTTACGACAACGATCTCGTTGCGCGCCAGGGTGTGCTTCACGAAGGCGTGCGCCTTTTGCAAAAGCCTTTCCTCGAGCCCGAGCTCCTGCGCGAGGTACGCCTCGTGCTCGACTCCTAGCTAGCGTGGCGGTCGGCATGGCTGCGCCGATCGTGCTCGTGCAGGGTCTTCCGCCAAGGCCCGACTTGCGCTCTTCCATCCTCGCCGCCTGCTCCGAAGCACTGAAGCATCGATCGTGCGTCGCGGCGGACGATCAAGACCAAGGTGCGCCTCCCCCGTCGGCGACGGCGCTCATCTCCTGGCCCGAAGGCACCGACCGTCACGTTCGGGTGACGCTCGAGCGCTTCGAAGCGCAAACACCCCGTCGCATCGAGAGGGACACTCGCTTCGCCGACGAAGACCCCATCGTCGAGCGGTGGCGCACGATCGGGCTCGTCATCGCGGCGCTGGTCTGCGAATCGGAGGCGCTGCGCGATGGGGGAGCGGAATCGGAGAGTCAGGCTGAGCGTGGCCTTTCCTCGGGTTCCGGCGCGCACGCCCCACGCTGGATCGGACTCGCCGCTTTGGCCGGACCAGGGCTCGACGACGGCAGCGTGCGACTCGGTGCGGCGATCGACGGAGCAATGGGTTTTCGATCTTCGCCTCTTTTTGTTTCGGCGTCGGCGAGCTACGCGCTGCGGCCCATCGATGACTTTCGCCTCGATGTACGCTGGACGACCTTCGCCGTCGGCGGCGGCGCGCAGCTCCCGCTCCCGAGCGTCGATGCCGCACTGCGCGTTCGCGTGGAGCTGATGCTCGAGTATCTCCGGGCGAGCAGCGCCTCGGGCGCCGCCGCGTCCGGGGGTGGGAGCCGCGTTAGCCCAGGGATCCGCGGCGGTGGCGCCATCCGATGGCCGGCGAGCTCGCCGCTCGGGATGATGGTGGGGTTTTCGGTTTGGTCGCTCCCCGGCGGCACCGCCATCCAGCTCGATCAGCGGAAGCTGGGTTCTTCCCGTTGGTTGAGCTACGCCGCTTCTCTCGGAGCAGAGTGGTCCTTTCGCTGACGGGCCAGGAATTCGGGGCCGTTTGCCTGCGAGCGACCCCCAGCGGTTACTCTATTGCTATGGCAACCCCACGACCCGCCGAGGTTCCCCCTCGTTTGCGCGTCGTCCAGGGAGGCGGGGGCACCGATTCGTCCGAGGCTCGCCCCGACGGCATCAGCGACGAGGCGCTCGTGGCAGCGCTGCGCAACGGCCAAGGTCAGAAAGCCGCGATTCTCTACGATCGCCTCATCCGCGTCGTCGATGGTGCACTCGTCCGTATCCTTGGGCGGCGTGAACAGGACCACGACGATCTCGTGCAATCGGCATTCGAGCAAATCCTCATCGCCATCCACAAGGACCATTTCTCCGGCGGCAGCACGCTACGCGGATGGGCGGCGGCCGTCGCGTGCAACCTTGGGCTCAATGCGCTGCGGTCGCGCGTTCGTGAACGGCGCGTCGTCGACCGCGCGCGCGACGGCGATCTCGAGGCGCGCCGCGCTGGCACGCATGTCGACGTCGAGCGCGAAGCGGGGGCGCGCAGTGAGCTCGGACGCGTATGCGAAGAACTCGCCGCATTGAGTCCGGAAAAGGCCACGGCCGTGCTCCTCTTCGACGTTTTTGGCCACGACTTGGGCGAGGTCGCGGCTCTTACGGGCGTGTCGCTGTCGGCAGCGCAATCGCGGCTCGTCCGAGGTCGCAAAGAGCTTCATGACCGGCTGCGTCGCGCGCAAATCGGTCCTTACGCGCCGGGGGTACCCTGATGCAGACCAAGACTCGTACCGACGAACTGCTGCGCCAACTCTCGACCTCGGTCCTACCCGTCGAAGATGTCGAGCGCGCGGCAGCTCGCCGCGATCGCGTGGTCTCCCATCTCGCCGGTCTCGTGCAAAGCATGCCCGCCCATCGCCAGCGGCGCCGTCGCCTGTTCACGTGGATGGCCACCGTATCGTCCGCCGCGGCGGTGGCGCTCGCGACAGGGTATGTGGCCACGCGATCGCGCTCTGCATCGACCGAACCTCGAATGGAGACGAGCGCGGTGCTTGCGCTGACAGGCAGAGTCCAGGTCCTCCATCGCGCGGCCGAAGTCGTGGCCACGCCGCTCGAGAAGGTCACGGTCGGCAATGCGGACGAAGTGGTGACGGCAGAAGGGGCCCGCGCCCGAGCTTGGCTCGCGAGCGGAGCGGAGGTGGATATCGATCCGCAAAGCAGGTTGCGCTTGAGCCGGGATGGCACGGGCGCCGACGGCTCCGCCTCGACGCCGGAAAGCAGCAATGAAGCCGTGGTCCTCGGCGCCGGGCGGGTGACGGTGCGCGTGCCCAAGCTGGGACCTCGCCGAACGTTCGCCGTCGAAACGCCGGAAGCGACGGTGACGGTGCATGGCACCGCCTTCTCGGTCGAGCGCACCGTGCAGCAGGCCGATGCTCCTTCGCGAACGACGGTCGATGTCGCGGAAGGAAGCGTCGCCGTTCGTCACGCCGGCATCGAAATCCTGCTGCACGCCGGCGATCATTGGTCTTCCGGGTTGCCCCTCCCGTCCGAGCCGCGTCTCGAGCCGGCGGCGGCCAGCTCCGATCGTCTTCCGAGCCGATTGAAACCGAGCCCTTCGGCGCAACGGATGGGCACGGGAGCCGGCAGAAGTTCGCCGGAGGTCTCCTCGTCGGACAAGAGCAGCAGTTTGGCGGCGGAGAATCGACTTCTGCAAACGGCCATGGCGGCGCGCCAGCAGGGCGATGCGCGTCGAGCGATCCAACTGGCCGGAGAGCTCGTGACGCGATTTCCTGCTTCGCCGCTCGTCGAAGAGGCGCGCGTCGAACGCATGCGTGCCTTCCTCAGCGCCGGAAACGCGCCGGCTGCCGCGGCGGACGCCCGCTCGTACCTGAGCGATTATCCGCAGGGCTTTGCCTGGCAAGAGGCGAACCGCATCCTCGCCGGCCCCGTTCGTTAAACGGCGGTGTCGCTTTTCGCCGGCAAAATCGGACGAAAGTACCGCCGCGCGCCCTTCGATTTTGCGCGAAGGCTGCCTGCGTCGCTGGCCGTGCGGTTACTTGTATCGGTACGAATGGATCGCGCACGTTCCCTCGTTTCACCAGCGTCTTCGTCCCGCCGGCGGGCGCTTCGCTCGGCGGCGACGCTCGTCGCGGTACTTCCCCTGCTGGGCGCCGCCGTTCAGTGCACGATGGGCGACAGCGGTTATATCGACTTCGCCAGCAATACCGGCAAAGGTCCCAAAAAGACGGTCAAGCCTTGCGCCGGCGATGGCGAATGCGCGCCGCCCACGCCGTATTGCGACCTTGCCTCGGCGACGTGCATCGAATGCTTGGCCGACCCCAATTGCGTTGGCCCTCAGAAGGTCTGCGGCCCGCGCGGAGCTTGCGTGGAATGCGTGGTCGATCCGAATTGCGGCAAGGCCAAGGCCTATTGCGATCTCGAGCGCTTCACTTGCGCGGAATGTCTCGACGACGCGCATTGCGACGCGAGCAAGGTCTGCGATCCGGGCGAGCGCCGTTGCGTCCCGAGCTGCTCGGTTAGTTCGATGTGCGAGCCCATGAAGCCCTATTGCGATCTCGCTCGCCGCCTTTGCGTCGAGTGCCTGACCGAAACCAACTGCGCCGATGCCAAGAAACCCGTGTGCGGTCCGCTCGGCGCCTGCGCCGAGTGCACGACCAGCGCGCATTGCGCCGCCGATCGCCCCTATTGCGATTCGGCGACCAACAAGTGCGTCGGCTGCACGAACGATCTCGATTGTCCCGCCGGGCGGCGATGCGACCCCATGCAGCACTGCGCCCCCTGACGTGACCGCGTCCTTCACACGCCGCGACACCGAGCAAGGAAACGAATGCCACGCACGAACATCCTATTGGGACTCGCCTACGCCGTCGCGCTCACCACGGCATGCTCGAGCGACGCCGCCAACGACGCCAACGGAGGGGCGGGCGGCGCGGGCGGGCTCGGCGGCATCATCATTACGACTACCCCGGGCGCACAGGACGGCGGCGTGATCTTCGGCGCCAACGCTTGCCTTGCAGAGCCACTGCGAGGCGAGGCCATCCCGGTCGACATTTACGTCATGTTCGATCAGTCCGGCTCCATGGCGACGCCCGTCGGAGCCGGCACGCGTCTCGACGCCGTTCGCACCGCCGCGACACGTTTCCTCACCGCGCCCGAGAGCCACGGGCTCGGCGTCGGCATCGGGTACTTCGGACACTTCCCCATCGGGAGCACTTCGTGCAATCCGGTCGACTACGCCAGCCCTGCCGTCCCCATTTCCACCCTTCCCGGCGCCGCGCAGGGTGTGCTCGATTCACTGAATCGTATTGCCCCAACGGGTGAGACGCCGACGGGTGCCGCCATTCGCGGCGCCTGCAGCTACACCCAGGAATACCAGCGCGCGCACCCGGGCCACGTCGTTTTCCTCTTGCTCGTCACCGACGGCGTTCCGGAAGCTCCCGTCTCGATGGCGCACGGCTGCGCCCCGACGTTAGAAGACGCAGTGCAGGCGACCACCGCCTGCCGCACCGCGGGGCCCCCCATCAAAACGTACGTGCTCGGCGTGGGACCTTCGCTGCAAAACCTGCAGCAGATCACGCAGGCGGGAGGGACGGACAAGACCTACCTCGTCGAGGGCGGCAACGTGAGTGATCAGGTTTTGGCAGCGCTCAACGAGATCCGCTTGGCGGCCTCGATCCGCTGCGAGCTTCAGATTCCGCCGCCGCCCGCGGGTAAGGCGATCGACTTCAATCTGGTGAACCTGCTCTATACGGACGGCAAGGGGCAGCGAACCGCGCTTTACAACACCGGCGACAGCGCGGGATGCGGAGCGAGTGGCGGAGGGTGGTTTTACGACGACCCATCGCGGCCGCAGAAGATCCTGCTCTGCGAAAGCACCTGCAACACCGTCAAATACGATATCGGCGGGGAACTCGACTACGCCATCGGCTGCAGAACCATCGTGCCGCCGCCGCCGTGAACCGACCTCGCAGTGGATCCGTCGACAATCGTCTCGGCGTCGTCGCCAGAACCCGCGGTTCAATCGTCAATCGTATCGTCATCGCCCCATGGAGATTCACCAATGCGAATTCGAACGGTCTCGTGCGCGCATCTCTTGCTCGGCACTTCCTTGGCGCTGGTCGGCGTCGTTGGCTGCGCCGAGCGGAACGGCTCCGGCAGTGGTTCGCCGGACACTGGTCCGAGCGTCATCGTCCCCCAATTTCCGGGCGCCGGAACCACCGCCGGTGACCCGCTACGCCCGGGCACGGGGCCGGGTACGGCGCGCGATTGCGCCGGCGGAACATCGCTCGTTTCTCGGCCGACGCAGGTCATTACCCAGAGCACGCAGTGCTTCTACAGCGTGACCACGACCACGACGATTCCGTCGGCCACCATCGAACAGATCGCGGAGGTCATCGGCGGTCGCCAAGTCGTGCATCTGCGCATCACTTTCGATCCTGGCTTCGTCGACAATAGTTACGGCGCCAACGCGGTCGGCTGGAACGCGGGCGCCGTCGCCGATGGGGGCAAAATGCCGCCCAAGCCCGGCAAGGGCGGCCATACCTTCAAGGATCTCGTCGGAAGCGACCACGTCGAGCTAAAGCTGTTCGATTCCGCCGGTCAGCTCGCCCTGCATTTCAAGGTCGATTACATTTCCGAGGACCCGTCGCGCACCTGCGGATATGGCACGCTCGGCGTCACCGGCGGGGAAGGCAAGATGATGGTCGGCAACGCCGCGTCGGTTTTGGCCGTTGCCACTTCGCTCGACCGCGATCTGAACGGATGTGGATATTGTTACACGCTCGATTCACCCGCTACCGACGCGAGCTATACGCCCAATCCAGCCACGCCGCGCTGGGACTATCGCGTGGTCTATGAGATATGGGTCGATGCTGCAGCTTATGGCGCCGCCGGACCCGGCGATACGCTGCTCGAGAACGTCCACGCGTCGCCGTCCAAAGCGGGCAGCAACACGGTTTCCGTCGAAAGGAGAAGGTGCCCGCCGACCTGGCCCGAGTGCAAGCCGGATATCATCACCGAAGGGCTCAACTGCGGGGACGCTGGCTCCGGGTGCCCACCGGGAACGATTGAGTACATCATCAGTGAAGGCCGTACGTGCGTGCCGCAGCCCATCCCGCTACCTGATGGCGGCCTGGGGTGCCCTCCCGGTCATCATCTCGATCTCGCTACGGAAGGTCGCTTCTGCTTGCCGGACTAAGGCCAACCGCGCCGGCGGCCATTCGCAACGCGCGGCCGCGATGCGGCGCCATGCGCGGTCGCGCCGGTCCCGGGCAAACGCCCGATCGTGCCCGGTCGTGTCCATGGCCAATCTTCGGACATGCTCACAATCCTCATCATTGTGCTCGTCGTCTTGGCAATCGGCTCGGCGCCAACATGGCCTCATAGTCGCGGCTGGGGGTATTACCCGAGCAGCGGTCTCGGTATTCTCGTCTTGATTCTGCTTTTCCTCATGCTCACCGGTCGCGTGCACCTTTAAACGTTGCGGTTGACCAGCGGTGGAGGATTCCGCTTTTCCGCCGCGTAAAGGCGCAAGATCGCGCGAGCTAGCACCATGAGGACGGGGCCCAAAATCAGACCGATGATCCCGAAAAGCTCGAGTCCGCCAAATAACGCGATGAGCGTGAGGAGGACGGGCATGTCGCCCTTGGCGCCTACGAGCTTGGGACGGATAAAGTAATCCGAGACGCCGACCACCACCAGCAAGCCATAAGCCAGCTCCGAAATCCCTTTTCCGACCTGGCCAATCGCGATTAAGAATAAACCCGCCGGCAACCAGACGAGCACCGTTCCGACTACTGGCAAAAGTGAAGCCACTGCCGTCGCGGCCCCGAAGAACGCAGGCTCCGGCACGCCGAGCACCCAGTAGCCCACGGCCGCAAGTCCGCCTTGAACGAGCCCGGTCACGACCGTACCGAGAAGCGTGGTTCGCCCGGCCGATCGAAACTCTTCCAACAAGGCGTGCGAATGGCGCGGATGAAGGGGCAGCAGTTCTTCGGCGCGTCGCACGAGAAGAGGCCAATGCCGCAGCACGAAGTACATGGTCAAAACCATGAAGATCCATCCGACCAGCGCACTGAAAGTCGCGTTCACCACGGCGCCAGCGATCAACCCGGCGCTCGTCGTCAGCTCCGCGGCGGCATCCCTCAACTTGGCGATGAGCGATTCCGCCTGCAGCTCGCGGGGAAAACGTGCCGACGTCCGCAGGATGAACGCGCGTACTGCCCCCTCGGGGCCGAGCGCGTCGAGCAAGCCGCCCGCAATGACGACCCCTCGCGAAACGAGCAAGTAGCCCATCGCGCTGGCGGCGGCGATCACGCCGAGCGTCGCCACACTGACCGCGCTGAGCGCGGCCAGCCAAGGTCGCAAGCCGCGCACCAAAAGTTTCTGGTGGAACGAATCCATGGTGAACGCGACCAGGCACCCCATGAAAACGCCCACCGCTACCGGGCTCGCGAGCCACGCGAGAATCGCTACCGCCGCAATCGCCAAGACGCCGAGGGCAGTGCGCTCCGTTCCTGGTCGGCGTCGTGCGGTTGTATTTCCTGCGCCAAGCGGTGGGGGAGAGGCGACCACGGGGCGCTCGTATTCGGGGTCCGCCGCCAGCGAAAGATTGGGCTCCGTGGGCACTCCGATATCCTAAGACCGAAACCGCTGCGCGCTGGCCGCGGCAAGCGCGCGCCCATCTGCCCGCGACTTTGGTCCGATCCGGCGCGCGCTACGAAACCACTCGGCGCACACGATGGCGCTTCAACGGCCGCACTGGTGCGCCAGGCAGACGCCCACTTCGGCCGCGCACTGCGTCGTCGCACACGCCTCGCAAGCGTCGGCGCCCATTGCGCACTCAGCCGCGCATTTGTCGCCGACGCAAAACGACACGGGCAACACCTTGTCCACCGCACCCTGACAACCGCTGGCAACGCACCGTTCCCAGCAAGGTCCGACAAGCACGCCGCCGTTCGTGAACCGAGGCGCGTCGTCACCGGGGCAGTTTTGCACGCACGACAGCACGCTGCTGCATGTCTTGTCGCCATGACCCGTGATGGACAGGTCGGCGCAGTTGTCGAAATCGCGCGGTGCTTGCGGATAATAGAGCCCCGCGAAAACGCACATCTCGCTGGTCGCGGCGTTGGGGCCCTGGAAAACGTCGACGCTGTCGCCGTTGGTGTAAGCACATTCGAAACGCAAAGCGGAACCCGCTGGGACGGCCAGAGGGCCTTTGAAATCCGCGGGATGCTCCCAATCGTGCGTCTCGTGAAAGGGCTCCGCGCTCTCTTGGCTCATGCTGGGGTCGACCCATACGCGCATGGCCGTGCCGCGCTGGTGGTAATGGGTGAAAGCCGCGATGACATTGACGTCGCTCGGCACCGAACAGCGAATGCCGGCGGTCGCCGTGCTTTGCGCCGGGATGTAGATGAACGGGTCATAGAAAATCATGAACCCTGCTTGCTGGCGGATGCTCGCGGCGGGCGCGGTATCGAAGCCTGCCTGGATCTTCGCCGCAATCGCGCTCGCGGTCGGGTTCAGGTAGTGCGCTTGCAGCATGACCACCTGGTGCGCCTTCATTTTGAACCCTACGCCCGAGGGCAGAGGGAACGTCGCCTCGGCGGACTGGGCGCCATAGAGGATGCCCTGCGCGTGCTCCATGATCGGCTCGTCGCCATTGACGCAGTCGTATCGCCCCGCGAGATGGGGGGGGATCGTGTCGAGATCGGTCGCGAACACGAGGAAATGGTGGCTGCCGGCCGTGTATTTGTGGGAGAAGGCGACGACCTGGATTTCGGAATCGGTGGGGAGCATCACGAGCTGGCACTGATGGAGCTCTTCGCCCGGCGCCACGGTGAGGCTCATGGAGATGACGACGTCGTGATCGAAATCGTTGGGTTCTGACGACGTGGTCACTTCCGACGCGCAGGAAGCGACAGGCAAGGAGAGCAAGGGGAGCAACAGGGCCACGCGGGCAGACAATTTGCGCATGGTGCCCCTTTTCTCACGTGTCCGTGCCCAGGGCAATTCGGATGCGCCTCGGGAAAGCACCCCATTTGTGCGACTTGGAGAAGCCGCTTGCGGGCGCTATAAAGAATAGTTTTGTTCTCTCGTACCGGCGGGGGAAAGTGACTACAATCGCCCCACCATGGAGCGGCTATCCTACTCGCAGTGGTTTTACGCTAGCGTGCTCGTCGTTGCCGTCGCCTGCGCCAACTCGGGCGGCGAGCCGAAAGCGCCGGGCAAGGCACAGGGATGCGACGCGAGCAATCCTTGCGCGTCCGGCCAATCTTGCGTCGACGGGCAATGCAAGGCCGGTGGCTGCACGACCGACGGCGATTGCGGCGGCAATGCCGCTTGCATCGAAGGCGCGTGCAGCAATCGCGAATGTCAGGCGAGTAGCAGCTGCCTCGGCGACGACGAGACGGCGGGCACCGCCGACGACCGCAGCTGCGTCGGCGGCGTCTGTCTGTTCATCTCCTGTCCACGCGACGGCGACCGCTGCCCTGGCCCTGGCAAAGAGAAGTGCGCTTGGAACTCCGACTGCGGATCGGGGCGCGTCTGCTTCAACGGGACATGCACGTCGGGCCGGTGCACGAACGACAAGGACTGTACCCCGCGCTTCTGCCACTTGGGGCTCTGCCTCGATCGCGAATGCGACGCCAACAAGCCGTGCACCAAGGGTCGCATGTGCGTGCAGGGCCTGTGTGTACCCCAGGCCTCGGCATCGACGGCCCCCGCCTCGTCGTCCACCCCCGCCCAGTGACGCGAGCGGCGCGCGGCCAATCCCGACGAGCGTCGCGCTGAACGAGCCTTCGTTCGCATCAAAGTGAATCGCCTCGCTCCGAAGCTCGCGCTGCTCCTCTACGGTTCGGGTGCGTGCGCGCTCGTCTACCAGGTGGCGTGGTTTCGCGAGTTTCGGCTGGTCTTCGGTGCGTCCACCGCGGCGACGGGCGCCGTGTTGGCCTTCTTCGTCGGGGGTCTCGGGGCGGGGAGCCTCTGGTTCGGCCGCCGCGCTGATCGGCATCCTCGACCGGTGCGGCTCTATGCGCTGCTCGAGCTCGGAATTGCGCTGTCGGCCGCGCTCACGCCGCCGCTCTTGTCCGTTACGCGGCGCGCCTACGTCGCTCTCGGGGGCACGCCGGTGCTCGGCTTGTTGGGCGGCACGCTGGTCCGGCTCGTCTTGTCAGCGCTGGTTCTCGCGGTGCCGACGTTTCTCATGGGGGGCACGCTCCCCGCCGTCGCTCGCGCCGTCCAATCCGAGGACGACGTCGGTCGCCGTCGCATCGGATGGCTCTATGGGATGAATACGCTCGGCGCCGTCACCGGTTCTCTGGCGGCCAATTTTTGGCTGCTCGAAACGCTGGGCACGCGACGAACGCTCTTGTCGGCGTGCGCGGTCAACGTGCTCGTCGCCGGCGGCGCCGCGTGGCTGGCGAGGAGCGCGTCAGCGCGGTCACCGAGTGAGCAGCGGGGCCGAAACGAAACGGCGTCGTCGCGCGCAGGCGCGAAGATCGCTCCCTTTACCGTGATCGCGGCCGCCGTGGCGGGCTTTGCATTCTTCGTCATGGAGATCGTTTGGTATCGGATGCTCGGCCCGCTTCTCGGCGGGACGGTCTTCACGTTTGGTCTCATCTTGGCGGTGGCGCTCTTCGGCGTTGGGCTCGGCGGCGCGTTCTACGGCGTGCTCGAAAAAGCGCGACGCCCATCGCTCGAGTCCTTTGCCATCACCGCCGCGCTCGAGGCGTTCTGTATGGCGATCCCCTACGCGCTCGGCGATCGCGTGGCCACCATCGCGCTCGCACTACGCTCGCTCGAAATCGTCGGCTTCCCGGGGCTGGCATTGGGCTGGGCGCTCGTGGCGATGCTGGTCGTGCTCCCCGCGGCGTGCGTGGCCGGCGTGCAGTTCCCCATGTTGATCGCGCTGCTCGGCGAAGGATCGGAAGACGTCGGTAGGCAAACGGGGCTCGCCTATGCCGCCAACACGGCAGGTGCCATCGCAGGGTCGCTGCTCGGCGGCTTCGTTCTCTTGCCGACGATCGGCGCGCTCGGATGTTGGCGCGGCGTCGTGGTCCTGCTCATCGTGCTCGGCGTCGCGGCGGCGGCGATCGCGGCGCGCCGCGGGAGCTTGAACAGCCGCCTTGCCATCGCGGTGGGGCTCGCTTCGGGCGCACTCCTTCTCTTGCGCGCCACCGGGCCGACCGCGCTCTTTCGGCACAGCCCTATCGGCGTCGGGCGCATCCCCGCCGAGATGACGTCATCGCCGAACGCCTGGCGATCGTGGGTCAACGCGGAGCGCCGGGGCATCCTGTGGGAGAAGGACGGCGTCGAGAGCGCCGTCGCCCTCAGCAACCGCGCCGGGCTCGCGTTCGTCGTCAACGGCAAGGTCGACGGGCACATTCGCGCCGACGCTCCGACGCAAGTGATGAGCGGCATGGTCGGCGCTATTTTGCACCCTGCACCGAAGAGCGCTCTCGTCATCGGCCTCGGCACCGGGAGCAGCGCGGGTTGGCTCGGCGCCATCCCCGAGCTCGCCAAGGTCGACGTCGTCGAGCTAGAACCCGCCATTTTGCGGGTCGCGAAAGACTGCGCCGTCGTCAACCACGATGTCTTGGACAATCCCAAGGTCAACGTGGTGATAGGCGATGCGCGCGAAGTGCTTTTGACGACGACGGCCAAGTACGATCTAATTTTCTCCGAGCCGTCCAATCCTTACCGAGCGGGAATCGCCAGCCTCTTCACGCTCGAATACTACCGTTCGGTGCGGGACCGGCTCGAAGAGGGCGGGCTCTTTTTGCAGTGGGTGCAGGCGTACGACGTCGACTCGCGCACGGTGAAGAAGATCTACGCCACCTTGGCAACGGTGTTTCCGGCGGTCGAGACGTGGGAGCTCGGGGCCAACGATCTGCTCTTGGTCGGCGCGCGCGAGCCCCTCGCTCACGACGCGGCCGTGCTGCGCGCCAAGCTCGAGCGCGAGCCTTACAAAGGCGCCCTCGCCGCGGCGTGGCGGGCCATCGACTTGGAAGGCTTTCTCGCCCATTTCGTGGCGGGTCCCACGATGGCGCGGGCGATCGGCGACGAAGAGCGGACCCTCAACACCGACGACCGCACGCTGGTCGAATTTGCGTTTGCGCGGAGCGCGAACCATCGCGGCGGCTTCGATAGCGTGGAGGTCGTCGCGACCGCACGCGCACGGGGTGAAGCGCGCCCCGACGTTCGCGGCGAGGTGGCGTGGGACCGCGTCGACGACGAGCGAATCACCTTTCGCACCTCGGAGGCGGAGTCCGGCCCGCCCCCGCCCGGTCTACGTCCCGCCCAGCGTCTGCGCGCCGCGGCCATGGCGCAGTACCTGGCAGGTCAATGGGCGAGCGTGGTCGAGCTCTGGCAAGGGCAGGGTCGCGAGCCGAGCGACCCCACCGAGCTCGCGATCGTGGCGGAAGCGATGGCAGAGCAGGGGGACGAGGGGGCTCTTCGTTACGTGGAGCCGCTGCG
>DATHEQ010000426.1:0-14338 GCA_035318505.1 Polyangiaceae bacterium | reverse complement strand
GTGGTGCGCGATCCCGAGGGGCGCGCAGCCGGATCGACGGCGGCGACGGGCGCTGTTCGCCCGGGCCGCTCCGCGGCAGTCGTTGCTTCGACGGCCGAAGGCGAATTGGGGCCGCCGGGGGGGACCGCCACTTCCGCGGCGCTCGCCGTGCTCGCTACGGCCGCCGGCGGGGCAGCGGCGGGCGCTTCGGCGACCTCGGTCTTTTCACTCGGCGTCGGCTCGCTGGGGGGTGCCACCGGCGCCGGGTGCACGGCGGGGATCGCCGTGGCCACGGGTTGCGCGCTCGGATTCGGTGCAAGCGTGTGCGCGCCGGCAATGGCACCACGCGCCGACCCGCTTGCGGCCGTTTCCGGTCCGGCAGCAGCCGCGCGGAACACCGTCCAAGCGACGGTGGCAATGAGCGCAGTGGCGCCGGTCATGACCAGCACCTTCGCGTGCGTGCGCGCGTAGCCGAGGACGCGCGTCGCTACGCCGTTCGGCGGCGAGCTGCGGCTCCTCCCCGAGACATCGCGACTGAAGTCGAGCATCGGCAATCCGGGCAGCGGCGATATCGCGCCGGCGGCGCCGGGCTTGAGATCGAATGATCCAACCTCGCCCCTTGGCGGCGTCGCCAAGAGCGGCATGGCAGGCGCTCTCGGGACGAGAAGCGAAATCTCATCGGCCTCGGGTGTCGCCAAAAGCGGCTTCTCGCTCCCGAGCGTCACCTCGAAAAGGGGGGCCTCACTGAGCTTCGGCTGGGGGGCCGGGAACATCGGTGAGTTCGGCGTGCCGAAGAGAGGCTTGTCGTCGGATTTGAGCGCGGGCGCCTTGGCCAGGGGCTTGGCCGGCGGACCTACGAGGCGTTCGATCGCCTTGGGAGTTGCGAGCAGCGGCTTGTCGGCGCGCGTCGGCGCGGGCAAAGGCGGCTTGGCGCCGGGCTTCGGCGGCGGCCCGGCGGGCTTCGCTTTTGGCGGCGGCGGTTTTCGCGGCGGACCGGGAGAAGGTTCGGGCCGCTTGAACATCAGCGTCGCGCCGTCGTCTTCGAGATCCATGTCGTCGATGGCGACCGGGGTTTGCGACGGAGCCGTCGCGGGCTTCGTCGGAGGGAGCGTCGGAATGAGCTCGCCGGGATCGACATCCATCGGCGGCTCCGATCGCACGGCGCCCGCGGACGGCGGGCGAGGCGCTTGCGGCGCCAATGCGCTGCGTGCTGGGACTGCCTTGTTGGATGTCTCGACCTTCTTCCCGACCACCGATTCCTCCGTCGTGGCGTTTGCGTTCGCCTTGGGAACACCGGCGCCAACCTGATTTCTGATGGGGCGCTGCATGCTTTTCAAGGCGCTCATCGGTGGACTGCGCGAAGAAGTAAAACGGCGACTTTCAACCGCATGTAGGCAACGTGGCGCGAACCACGCCGCCTACACCTGCGCCTTCCGACTGCGGCCTCATTGGGCGCGATTGCCAGGGAGCGAGCGCCCGACTGCAACGAGCCGAGGTGCGCCTAGGAGGGTTTGCCCGACCTCTTTGCCAGGAAGTCGATGAGATCGATTTTGGTGACGATCCCGACGACGCCCTCGTTTTCGGTCACGATGGCGAGCTTGGCGTCGCTCAGCACTTGCTGCAGAAGCTCGATTTTGGTTTCGGGGGTCACGGTGGCGTAATCGCTCTCGACGAGGCCCGCGATGGGCGAGTCGAGCGTGCCCTCGCCGGAAACGAGGTGCCGCAGGAGGTCGACCTCCGCCACAATGCCGCGCAGCTTGCCGTTATCCAAGACGGGAAGCTGGCTGATGCCCATCGATTTGAGCGTGGACACGACGTCGCGCACCTTGTCGGAAGGTTTGGCGCTGACGATGTTGCCAGGCTTACCCTGGAGCAGCTCTTGAACGGTTCCGAGCCCGGGTTGATCGTCGAGGAATCCGTTTTCGCGCATCCAGTCGTCGTTGAAGATCTTGGACAAGTATTTCTGCGCGCTGTCCGGCAGGAGCACCAGAATGTTCTGCTGTTTTTGGGTTGCCTGCGCGTATTTGATGGCGCCTGCTACGGCTGCGCCGGCCGACCCACCGACGTAGAGGCCTTCGAGGCGCACCAGATCGCGCGTCATCAAGAAGCATTCCTTGTCGTCGACGCGCATGATCTCGTCGATGATCTTGAGGTTCATCGTGGAGGGGAAAAAATCCTCGCCGATGCCCTCGACCTTGTAAGTAAACGGTTTGGTGATGCGGCCGCTCTTGACGAAGTCGTAGTAGAGCGAACCCACGGGATCGACGCCGACGATCTTCGTGTCGGGGCGTTTCTCTTTCAAATATTTACCGGCGCCGCTGATGGTCCCCCCCGTCCCCATACCGGCCACGAACACATCGCATTCGCCTTGTGTCTGCTGCCAGATTTCGGGGCCGGTGCTGAGGTAGTGACCTTCGGGGTTGGCAGGGTTGTGGTACTGGTTCGCGTAATACGAGTTGGGCGTTTCGTCGGCGATGCGCTTGCTCACCTGGTAGTAGCTGCGCGGGTCTTCCGGTTCGACCGCGGTGGGGCAAACGACGACGCGTGCTCCGAAGGCGCGCAGGCTGGAAAGCTTCTCCTGCGACATCTTGTCCGGCATCACGAAGACGCACTTGTATCCCCTGATCGCGGCGATGAGCGCGAGCGAAGCGCCGGTGTTGCCGCTCGTCGCTTCCACGATCGTGCCGCCTTGTTTCAGTCCTGCCTCTTCGGCGCGGCGGATCATGTTGAGCGCGACGCGATCCTTGTGGCTTCCGCCCGGGTTCAGGTATTCGCACTTGACGTAGATGTCCCCCAAGATGCCTTGCGTGACTCGATTGAGCTTGACGATGGGGGTGTTCCCAACCGCTTGCGTGATGTTCTCGAGTGCGCCTTTCATCATGGGATTTCTCTCCTTCGAGCTACTTCGGTCGACGTGATCGGACACTCTAGCGTCGCGCTAGGGATTAGGCTCAACACGACACGTTGCCAAGAATAAAGAAACGTCGACGCCGACTGGCGAGGCATTGACGCGTGGGGTAAAGGACGGCGTGATCGTGGGGAATTTCGACGGCGTCATCTTGATCGCGCATGGCGCGCGCGACGCACGGTGGCTCGAGCCGTTCGTTCGCATGCGCGCGGCGCTCGCCGAAACGCTGCGCCCGTGCAAGGTCGCCCTCTCGTTCATGGAGTTTGCGCGACCGAGCTTCTCCGAAGCGGCTCTCGAGCTCAGCCAGAGCGGTGCCGCGCGAATTCTCGTCGCGCCCATTTTTCTTTCTGGCGGTGGACACGTCGCTCACGATGTCCCCGTGCTCGTTGCCGCGGAACGCGCGCGCTATCCGGCGATCGCGTTCGAGGTCGCCGGTGCGCTCGGCGAAGAGCCCGAAGTGGCGGCGGCCCTCGCTGCCGCCGTGACCCGCCTCGCGACGTCGCGTTGACCGGGGCGGCGCGGTCCGCTCGCGACGGAGGGGAGACCATTGACTCTTGACCTCGCTCGGCAAAAGGCGGAAAGCGTGGCCCATGTCTCGCACGAGCAAAATTCTCTTGGCCCTGGCGTTGACGGGATGTGCGGCCTCCGCGCCGGCCCCCGTTGGTTCGTCAGCGTCGTCGCCTTCTCCGGCGGGCACCGTTGCCGCTCAACTCGACGCCGTGCCCCCGCCGCGCGAAGACGGACGTCTCCCCGCTGGTGTGCGCCCCACGCGTTACACCATGGATCTCTCCATCGATCCGTCCAAAAAAACGTTCGGCGGTGAGGTGCGCATCGGCGTCTCCTTGGAGCGTCCGCTGCGCGCCATCGTCATGCACGGTCGCGGGCTCACGGTGAAAGAAGCGTTTTTGCACACTGCGCGCGGCAAGCTCGTCGGCAAATCCGACCTCCGCATGGCTGCAGGCTCGCGCGAAGATGCGGAAGAGCTCGTGCTCGTGTTCCCCAGTGAGGCGCCCGCCGGTGACGCGGAGCTCGAGCTCCACTACGAAGCGCCCTTCAATCACGGCCTGCACGGCCTCTACAACGTGGAAGAAAGCGGCGTGTCGTACGCGTTCACGCAGTTCGAGCCGAACGACGCGCGGCGCGCCTACCCATGTTTCGACGAGCCTGGCTTCAAGGTGCCCTTCGAGCTCAGCATCACCGTGCCCAAGGGCTCGATGGCCATATCGAACACCAAGGTCGCTCGGCAGCACGACAACGCGGCAGCCAATACGGTGACGTTCAATTTCGAAAAGTCGCCGCCTCTCCCTACGTACCTCGTCGCTTTCGGTGTGGGACCCTTCGACGTGCTGGAAGGCCCGCAACAGCCGGTGCCGGTTCGTCTCATCTCCGCCAAGGGCAAGGCCGGTCTCGGCAAGCTGGCGGTGGACACGGCGGCGGCGCATCTCGAGCTGCTCGGCAAATACTTCAACCGCCCCTATCCGTACACCAAGCTCGACATCGTGGCCGTGCCCAACTTCGCTTCGGGCGCCATGGAAAATCCCGGATTCGTCACTTTCCGCGAAGAGCTGCTCTTGCTCGACCCCGAGCACGCGTCGACCCAGTCGCGCCGGGCCATGGCCGGCGTCATCGCGCACGAGCTCGCTCACCAATGGTTCGGCGATCTCGTGACGATGCAATGGTGGGACGATCTCTGGCTGAACGAAGCGTTCGCCAGTTGGATGAGTCGCAAGATCGTCGACCAGTGGAGGCCGGCTTCGCAGTCGCGCCTCGAATCGGTCGGTGAACGATCGAACGTGATGGCGCACGACTCGCTTTCCACCGCGCGCAAGATCAGAAACCCCGTCAACAGCACCAGTGACGCGCTCGAAGCCTTCGACGGCATTACCTACGGCAAAGGTCAGGCCGTCCTCACCATGATCGAGGCGTGGATCGGCGAGGAACAGTTCCGCGAGGGGATGCGGCGCTACATCAAGAAGCACGAGTGGGGCAACGCCACCGCCAGCGATCTCTACGCCGCGCTGAGCGAAGCCAGCGGTCGCGATGTCAGCAAGGTGATGAACAGCTTCACCGATCAGACCGGCGTTCCGGTGGTGAGCGCGACGTGCCGCGCCGGGGAGGGCGCGGATAGCTCCGTCACCGTGCAGCTCCATCAAGAGGAGTACCGCACGCTCGACCGCAAGGGTCCGAGCAACAAGCTCTGGCACATCCCGGTGTGCGTCGTTTTCGACGGCGGCGAGAAAATCGAACGTGAATGTATGCTGCTCGACTCCGCGGAGGCCAAGCTCGATCTCGGCAAGCGCCGCGCCAAGGGTGCCAGCGACGCGGGTTGCCCAGCCTACCTCTATCCGAACGCGGGCGAGTCGGGCTACGACCGCATCAAGCTCGACCGCGCCGATCTCGAGAAGCTCACGAAGACCGGGCTCGGCAAGCTCTCCGATCTCGAGCGATTCGGGCTCGTGAGCAACGCCTGGGCGGAGGTGTGGAGCGGCGATCTGCCGGCTGCGGCGTATTTCGAAGTGCTCGGCAGCTTCAAGAAAGAGTCGAGCCGGCTCGTGTGGCGCGAAATCATCGATTCGCTCCACGCCGCCGACAGAGCCGTCGTCACCGATGCGGCGCGGCCGGCCTTCGCACGGTTCGTGCGCGACACGCTGGGACCGCTTGCACACCGCCTCGGCTGGACGACCAAGAAGGACGAGCCCGACGACTTGAAGCTCTTGCGCGTCTCGGTGCTTGGCGCGCTTGGCTCGCTCGGAAGAGACGAGTGGGCAATGGCACAGGCCAAACGCGTGACCGACGCCTGGCTCGACGAGCCGTTCCAGGTCGACGCAGATCTTGCCAAAGCGGCGCTGCCCGTTGCCGCCAAGCAGCCGAACGAGTCGCTCTTCGAGCGGCTCAAGGCCGTGCTGAAATCTCCACGCACGCCCGAAATTCGCGTTCTGGCGCTGTCGGGGCTCGCCGGTTTCGACGACCCGAAATACGTCGAGCGCGTGCTCGACATGATGATCGACAAGACCATCAAAGCCCAGGATCTGCAGTACATCTTCCGCCCGCTCAGCTCGCGCCGCGCGACACGCGACATCACTTTCGCTTGGCTGGAAAAACACTTCGACGACGTGGTGAAGGTCATTCCCCGCTTTGTCGTCGGTCGTCTCGTGCACGTGACGGCTTCGATGTGCGACGCAGGTCAGGTGCGCGCCGCCGAAGCGTTCTTCTCCCCGCGCTTGGCCAAGATCGACGGCACCGAAAAGCCCCTCCGGCAATCGGTGGAAGACGGTCTGCGTTGTGCCGCACTGGCTGACAAGGAGAGCTCGGCGACCGCGAAGTGGCTGGGCGCGCGCTAAGCGGGAATCGTCGCAGTTCCGCGGTCGAACGAGACGGGTTGGGACCTCTGGCCCGCGGGAGGTCTCGACGGCTCGAGACGGGTGATTACACTACGCCCCAATGACCCAACGAAAAAGCATCGCACCGCGCCGCTGGCTTCTGGCCGCGGTCGTCTCTTTGGCTTGCATGCTTCTCGCGCTTCCCGCCCTGGCCGGTCGGGTTCAGATCAAGGACCCTGCCGGCCTCTTCAATCCCGCGGATACCACGGCATTGCAGGGCGAAGGGCACCAATACCCCTTCGACGTCCGGATCGTCGCTACCTCCGAGTACGACCAAAAATCGGATTTCGATCGCTACGTTCGCGCGCAATTGAACGAGCCGAACGTCGTCGTGGTGGGGATCGATCGTGCTCACCGCTTCACATCCGTACATTTCGGTACCGCGCTCGGCGTACCACCGTCGCAGTTCAAGGCCGTCGAGCAGGCGGGCAACGCGCACTTTCGCGAGGGCAACTGGAAAGCGGGCGTCGAAGCGATTTTGACCGAGGCCCGCAAGGCGTCGCAACCCGCGGCCGGTGTCGCAGGCACGGCCCAAACAGGCGCGGCAAGCGCGCCGCGCTCGACGGCCGGGAGCACGGTTTTCTTCGTGCTCGTCGTCGTCCTCGTCGTCGGGGGCCTCATTGCTTTCGTCGGGTCGATGCTGTCGCGGCGCGCGCGCGCCGGTGAACTCGGCCCTCCCGGCTATCCTCCCGGTGGTCCGCGTGGACCGTATCCGCCCGGCGGTCCCTATCCGCCCGGCTATGGCCCTGGCAATTACGGCCCCGGCTATGGTGGAGGCGGCGGCCCCGGTATCGGAGGCGCGATTGCGGGCGCGGGCCTAGGAGGGCTCGTCGGCTACGAGCTCGGCAAAATGGCTGGCGAACGCCACGGCGAGCATCACAACGACGATCAAAGCTCTGCCGGCGTGGCTGGCGGCGATGATCGTCAAAACAACGATGATCGTCAAAACAACGACGCCGGTGGAAGCACCGGCGGCTGGGATGACGACGGCGGCGGCGACTGGGGCGGTGGCGACAGTGGTGGCGGCGGCGATTGGGGCGGAGGGGATTCGGGCGGCGGCGGTTCCGACTGGTAGTCGGGGTCGGGCCGGCGCGCCACATCGTTGAATCGCGCGGTGCGCGGCGGCATAGTGGCCCTCGATGCAGGAGCCTGAAGCCCGTCGCGATCCGGCGCTGAAGCGCATCCTCTTGCAGGCGCTCGTGGGTGACGTTCGGCTCGTCTTACAGGGTGTCGGCCGACCCACCGATGCCGAGGTCGATCAACACGTCTACGAGGCCCTTGGCATGGCCGGCTCGGTGCGCGCCGTACTCGTCGTCACGGAGGGACGCGAGGCGGCGGGTCCTGACGCCCGTCAACGCCAAAAACTCGCGCGTGCAGGTTTGCTGCGCATTCCCACGGCGGTGGTGACCGAGTCGATGTTGGCGCGCGGAGTCATGACGGCCGTGAGCTGGTTGGGAGGACCGATCAAGGGCTTCGCCCCTGACCATTTGTCGACGGCTCTCGATTTCTTGAAGGTCTCGACGCCCGTGCGCGCCCGAATCCCCGCGCAGCTCGAAGCGCTGAGGGCCGAGCTACACGGCAAACCGCCGGTCCGCAGCAGCGCTCCCCCCGCCGTCCATCAACCTCGCCGCTGAGTCGCTACGAGCTCCGCACGGCGATGGCAGCCAACATGCGTCCGCTGCTGTCGCGGTCGCGCCGATACGAGAAAAAGCGGGCTTTGTCGCATTTCGTACATCCGCCTACATCTTCGATCGCCTCGTGACGCAAACCGAGGGACGAAAGCTGCTCGCGCACGATCTTGCGTAGATCGACGTGAGCGCGCGGTCCGCGGCGCCGGTCGATTGCGTCTGCCTGCGGGGCGCACGATCGCAGGCGCTCGGCGACGTCGTCGCCGACTTCGAAACAGCACACCTCGATGTGAGGGCCGATCGCGGCCAGAAGGTCACCGGGCGCGCCGAGGACGCCGCGCAAAGCAGTAAGGCTTGCAGCAACGACGTTGAGCTCCGTGCCCTGCCAGCCGCTGTGAATGGCGGCGACCGCGCCGCTCACGCGATCGGCGATCAGCAGAGGCACGCAGTCGGCGACTTTGATGCCGCATGCGATCGCCGGAACGGTGCTGACGAGCGCATCCGCCCTCCGCCGGAGAAGCTCGTTCCGTTCCTCGGTTCCGTGCACGACGATAACGTCGCGACCGTGCACCTGGGTAGCCGTGTAAAGCCGCGCTGGGTCCACGCGGAGCGCTTCGGCGGCGGATCGCACGTTGGCCACGAGGTCGTCCGCGCTTTGCCCCGCCGTGCCGAAATGCAGCGAATCGAACGGAGCAGGCGATTGGCCGCCGCGGCGCGTGAAGAACGCGTGCTGAAATCCTTCGCGGGAGAGTAGAGGCGATTTCAAGTACTCCGCGGTCACCGTGATGATCCTCCCAGCGTAGGATGGTTATTTTCGCACACTCCACAGTTAACCGCCGGCACGACTGGGCTAACGGACGGTGGTCGTGTTAGACCACGAAGGCCCCTATGGCTGCTCCGGATCCGTTCATCGGCCGCGACATTTTGAACGGCGAATTTCGTATCCTGGAGAAAATCGGCACGGGAGGGATGGGCTCCGTTTACAAAGCCAACCAGACGGCGATGAACCGCCCGGTTGCCGTCAAGATCCTGCATCCCAAGCTTACCAATCGCAAAGACCTGGTCTCGCGCTTTCGCCGCGAGGCAAAGGCCATGAGCCATCTGAGCCACCCCAACACGGTGCGCGTACTGCTCTATGGCGAGCTCGAGGATGGCTCTCTCTACATCGTGATGGAGTACCTCGAGGGAAAAAACCTCAATCAACTGGTGCGTAGCGAGGGGCCGATGCCCGTCGAGCGCGCTCTTCCTATCTTGATCCAGGTCTGCGAAGCATTGGAGGAAGCGCATCGCGCGGGGATCGTGCACCGCGATATGAAACCGGAGAACGTCTTTCTCTGCACGCAAGGTGGGCTCACCGACTTTCCCAAGGTGCTCGATTTCGGTCTGGCCAAGGTTACCGAGCGCGAGATGCGCCCCGGGTCGATCATGCTGACCCAAGAGGGCATGGTGTTCGGCACGCCGGAATTCATGTCCCCCGAGCAGGCGCAAGGGCGAACGCTCACGCCCGCGAGCGACATCTATTCACTGGCCGTCATCCTCTATGAGCTTTTGACGGGCAAACTCCCCTTCGAAGCGCGCACGCCGATCGAGTTTCTCCAGCTTCACGTGACCGCGACTCCGATACCGCTCAACGAGCGGGTGCCGGGGCGCACGTTCGACCCGGCGCTCGCCGACGTCATTGGCCACGCTCTCCTCAAAAAGCCCGAGGAACGCTACGAGTCGGGGGGACAGTTCTCGGCGGCGCTGCGCCCTTTCGTACCGGGCTTTCAGGCGTTCACCGCGGCGGCGTCGGTCGTGCCGGTGCTCTCGACGCCCGGCGCGCCACCTGTCGGCCTGAGCTCACCGGCGTCGGTGGTGACGGTACGGCGGACCGGCGTGGGGCTCATCGTGGGGGTCGCTGCTGCCTGTCTCGTCATGGGCGTCGTGCTCGCCGTGGCGGTGATGCGGCTCATGCACTGACGCGCGTCCGCCGTCGCGCTTGGGCGCGGGGCGTCCGATCGTGGATGAAATCCCCCGCTACGGGCGTTGCAACGAGAGCGGGTAAAAGTCCCCCCTGACTCGCGCTAAGCTCGACTCGACTCATGCCGACGTCTACGCCGCCTTTCGAGGATGGGCCCAGCGAAGGGGCCGCTCCCCCGACCCCACCCGGCGGGTCGAGCGCGTTGCCGAGCGTCTCGCGCTTGGCATCCTCGCGCCGGAAGTCGAGCCCGGGCGAGCGACGCCGTCGATGGCTCTTCGCGCTGAAGGTGCTCGGCTTTTCGACGCTAGGCATGTTGCTCGCTGCGCTTGTTGGCGTGTGGCTCATTCTTCGCCATTACAGCGAGAACCTTCCGTCGATCGGCGATCTCAAGGGCAACTACAATCCGCCGCAGATGACGCGTGTCATGGCGCGCGACGGCAGCACGCTGCTCGCCGAGATCTTCACGGAGCGCCGCACGGTCATCTCCATCGGCGCGCTCCCCGCGCACGTGAAGCTCGCCGTGCTCGCCGCGGAGGACGCCGGTTTCTACGAGCACGAGGGGCTCAACTATTACGGCATCACGCGCGCGCTCCTCGTGAACCTGCGTTCGGGCCGCACGCGTCAAGGGGGCAGCACCATCACGCAGCAGGTCGTGAAAAACATCTTGCTCGACCCCGAGCGCAGCTTTAGGCGCAAAATGCGCGAGCTCATCTTGGCGCGCCGCCTCGAGCAGCAGATCTCCAAAGACGAGATCTTGGAGCTCTATTTGAATCACATCTATTTTGGGCACGGCCGGTACGGTATCGAGGAAGCCGCGCGGTACTACTTCGGCAAATCAGCGCGCGAGATCACGCTCGCCGAAGGAGCGATGTTGGCGGGCCTTCCCGCCGGCCCCGAGCTCTACTCGCCGCGCCACGACGCCGCCAAAGCGCTCACGCGGCGCGGATTCGTCCTGGCGCAGATGCTGGACAAGGGGTTCATCGATCAGCGTCAGCACGATGGGGCGATGAACGAGCCGCTCCGACTCGCGCCGCCCGTCGAGCCGCAGGGGCAGCTCGCCCCGGAGGTGGTCGAGCTGGTGAAGCGCACCCTGAAGGAGCTCGCCATCGATTCCAAGCGAAGCGGTGGCTACACCGTCACCACCACCATCGATCCGCGCCTGCAAGCAGCGGCGCGCAAGGCGGTGCGCGACAACCTCGGCGCCTACGACAAGCGTTACAAGCTGCTCGCACCCTTTGCCCCGCCCGCGACGCTGCCGAACAAAGCCGCGGCGACCAACAAGAAAAAAGCCAAATCCGTGGACAAGGCGTTCGAAGGCACGCCGCGCTTCAGCGATCACAAGGTGATGATCGGCGTGGTCACGGGCGCCGAGGACGCTCTCGGGATGCTCGACGTGCGCGTGGGGACGGTCTCCGGAAGTGTGAAGCTCGTCGACTACGAGCGGTACAATCCGCAGCACCTTCCGCCCAGCCAATTCGCCACGGAAGGGGCCCTCGTGCGCGTCAGTCTGCTCGCGCCTGCGGACGGCTCGGCCGACAACAAGGTGCCGCTCCGGCTCGAGATGGGCCCCGAGGCGGCGATGGTCGCGCTCGACGTGCGAACGCACGAAGTGCTCGCCCTCATCGGCAGTTACGAAGCTGCTTCCGGTGCGCTCGACCGCGCCACGCAAGCGCACCGGCAGCCGGGATCGTCCTTCAAACCTTTTGTCTACGGCTACGCCCTCTCGTCGCGACGATTCACGCCGGCGTCGATGCTCGATACGAGCCCCGGATCGCTCGTCGGTTACCGTCCGAGCAACTTCGAAGACAGCGAGGGGGTCGCGCCCACCCGCTTGCGCGAAGCGCTCGCCCACAGCGTCAATGTCGCCGCCGTGCACATCCTCGAGGATGTAGGACCGGCCAATGTCGTGACGTGGGCCTCCGCGCTCGGCATCCAGTCCAAGCTCGGGGCCGATCTGTCGCTCGCGCTCGGTTCGTACGAGGTCACGCCGTTCGAAATGGCGACGGCGTTCGCCACGCTCGCCTCGGGCGGGATCTACGAAGCACCGGTGCTGGTCACGCGGATCGCCGGGCCCGATGGCGTCGAAGTGCCGCTGCCTCCGCGGCCACCCGCGCGCAGGGTGATGGGCGAGGCCGAAGCCTATTTGACGACGAGCGTTCTCATGTCCGTCGTCGACCACGGAACCGCCGCTTCCGCGCGCAGTTTGCGGCGGCCCGTAGCGGGCAAGACGGGTACGAGCAATCAGGCAAAGGACACCTGGTTCGTCGGGTACTCTCCCGATATCGTCTGTGCGACCTGGACGGGATTCGACGATGCACGACCGCTCGGAGGACGCGAGCAGGGGGCAACGGCGGCGCTGCCGGCGTGGATCGCCTTCATGCGCGACGCCCATGAAAAACGCCCTGCGACTGAATTTCCGCGCCCTGCGGGGCTCGTCGCGCTGCGCATCGATCCAAAGACAGGGCTCCTCGCCTACGACGGCGAGGACGACGCGATCGAAGAGCTGTTTCTCCAGGGCACCGAGCCGCAGACGGTCTCCACCCCCAGCCCGGTGGTCATCGATGGCGGCACGGCGGTCACACCGGGAGCTGGGCTGGCCGAAGGCACCGAAGTGCCGCTCGGCGAGCCTGCGCGCGGCGATGCAGGGCGGAGAGTGGACCCACCTCCGTTCTGACGGCCCGTCTTCGCGCGCCGCGTCGTCAACGCAGTGTTTCTCCCTCCCGCAACATCCACCCGCTCCCCGCGCCAAATCCGATGCGCGGGTAGTAGTCGACCGCCTTGGGGGCTGCGAAAAGGTAGACGGTCGCGCGTCCGCCCTCCTCTTGGGTGCGACGGATGAGCTCGCGTCCCACGCCGGCCCGCTGGTACGCGAGCCGCACCGCGATATCGGAGAGGTACGTCGCGTAGCAGAAGTCGCTCAGGCTGCGCGCAATGCCAATGAGTTGCGCGCCGTCCCAAGCGCTGACGACGAGGTTGGCGCGCGCGAGCATCTGCGCCATTCGCGCGCGGTCGTCGATGGGACGTCGTTCACCCAGAGTGGAATCGCGATACAAGTCGATGAACGCATCGAGGTCGATCTCGTTGCCCACACGGTAGTCGATCATCTGGCAATTTTTTCGACAGGCGCGCGGCGATGTCAACCCATGTATACTCCGGCGATGGCTTTGCCTCCGCGCGAATTCGCGCCGCTGCGCGATGAAATGGCGGAATCGACTGCCATCGTCGTGGGAACCGATCTCGTGCAGGTGAGTGAGGTCGGCAAGGCCATGGAGCGGTTCGGTGAGCGCTACCTGCGCCGGCTCTTCACCGAGGCCGAGCTTTCTTACTGCCTCGAAAATGTCGACATCGCTCCGAGCCGATTGGCGGCGCGCTTCGCGGCCAAAGAAGCTGCCCTGAAAGTGCTCCGCCTGACCGACCAATCATTTTCTTGGCGGTCGATCGAAGTGGCGCGGGATCCGGGTGGGTGGTGCTACCTGGTCTTGCACGGTCCCATGCGTGTTCTCGCCGACCAAGCGGGGTTCGTGGCGTTTTCGCTCAGTATGAGTCACGAAGGCGCCTACGCGCAGGCCGTCGTGGTGGGGCAACGACGCCAGACGCACGTCGACACGGTCAAAACACCGGCGTTCATCTCTTAGCTCGACCATGTCAGCGCTTGACTTATCCGATCCCGTCGCGGCCCCGAGGCCAAAAGGAATGGAGATGATCAGCGACATTCGAAACATCCTCAAAGAGCACGGGCGCCTCGCCAGCGACGCGACGACGCTCGCCGACGACGCCGATCTTTACCAGGCTGGGATGACCTCACACGCCAGCGTCAACGTCATGCTCGCGCTCGAGGCGCAATTCGACGTCGAGTTTCCCGACTCGATGCTGAAACGCGGCGTCTTCTCCAGCATCGCCACCATCCGCGAAGCTCTCGAAACTCTCACCCAGGGCCGCTGACCCATGACCACCGTCACTTCTTCGGTCAAACCCGCGGGTGCGAGCGCAGCTGCCGCAGCCAAACCCATCGACGCCGTGCGGCGCATCGCCAAGGAGATCGCGCGGCCGCACGCCGCCGAGGTCGACCAAAAAGCGCGTTTTCCCGTGGAGACGATCCAGGCGCTCAAAGAGCAAAAGCTCATGAGCGCCCTGGTGCCGTCCGATCTCGGTGGCGCCGCCCTCGGCTTCGGCGATGTGGCGGCGATGTGCGAAGCGCTGGCTGCGGGTTGTGCGTCGGCGGGAATGGTCTTCGCCATGCACCAGATCCAGGTCGCGTGCATCGCCCGCCATGGTCTTTCGTCGCCCGGCCTCGCCAAGTATTTGCGCGATCTCGTCGAGAAGCAGTACCTCGTCGCGTCGGTCACCTCCGAAGTGGGCGTCGGAGGAGAGATGCGCACCAGCGTCGCGGCCGTTTCGCGCGAAGGGGGGCGCTACGCCGTCAACAAGGACGCCACCACCATTTCGTATTGCGAGCACGCCGACGATCTTTTGCTGACGGCCC
>DATHEQ010000425.1:0-9208 GCA_035318505.1 Polyangiaceae bacterium | reverse complement strand
GACGTCGTGTCCGGACGGGTGCTGTAACGGCAACATCTGCGTCACGACGCCGGGGATGGCGACCTGCGGCAAAGGGGGCGGGCCTTGCAAAACCTGCATCACCGGCCAGCGCTGCGACGGCGCCAACTGCGTGTGCGACTCGATGTCATGCACCGGGTGCTGCGACGGCAACAAGGAATGCAAAACCAACGGACCGTTGACCTGTGGGACCAGCGGCGCGCCGTGTGCCATGTGTACCGCGACACAGCAGTGCAGCGGCAGCGGGCAATGCGTCTGCAATGCGGCATCGTGTTCGACCGGCTGCTGCGTGGGAGACACTTGCGTCCCCTACACCGGCCAAAGCGACACCTCCTGCGGCACGGGCGGCATGATGTGCGGGCAGTGCGCGGCGGGCAAGAGCTGCAGCAAATCGAACAACGCCTGCGTCACCTGGTGCGGCACCAAGGCCATTCCCAGCGGGGTCGCCGCCGCTGACTACCAGTGCGTCGATTTCGACGTCGGGCTCCCGGCGCAAAGCACGTGGGCGCGCGTGACGGCGGCCACCGGCACGCTCGCGCTTTCCACCACGAAAGCGTCGTCTCCGCCCAACTCGCTGCAAACGGTGGCCCCGGCCCCGGACGGCGTCAACCAAGTGCCGCGCGAAGGCTACTTGCAGTGGACGGTCCCGGGCACCGCCTCCACGATCAAGAGCGTATCCGTCGCGGCCGCGATCAACCCGGTCGTGCCGTCGTTCTCGCCGGCGTGGACCGACGAGGTCGACGTGCTCTGCGTCGGATTTCCGGGATCCGGCATCACGTCGCGCGCGTGCCTCGCGTATACATACGCCTCCAACAAGCCGTGGAACACCTCGTACACGGGCCTCTTCGTCCACTACACGTATTTCTTGGGCGACGCCGGGTACACCGGCGAGTGCGCCGTAGCCGGCAATTTCGGGACGAATCTCTGGACCAACGCGGAGCTTCGCATCGACATGACGACGGGAACCATCGACGCCCTCATCGACGGCGCGTCTTCACCCTGCACCACCCAGATGGCGCCCTCACCGGACACCCAGGCGTTCTTCAACGTGGGGTCGCTTTCGGGAACGTACGTCGATTTCGCGTGGTCGGCCCAGTTCGACAACGTGATCGCCTTCTTGCGCCGCTAGCCACGGCGGCCGCGCCACACGAGACGCCGCCGCCGGAGCGACCGGGCGCTAGGACGGCCGCGGCGGCCGGCAGAACGGGCATGAACGGCCCGAACCCGCGGAAATTCCCGCGACGGATCGATCTGACAGCGAGAATCTGACAGAGTAGTGCGCGTGAGCCGAGACATGGATGACGGCCGTCCGACGGGTGCGGCCGGGACCGGCGGGGTCCCCCGATGAGATGCCTCATCGTCGAAGACGACACCAAGCTTGCGCTCTTCCTTTCGCGGGCCCTCAACGAGGAGGGCTATACGGCCGACATCTGCGGCCGCGGCGTCGACGCGATCGCCCAGGTTCACGGCGGGGGTTACGATTTCATGATCCTCGACTGGATGCTGCCGGGCATGGATGGTCTCGCTGTCTGCCGTGAGCTGCGCCAGCGCGGCCTCACGATTCCGATCATCATGCTGACGGCGCGCGGCGAGGTGGGGGAACGGGTGCTCGGGCTCCGCGCCGGCGCCGACGATTACCTCGGCAAGCCTTTCGAGCTCGAGGAGCTCCTGGCGCGGATCCAAGCCGTCCTTCGACGCACGACCGCGACGGGAAAGCTCACCTTCGGCGAGCTCGAGATCAATCGCCTCGGGCACCGGGCGAGCCTCGCCGGAAAGCCCATCGACTTGACGACCCGCGAGTTCGGTCTCTTGCTGCACCTCGCCTACAACGCCAACCGGGTCGTACCCCGCAGCGAGCTTTTGGCGAAGGTGTGGGGAACCACGTTCGATCCGGGCTCGAACCTCATCGACGTCCACATCAAGCGGCTGCGCGACAAGCTCGGCAAGCACGCGTCGATGATCGACACCGTGCGCGGCGCCGGATACCGGCTCAAAGCGCCGCCCCTGCCATGACCCTCCACGCGCGCCTCGTCACTGCGGTGACGGTGCTCTCGATCGTGTTGCTCGGCCTCGCGCTCACGGTGGTGTGGTTTTCGGTCGGCGCCGCTCAGCGCGAACAACCCGATGCCAACTTGCGCGCAGCCGCCATCGAGGAGGCGCACGAAGTCGCCGTGCGCGGCGGTCGTACGTTGACGTTGGGTCTTCGTGATGACGACGACGAACTCGACAACGAGCCCGAGGATCCCACTTTCGCAAAATACGCGGTCGTTTACGGCCCCGACGCCGTCGCGCTGGCATGGACCGCCAATCTCGAGGGCCAGGTGCCGGCACTCTCCTCCATTCGCAGTCCGAAGAGCACGTGCTTCGATTTTCGCATTGGCGCCGAAAAGGCGCGCGGCATTCTGGTCGACGTCCCTCGTCACCCCGGATCGAAGCTTCTCATCGGCGCTTCACGGGCCGATCTCGATCGCGAGATCAGCTTTCTCGGCCGCGCGCTGCTCACCGCTTTCGCGGGCGTGGTCGTATTTACCGCCCTTTTTGCGGCGCAGATCGTGCGAAAATTCACGCACGGCTACGAAGCGATCGCCGCCGTCACCCGCCGGGTTGCCGACGGCGATCTCTCGGCGCGGATCGGTGCGGTTCATGGATCGGCGGAGCTCGGGCGCTTGCAGATCGACATCAATCGCATGTGCACGCAGCTCGACTCGCTCTTCAGCTCGCAGCGACGGTTCGTGGCCCACGCCGCCCACGAGCTTCGCTCGCCCTTGACGAGACTCTACGGAGAGCTCTCGCTCGCGCTGCGCCGCACCCGGACGGCGGAGGAGTATCGCTTCACGATCGAGCAGGCGCTCGATGCGACGCGCCGCCTCAAGCTGCTGGCCGAGGACCTTCTAGAGCTCGCGCGTCTCGATGCGCAAACCGACGAACCCTGGCGCGACGTTTCCTTGCCCGAAGTCATGGAAAGCGCCGCCAGCTCGATCGCCGTCGACCGGCGCGATAAGCGCGTCGCGCTCGATCTCCGGGTGCCCATGGAGACGGTGCGCACGCGCCGCACCGATCTGGAGCGCATGCTGCGCAACCTTCTCGAGAACGCCGTGCGCCACTCGCCGCCCGGCGAAAAGGTGAGTGTGAGCGCGCAGGCTTCGAGCTCGGCCGTCATCATCCTGGTCGGGGACTGCGGCCCCGGCATCGCGCCCGCCGATCGCCCGCGCGTATTCGAGCCCTTTTGGCGCGGCGCCGATCAGCAGGCGAGCGGAGCGCCGGGGGCAGGTCTCGGGCTCGCCATTGCGCGCCAGATCGCGCGCGCTCACGGAGGCGATATCGATCTCGAAGAGTCGAGCGGCGGTGGCGCGCTTTTCCGCATCACGCTACCGCGGTCGCAGCCACCTCTCGGACCCAAGAGCCCGGAGCCGGATATCAGCCGAAGTCTGGCCAGCGTGGCGACGCGGCAAACGCCGCATGAATGAGGCCGACGTGGGAATACGCCTGCGGGAAGTTGCCCCACATGACCCCCGACGCGGGATCGATGTCCTCGGAGAGCAGCCCGAGCGGCGACTTGATGTCGTGCACGCGCTCCAAGACGGCGCGGGCGTCCTCGGTCCGGCCGAGACGGGCCAGCGCTTCGACGAGCCAGAAGGTGCAGAGCGTGAAAGCGACGGCCGGGACCCCGAATCCGTCGTTGGTGCGGTAGCGCTTGAGCCAACCGCGGTATTCGAGGTCGGCGCGCACGGCGTCGACCGTAGCCGCAAGACGTCGATCGTCAGCGGGAAGCAAACGCAGCGCGATGGCTTGCAAGAGCGCGGCGTCGACCTCGTGCCCGCCATAGTCGGCGACGAGACTGCCGCGCTTTGCGTCGATGGCATTGGCCAGCAATTCAGTTCGGATCTTGGTGGCGGCCGTCGCAAATTCCTCGGCGACGGACGGTTGGTGGATGCGGGCAATGCGGCTCATGCGGTCGGCTGCGGCCCAGCACATGAGGGTGCTGAACGTTTGGGGGCGCCATTCGTCGCGGAATTCCCAGATGCCGGCATCGGGCTGTCCGGCCACGGCCACGGCGCGTCGCGCGAGCCGCGTCACCAGATCGAGCACGGGCGGCGTCACCTGCTCGCGAAAGCGCGCGTCGAGAAAGAGCGGCGTGAGGGCGAGCACCATCTCTCCGAAAACGTCGAGCTGCTTGTGGAGCGCCGCCGCGTTGCCAACCCTGACCGGTTTCTCGCCGGCGAACCCGGGCCAAGCGTCGAGGATCTGCTCTCCCAGGTCGGTCTTGCCGTCGATGCGATAGAGGGGAGCCAGATCGAGATCGGGCGCCGATGACGCCACGTTGATGAGAAACTGCAAAAACTGCTCGCGCTCTTCGAAATGGCCGAGGAGCTGAAAGGCGCCGAGCGTGTAGTACGAATCGCGCAGCCAACAATAACGGTAGTCCCACGTGCGGCCCGACCCGGGCGCCTCGGGGAGCGAGGTCGTGAGCGCTGCGACGATGGCCCCCGTGTCCTCGAAGCAATGAAGCTTCAGCGCGAGCGCCGACCGAATGACCTCCTCCTGGAAGATGGGCGGAATGTCGCAATGCTTCACCCATTGCTGCCAATAGCGCACGGTTTCACGCAAGAATCGATCGCACAGCGGTTCGAGCGGCTCTTCCACCGGATCGCCCCAGGCCAGCACGAAGTGCTTGCGCCCGGTGAGGGCAAAGGGCTCGTCGTTGAGATAGGTGAGCGGCGCGTCGGTGGTGAGACGAAGCGCGGTGGGATAACCGTGGTATGCGACGTGGTGCGAGCCGGGCTCGGGGCGCGGGCGCTTTCGCGTCCACCCCAACACGGGATCACACAAGACGCGGATGCGCGGGGTGCCCGAAAGCGGTTCGACGATTCTGACCAGTTTGGTAGGACGAAAGCTGCGCTCGTATTGCATGAAGCGCGGGGCGAAATCGAGGACGCGGAAGGTGCCATCCTCCGCCTCGAAGCGCGTTTCGAGCACGTTGGTATTGGGAAGATACCGCTGCACGCCCGGCCGGGGGGCCGTAGGGCCGATGGTGAAGCGGCCGCCCTCGGTATCATCGAGGAGGGACGCAAAAATGGGCGGCGAATCAAAGCGCGGCATGCAGGACCACACGATGGCCCCGTCATTTCGGACGAGCGCGGAGAGCTGGCAGTTGCCGATGAGTCCCAGGTCGGCGAGAGTCATGAAATAACGAATAGCATACGATAATTGGATATCCAACCATCGCGTGCTACTGAAAAGACTCCATGCTTCGCGCCGCTCGTTTTCTGCTCGCGCTCGTGGCCGGGCTGGCGGTGCTGACCTTGGTCGGATACTTCGCCCTCACGCGCACCATCCGCGACTGGTTCGAGTCCGACCTTGCCATGCGCTCGCAGTTTGCCGTCGGCGCGGCGCGGCGCACTTTGGTCGACACCTGGCAGGGCGATCGGGATCGCCTGGCCGAGACGCTGGCCGACATTGCCAGCGACGAACGCGTTCTCGGCGCCGCCGCTTGTGCGCCGGACGGCACACTCCTCGCGTCGACCGACGCCTATCCGCAGCGCTTTTCCTGCGGATGGCTCTTCAGTCGCGTGAGCCGGGATGGCAGAGCCGAGGCGCCGATTTGGTCCGGCACCGCCAAGCTCCCTTCCGGTCACGTCCACCTCAGCGCAATCCGGCTCGATGGCGATTCGGGCGCGCTCGGAACGGTGGTCCTCGTCCACGATCTCAGCTACCTCGGGCGGCGCGATGCCGCGACGCGCGACCTGCTCTTCGTCGCGTTCTTCATTCTTTCACTCGGCGCAACGTTCGCCACGCTCCTGGCCGCGCGCTTTGCACGCAAAGGCTGGACACGCGATCTGCGGCGCGCGCTGCGGGGTCAAGGATCGGACGAGTTTCAACCGCTACTGCGGGACGTACGCTCCCTCGCCGAGCGCCTGGCCCGAGAAAATGAGGGCGAGGCGCGCGGCGGGCCGTGGAGCGCGAAGCGACTGCGCGCAACGCTCATGCAATACCTGCAGGGAGAGCGGGTGGTCATCCTCGCCAATCGCGAGCCGTACGTGCACCAAAGATTCGACGACGGCGTGCGCGTGCTCCACCCGGCCAGCGGGCTCGTTTCGGCGCTGGAGCCGGTCATGCGCGCCTGCTCCGGCGTTTGGGTAGCGCACGGCAGCGGCTCGGCCGATCGCGAGACCGTCGACGCCCAGGATCGGGTGCGCGTTCCCCCCGGCGAAGAGTCGTACCTTATCCGCCGCGTGTGGCTCACCGAAGCCGAGGAGAACGGGTACTACTACGGATTTTCCAACGAAGGCTTGTGGCCGCTCTGCCATTTGGCGCACGAGCGCCCCATCTTCCGGGCCGAGGACTGGCAGCACTACGTGCACGTGAATCGCAAATTCGCCGACGCGGTGTGCGACGAGGTGGACAGCGACGACCCCATCGTCCTCGTGCAGGACTACCATTTTGCACTAGCTCCCAAGATGATCCGCGAGCGGATGCCACGCGCGACGATCATCAGTTTTTGGCACATCCCCTGGCCCAACGCCGAGCGCATCGGAATCTGCCCTTGGCGAGAAGAACTCATCTCTGGGCTTCTCGGCTCGAGCGTGGTCGGCTTTCATACGCAGCAGCACTGCAACAACTTCATCGACTCCGTCGACGCGTTCATGGAGAGCCGCATCGATCGCGAAGCGACCGCCGTCTTTCAGGGCGCTCACAAGACGCTGGTGCGCCCCTACCCTATTTCCATCGAATGGCCCGTGCGTTGGTTGCGCGAGGTTCCCCCCGTGGAAGAGGCGCGCATCGCGGTGCGGCGCGAGCTCGGGCTGCCCGACGACGCTCTGGTCGGGGTGGGCGTCGACCGACTCGATTACACGAAGGGCATCGAAGAGCGGCTCACCGCGGTCGACGAGCTCTTGCAGCGCTATCCGGAGTTTCGCGGAAAGTTCACCTTCATACAGCTCGGGGCGCCGAGTCGCACCAAAATCAAGCGTTATCGCGAGCTCAACGAGCGGGTCGAAGCCATATCGGCCGAGATCAATAGTCGCTGGGCGAACGGGAAGTACCGCCCCATCGTGCTCTTGCGCGCCCATCACGAGCCGACCACGGTGTTCCGCTACTATCGGGCCGCCGACCTTTGTTACGTGAGCAGCCTGCACGACGGGATGAACCTCGTCGCCAAAGAGTTCGTCGGCGCGCGCGACGACGAGCAGGGCGTCCTCGTCCTCAGCCAGTTCACGGGGGCCGCCCGCGATTTGACCGAGGCCCTGATCGTCAATCCTTACGACGTCCGGCAAGCGGCGGGAGCTTTGGCCGCAGCGCTACGCATGCCACCTTCGGAACAGCGTGTACGCATGCAGTCGATGCGCCGCCTGGTGGCGGAATTCAACGTCTATCGTTGGGCGGGGCGCATGCTGGTCGATGCCGCCGAGCTACGGCGCAAAGAACGCATGTCGGGGCGGCTCTCTCCTATCGCTTATACCGAAGTATGAGGTACCTGTTATCGCGCCGAAACGAAGGCGTCATTTCGCAGCTAGCGTGGTCGCGCGTTCTTCTGGCCTTCGACTTCGACGGGACGCTTGCCCCCATCGTGACCGATCACAAGGCGGCATCGATGCGCTCGCGCACGGCCAAGCTCTTGGCACGCGCCTGCAAGCTCTACCCCTGCGCGGTGATTTCAGGGCGTAGCAAGGCCGACGTCACCGCGCGTTTGAGCGGAGCCGCGGTCAAGTACGTGGTGGGCAACCACGGCCTCGAGCCGGGGACGGAGCTCGCCCCCTTCGCGCGCGAGACGGCTCGGGCCGCGCCGCTTCTCTGTCGAGCGCTTGGCGCGTTTCCCGGGATCGACGTGGAAGACAAGCGCTATTCGCTCGCTATCCACTATCGGCGCTCACGCCACAAGAGCGATGCCCGCGTCGCCATCCAGCAAGCCGTGGCCCGATTGCCGCGGCGCATGCGGATGATCCCCGGCAAGCAGGTCGTCAACGTCGTGCCGGAGGGCGCGCCCAACAAAGGCGACGCTTTGATGCAGCTGCGCACGAAAGCTGGCGCGGACACCGCTCTCTACGTCGGCGATGACATCACCGATGAGGACATCTTCGTGCTCGATCAACCGGGCCGCCTCATGACGGTACGCATCGGCGTTTCGCGTTCTTCACGGGCCGCCTATTTTCTTCGCCAGCAGCGCGAGATCGATACCTTGCTCGCCAAATTGTCGGCCGTGCGCCAAAAGGGGGGCCCTCGCCCATGATCCGCTCGTTCAGCCAAGACTATCCGCTCGGGGCCGCCCTCGACTTTTTGAGTCGCCTGTGGCGCCTCAACCATGCGCTCGAAAAGCTTTCCAGCCGCATGGATCAGCGCCTCGGGGTGACGGCCCAACAACGACTCGTCATCCGCTGCGTGGGCAAGTACCCGGGGGTGACCGCGGGGCAGCTCGCCGAGCTCCTGCATGTCGACCGGGGCACCGCCTCGGCAACGCTCAAACGACTGGAACAAAAGCGCTTGATCGAACGAAGACGCGATACGCGCGACAAGCGCCGCGTCGCGCTCGGGCTCACCGCGCGCGGCAGGCAGGTCGACCGCCCCACCCAAGGCACCGTCGAGGAAGTCGCGCAACGGATGCTCGCTGAAATTTCGGCCGCCCAGGCGGCCGGCACGGCGAAAACTTTGGAGCGCTTCACCTCGCTACTCGAGACGAACGACGCCCGCCCCGCGGCGCGGCAGGCGACGCGTTCATCGCGCGGCGCCTCGGCTCGCAAGACCGCCGGACCGCTCGACCACCAGCGCCGCCGCCCGCGTCGAATGGGGTAACTTGCGGCCCGCGACGCTCGTTCCCGCACGTCCCCGGGCCTGCTCGCCAAAACCTCGGGAACTTCCGGTTGGGCACGCTGTCACGACGCCATGCGCGAACCCGACGCGACCGACGCCGTTGCTCGGCAGAAGAGCAACTGCACGACGGTAGTTTTCTTCGCCGCCGCTCTCGGCATGACTTGGCTTTTGCAGCTTCCGGCCGTGCTGGCGAAACAAGGCGTCATCGCGGGGCCCGCCGAGCGCTTCATGCTCCCTGCCGCGCTCGGAGGGTTCGGCCCGTTCGTCGCGGCGATCCTCGCGGCTCGCCTTGAATCGCGCGGCCGTGTGCGCGCGCTTTTCGCGCGGTTTCGCATCGCGCAGGTCGGTGTCGTTTGGTACGTCGTCGCCCTCGTCATCTTCGCCG
>DATHEQ010000424.1:0-5302 GCA_035318505.1 Polyangiaceae bacterium | reverse complement strand
CAACATCAGCCCCGCGGCGAGTGCGATCTCGTACCCCGGCCCGCCGAAGAGCGGCATGAAGCCCACCACCAAGAGGCCTACGAATGCGACGATCGCAGCCACCGTCTGGGCGCGAGATCGCAAGACCCAGTTCATGGGACGGCTATGCGTCTCGCGCGGCCGCGCTGCCGTCGATCGGCGGCGCGCTGTCCTGTGCCTTGGGCGGCATCGGTTCGAGGACCAGGCTGAGGATCTCGTCCATCCGCCGGATCAGCTTGATATCGAGCTCAGCGCGTACTTCCTGCGGCACGTCGTCGAGATCGCGCTCGTTGCGATGCGGAATGAGGACGCATTTGAGCCCGGCGCGATGCGCGGCGAGGACTTTCTCCTTGATACCGCCGACGGGGAGCACGGTGCCGCGCAGCGTGATTTCGCCGGTCATGGCGACGTCGGGCTTGACCGGACAATCCAGCAGGAGCGACGCCACCGCGGCAAAAACGGTAACGCCAGCGCTAGGGCCGTCCTTGGGAATCCCGCCCTGAGGAACGTGCACATGCAAGTCGATGGACTTGAGCCATTCGACCGGCAACATGAGCCGATCCGCGCGCGAGCGGACGAATGAAACGGCCGTCGTCGCCGATTCCTGCATCACGTTGCGCATGTTGCCCGTCAGCGTCGTGTTTCCCTTGCCGGGCATGCGCGAGGCTTCGATGAAGAGAATTTTTCCGCCGGCTGGAGTCCACGCGAGGCCCGTTGCGACCCCGGGCTCGCCGCGGCGCTCCGCCATTTCGGAGTGGTATTTGTGCTGGCCGAGCACCTTTTGGACGAGCTCGGGCGTCGCTTTTTCGTGCACATCCTCACCCTCGGCGAGGCGCACCGCGATGTACCGGCACACCGACGCGATCTCCCGCTCGAGGTTACGGACGCCAGCCTCCTTGGTGTAGGACTCAATGAGAGTCGAGAGCCCTTCGTTCTGAAACTCGAGCCGCTCGTCGGTGAGGCCGTGCTCGGAGAGCTGTTTCGGCACCAAAAACTCGCGGGCGATGCTGAGCTTCTCGTTGCGTGTGTAGCCGCTGACGTCGATGACTTCCATGCGGTCGAGCAGCGCCGCCGGAATGGTGTCGTAGTTGTTGGCGGTGGCGAGGAAGGTGATCTGCGACACGTCGAAGGCGCAGTCGATGTAGTGATCCTGAAAGGTGACGTTCTGCTCCGGGTCGAGCACTTCGAGGAGCGCGGCCGCGGGATCGCCGCGCATGTCGACGCCGAGCTTGTCCACCTCGTCGAGAACGAGCACCGGGTTCTTGGTGCCGGCTTTTTTGAGGGCCTGCATGATGCGGCCGGGGAGCGCACCGACGTAGGTGCGGCGATGGCCGCGGATCTCGGCCTCGTCGCGTACACCACCGAGCGCAATGCGCCCGTAGCGCCGCCCCATGGAGCGAGCAATGGACCGACCGAGCGATGTCTTGCCCACTCCGGGCGGCCCGATGAAGCATAGGATGGGCCCTTTCTTGTCTTTACGCAGCTTGCGAATGGCAACGTATTCGACGATGCGTTTTTTGACCTTTTCGAGGCCGAAGTGGTCCTCGTCGAGACAGCGCCGCACGTCGGCGACCTCGATGCGATCGGGGGTGCTCTTGGCCCAAGGCAAATCGGCCAGCCACTCGAGGTACGTCTTGGTGACGTTGAACTCCGCCGATTGCTGCTGCATGGACGACAATCGGAGCAGCTGCTTTCGCGCGATCTTCTCGGCTTCCGGCGCAAGGCGCGCTCGGCGCAGCCTCTCGCGCAGCTCTTCGATCTCGTCGTCGTCCGCGCCCTCGCCGAGCTCCTCTTTGATGGCTTTCATCTGCTGGCGCAGGATGTACTCGCGCTGCGATTTCCCCATCTCCTCCTGCACCATCGAGGAGATCTCTTTCTTCACCTTGAGGACTTCGAGCTGCCGGCCCACCATCGACAAGACCAGTCGGACCCGCGTTTTTACGTCGAAGGCTTCGAGGATCTGCTGCTTATCGGCGACCGCGGCGTGCTCTTGCGGGAAATTCGAAGCGATGAGGTCGGCGAGAGCCCCCGGCTCCCGCACGTTGTCGAGGATCCCCGCCGTCTCCTTGGGGAGGTTGGGCATCAACGCCAACACCTCGCGCGTCGACTCGCGCAGGCTCGTGCCGAGCGCATCGAGCTCGACGTCTCGGCTCAGCGCCTCGCTGATGCGCGTGATGCGCGCACGCATGTAAGGCTCGAGCCCACCCGGCGCCGCAATGCGAAAGCGCCCGAGGCCGTTCAGCACGACGCTGTAGTTGCTCTGACCGAGCCGAATCACCTTGACGACGCGCGCCAGCGTTCCGACCTCGTAGAGATCTTTGAACGTCGGTTCGTCGAGCTCGGGGCTCTTTTGGCTGGAGATGCCGACTAGCGCGCGCTCCCGCCCCAGTAAATCCTCGACGAGACGCACGCTGCGCGGCCGCCCGACGTTGATGGGCACGACCGACATCGGGAAGAGCACACTGTTGCGAAGAGGCAGGATGGGTACGGTATCGGTCACCGCACCGGCGGACGGCGGGGAGCCTGCGGCCATGATGGCCACCGTAGCATGGTGTGCTGCTTGTAAAGCTAGGATCAAAGCACGAGCGAGCGCACAGGGTTCGCGGCTCGATCCTCGGCGCGGAACGGACGGTCGCCCGCCGACACTTCGTTACAACGGCGCGATGGTTGTCTGGCGTTTGGGCGGTGACGACCGCCGTGACGGAATTGCCGGTTCTGTGCTAGGTCAGCGCTCGTGCAGCGACGTCGCTTCCTACTGCCCATCGCTTGCCTGACGCTGCTCGGCTGCCACGCGAGCGCGCTGCAACAAGGGCCGAGCGAGACATTACGGACCTATGCGCGCGCTCTCGACGAGGGTCGCGCCGATGACGCTTACAAGCTCCTATCGAGCGAGGCCAAGCGCAACATCTCGCCGGACGCGTTCCGCCGAATGGTCAAAGAGAATGCCGTGGAAATGAAGGACATCGCCCACGCGCTCTCGCGCCCGGCCAGCGATCCGGTCGTCACCGCCACCGTCACGTCGCCCAAGGGAGACAGCCTCTTGCTCCTTTACGAAGAGGGCCGGTGGAAGCTCGATGGGTCCTCGATCGATCTCTACGGGCAGCTCACGCCGCGCCAGGCCATCGAGGCATTCTTGCGCGCTTTCGAGCGAAGCCGCTACGACGTCATGCTCAGGTTCGTACCCGACTCCCAGCTCGAAAAGGGGCTCGATTCGCAGCGCCTGAAGCAATCGTGGGAAGGGGCGTGGAAAGAGGAAATGCAGCGGATCACCGCCGCATTGAAGGCCGCTCTCCCGACGGCCCAATTCGAAGAGTTGGGCGATCGCGCCACCATGGCCTATGGCTCGAGCACGTTGCAACTTCTGCGCGAGCACGGCGCCTGGAAAATCGAAGACTTCGACTAGTTGCGTGGGCCGGCGCGAAGGCGGACCCACGACGGCGCGACCAACGCTGCGCAGCCCGGGCTGAAAACGAGGCGCGAAGAACGCGCGCATCGCGCTAAGTTTTGCGGTAAATTACGAAGCTTGGCCGCGAGAAAGCGCGTCGCTGTCGAGATGGTGGGGCACACGCTCGTCGTCGTGCACGGGGCAACGCACCCGAGCGACGACGATTGGGCCATCTACCTCGACGCCCTCCGACGAGATGGCGCCGCCATGCACGCGCAATTGGTGGTGACCGAAGGAGGAACGCCTACCTCGGCCCAGCGCAAGGCCTCCCTCGAGCTCGCCCAATTATGGGACCAAACGCCGCCCACTGCGGTGGTGACATCGTCAATTCTCGCGCGCGGCGCAGTCACGGCCCTTTCCTGGTTCATGAAAGAGCGGATTCGGGCGTTTGCCCCCGCCGAGTTCGGCGACGCGTGCCTTTTCATCGGCGCAGGCTCGGACGAGACGGCGCTGCGCGAAGCGGTGACGCGGCTGCGCGCCACGCTGCAATAAAGCGCCGGTCGCAGCGTGCTTACGTGGCGGGTGCGGCGTCTTTGCCCTCCGTGAGCAGCGCGGTAAAGGCAGCTTCGTCGATGGTCTTCACGCCGAGCTTGGTGGCTTTTTCGAGCTTCGATCCGGGGCTCGCCCCGACCACGAGATAGTCGGTCTTTTTGGAGAGGCCGGACGTGACCTTTCCGCCGAGCGCCTCGATTCGCTCGGCGGCCTCCTCACGCGAAAGCTTGTCGAGCGTTCCGGTGATGACGAAGCTCTTGCCGACCAGCGGTCCGCTCGGTTTGCTGCGCTGTTCCGCGAAGCGCACGCCCGCGCGGCGCAGCTTCTCCATCACCTCGGCCGTGCCCGATCGATCGAAAAAATCGCGCACGGCGCGAGCGATCACCTCGCCCACCCCGTCGACGGCGGCGAGCTCCTCGACCGACGCGGTCATGATGCCGTCGATCGACCCGAAATGATCGGAGAGCAGCCGCGCCGCGCTGGCCCCCACGTGCCGGACGCCGAAGCCGTAGAGAAGCCGGTCGATAGGGCGATCGCGCGAAGCCTGGATAGCCTCGAGTAAATTGGTGATCGATTTGTCCTTGAAGAGGGGGATCTTCGCAATGTCTTCGGGCGTCAGGTAATAGATGTCGCCCACGTCGGCGATGAGATCGCGATCGAGGAGCTCGGCCGCGGTGCGCTCGCCGAGATGCGTGATGTCCATCGCGCCGCGACTGCCGAAGTGCACGATGCGCCCGAGCGCCTGCGCGGGGCACTCGAGATTCGTGCAGCGCGCCACCGCTTCTCCCTCGGCGCGCGTGATCGGTCCCTTGCACGCCGGGCACTCGGTCGGCATCACGAACTTGCGCTCCTGCCCCGTGCGAAGGCTCGGGATGGGCGCCACCACTTCCGGGATGACCTCCCCCGCGCGCCGCACCACGACCGTGTCCCCAATGAGAACACCTTTGCGCTCCACCTCGTCGGCGTTGTGCAGGGTCGCCATGGAAACGGTCACGCCCCCGACGCGCACCGGTTCGAGCACGGCAAAGGGCGTGACCGCGCCGGTCCGCCCCACGTTGACCATGATGTCGTTGAGCCGCGTGGTCTGCTCTTCCGCCGGGAACTTGTAAGCAATCGCCCAGCGCGGGAATTTGGAGGTGCTCCCGAGTTCGTTCTGATCGGCGTAGGCGTCGATTTTCACGACCGCGCCGTCGATCTCGTGCTCGAGCGCGTGGCGCCGCTCTTCCATGCTGGCCACGTATTTCTTCACCTCGTCGAGGGTGGCGCACGGCCGCATTTCGGGGTGGACCCGCAGCCCGACGTCTTGCAGGTAGCGGAGCGTCTCGCTGTAGGAACGCAGTTCCTTGC
>DATHEQ010000423.1:0-13329 GCA_035318505.1 Polyangiaceae bacterium | reverse complement strand
CACGGGCGTGAAACCCATATCGAGACACACGGCACTGACCGCGACCGGGGCGCTAGGTCGAAGGTTATCGATACGCCAGAAGATATCGGCGATTTTCGCGAACAGTCGCCAATAGGGCAGCGTGGCTCGACCGCGCGCCGCGACACGCTCGGCCAGCATTTCGACCCGCTCGTCGCGCGCGCGAAAGGGTACCCAAAATCCGAACGGCTGCCGATGGTCGGCCAGCGAGCGTCGACACTGCTCTTCCAAGACCCGGTCGTCCGGGTCCTCGCCGTCCGCGCCGGCGGCCAGCAGCCCGCGGCGCATGTCGAGAAGGAGCTCCGCCGCAGTGCCGGTCGCGTGATGGCCTATGGGAGCGTTCTCCAGGCTGACGGTGATCGCTGCGACGCCGGCGTTGCATCCGCCATAGGCCGACGTGAGGCGCACCAGCTTGAGCAGCCAGATGCGCGGATCGGCGACGCTGATGATCGTCGCAATGTCGTCTAGGATCAGGCGTTCATTATCGTCGACGCGTCGCCCCGCAATAGCGAGAGCCAGAAGCCCGGCCATGCTTTCGCGACCGGCAAGATCGCATGCGACGGAGTAGCCACGGAACCGATTGTCGCCCCATTCCGCATGACCGACGCGCGTCGGCAAAGTAGGACTGTCCCGATTCACGGACCTTCCTCGTAGATGAACTGCGGCAAATTGATGGGGTAGCGACCGAGATCGCTCGGTGCATGCGAAAGAGCCTCGGCCAGCGTCGGCGCGAGACTCGCCATCACCAGAACCGTTTCCATCTGCTCCGCGCCGCGAAGGCCGGCAAAGTGCAAAGTGACCAGGAGCGCCGTCCAACGCTGCAGCCCTCCAACCAGGCCCGGCACCTCTACATCCGCCGAAGCCAGGGCTTTCTGCAGTCGATCGAGGCTCGCGGCGTCCTCTGCGGTGCCCGAACGATAACGGCTCGGCAGCTCGCCATCCCGCGTTTCTAGCCAGGTAAGGAGTGGGCCGTGCTCTGCGATCACGTGTCGCGCCCTTTCGGCGAGCGCAATGCATGCCACGGCGACGATCGAGCTCGTTCGTGCCCCGATGAGACGAGCCAAGACGGCCGCGTGCGTGGGCGCCTCGGCGATGGCAAGCGGAGCCAAGAACTGAAGAGCAATGTCGAAGGCTCGCCCCTTGGCGTCGTCGGGAGGAGCGCCCGTGAGAGCCAATTGAACAACCTCGGTAAAACGGTAATTGAGGGCGAGGTCGCCTTCGACACTGAATCCGTGGAGATGCGGGTCAGGTCCGGGGGTAATGACCTGAGCTTCGATTTGCGTGGGACTCGCAAGATCTTCGATGGGACCGTTCGGGCGGCGAGGCATCGCGTACACCTATCTTTCGATGAATCCGGCTAACGAAGTCAATCGCTCGCCGAGCGGTGGCGCTATGTCGGGGTCGACGCGCACCTCGATCACCGAAGGCTCGCGACGAGAAAGCGCGAAGCGAACAGCGTCCTGAATCTGGCCTGCCTTGTCGACCACCGTCGCTGAAAGACCCATGGCGGTAGCGATGTCTGCGACGCGCAGCTTGCGTGAATACTGAGAGGAACGAAGGGGCTGATTCGTGGGGTGCAGCTTTTTGCTGCCAAAAAAGGTGATGCTCTGCATGTTGTTGTTTTCCACGATCCAGATCACCGGAACGCCGTACTCGGCCGCGGTGATGAGCTCCATTCCATTCATCGTGAAGCAAGCGTCTCCTACGATCGCAAATACCGGTCGGCTCGGTTCCGCCAGTGCGGCGCCGATGGGAGCGGCCGTTCCGTGCCCCATCGACCCGAAACCGAGGTTCAGCACGAAGCGCTGTCCCTCCCGAATGCAAAGGTGATGAATGTTCCAAAGCATGTGCCCGCCAATGTCGGAAAAGACGATGGCCTGCTCGGGCAGCACCTCTTCGAGATCGCAGCGCCAACGCGCCGGCGTCAGCGGCATAGCGTGCGAGCTGCGAAGCTCGGGGTTCAAATAGCGGGCGGGGCCGCGGCGAAGAGGCGCCGCCCTGCGCCACGTGGATTTCGGTGCCTGGCCATCGCGAATGGCGCGGTGCAAATGGTAAACGAGCTCGATGAGAATGGTCTGGGCGTCGCCCACCAAGGGGACGTCGACCGGGTAGTTTCGCCCGATCCGGTCAACGTCGATATCGAGCTGCAGCAGCGTCTTGAACGCCCCGAGCCCCGGATTCCAACCGAGCGTCGATGTTTCACTGAGTGAAGCGCCCACCGTGACAAGGGCATCGATCTCTTTGCCGAGCAAGAGGTCACGCGCGTCGTCGTGACCCGCAAAGCCGAAGACACCGAGCGAGAGATCGTGGTCTTCGGGAAATAGGCCCTTGCCGCGCGGCGTTGTCGCCACACGCGCGGGAAGAATTTCGGCGAGCACGCGAAGGTGTTGCTGCGCATTGGCAATGCCGACCCCCGCGCCCGCCAAGAGCGTCGGACGTTCGGCGGCTAGCAGCACCTCAACGGCCCGCTGAACGGCGGCTCGATCGAAGGTGTTCGTCTCCGGGCGATACGTTTTGGGGTCGAACCAATCTTCGATCAGCGGCTTTTCCCACAAGTCGACAGGAAAATTCAGATGCACGGGTCCGGGGCGACCGGTGAGTGCCTGTCGCAGAGCGCGCCGTAAGTGCCCCGGCATGGTGGCGGGCGAGGTGATCATCGCGGAGTATTTCGTCACTGGCTGGAACATGGCGACGATATCGATGTCTTCGCGCGACGTCTCTTGCGCCGCGCCTTTTCCGAGCGCATGGCTCGCGGCTTGGCCGGTTACGACCAAGATCGGCACGCCGTCCGCGAATGCGCAGGCCACGCCGGTCATCAAGTTGGTCGCCCCGGGTCCGGAAGTGCCGGCGCAGACCGCCAGCTTCCGCCCCACGCGAGCATAGCCATCCGCCATGAAGGCGGCACCCTCTTCGTGCTTACTGACGACGACGCGGAGGTTCGAGTCGGCCTCGACGGCCTCGAAGAACGGGTACAGCAGGCCGCCGGGGATTCCGAATACCACCCGCACGCCTTCCGCCTTCAGGTAGTTCAGAAACACGTCGACGAGGCGGGGAGCCTGTCGTTTGGCCCTCGGAAAGGCGGTAACGACGGCCAAGCGTCACCCGCCTTCGATTTTGCGTTTCGCAACTGTCTGGGAAAGAACGTCGCCCAGCTCGCCCGCGCCCGACTCGGGCTCGCTGACTTTATCGGATTCCGAGTCTCCTGCTGCCAGCGGGCGCTCTTTGTTGAGTGGAAAATGCGCCCAAAACGTCGTGCCCTTCCCAGTGTGCGCCATCACATCGAGCTTGCCGCCCACTGACGCCAGGAGCTGCACGACGACCGAGAGACCTGCTCCATAGCCGTAGCCCTCGGGGCCTCGCTGCACGGGCCGGAAGATCTTGCCGACTTCGTCCTCACGCAACGATCTTCCCGTATCGGAGATTTTGATGGTGAGGAAGTCGGGCGTGCCGGCCACTTCGACGACGATGCTGCCGTGCTGGGTGAATTCGGCGGCATTGAGGAGAAGATTATCGATAATGCGGTTGAAGAGAACGATGTCGATCGTGATCTCTTCGGGCGCGTCCCTCACCGAGAAAACGCTGACGCGAACATCCTTGCCGCGGACGAGTGCCTGGAGGCGATTGCGCAACTCCTCGGCGAGCGGTGCCACGGGCACGGTGCGCAAGCAGAGCGACACGAGATTGGCGGGCGAGCTGGCCAGCCGGGAGATGGTCCGCAATCTTCGATCCAAGGCAACTACCGCTTGGTTCAGCCGCTCGACGGTGGGAACCGCTTCCGATGGCGACAGGCCGCGCAGTTGCTCGAGGCCGGAGCGGATGGTCGAAACCGGGTTGTCGAGGCCAGCGGACGCGCGCTTCAGCTGAACGACAGGGTTTGGGTGAAGCTGCTCGACTTCTGCGACGAGCTGGTTTAGCCGCTCTACCTTGTCGACGACTTCGTCTTCCATGAGATGGCCCCAGGTCTTTTGGCGCTGGGTCAATTCGAAAAGCTCGCGACGCGCGTGGGCATCGTCGCGCGCCATCTGGAGATAGGCGGCGTTGATCCCTTCTTGCGTGTGACGGTTGGTGACACTGGCCACGCGTTGATCGCACAAAAAACCGGTCATGCCGGCGACGAGCACCCAGGCCAAGGACGGGGTGTGCCCAGCAGCGTGAAGCGAACCGACGAGCGCGCTGCCCAGGGCAAGCCCCGCCGCGGTCGGAATCCACCGCCGTGCCTCGTAATAGTGAACGTGATAGCAGCAACACTCGTCGCCATGTGCGACGCACGATTCTTCGGCCACGTGCGCAGCCGGGAGCCCCCACAGTTTGGGAACGCCCGCCACCGAGGCCTGTCGCGTAAAGCACATGAGACGGCTCTCGGGCTTTGTCGTCCGATAGCGCAGCCGGATCTCGCCGCGTCGAATCACCTCGAGCTCGAACCGACTAATTCTCGTCAAGAGGTGCGGAATGTGCTTGCAGCCGATCTCGTAGGCCATCGTCGGCGAGATAGCGCCGATATAAAACCTAAGTGCGCCGCGAGGCTCGTCGATTTCGTAGCCGCATGCTTCCAAGAATGCGCGATCGTCGGGCATGAGTTCCCGCGCGCCGTGCAGCACCGAGTCCAGCTGTTCGATCGAGCACCACGTACTCGTTCCGTCGAGATCGGCGAGGGTGAGACCACTCGCCTGGGCGATGCGCTCGAGCTCCGCGCGGCCGTAATAATCCGATACGTAACGGACGACCGGACGCAGTATGCGAAGGTTGAAATCGGCAGATTGAGGGAATTGCATGTAGGTGCTCAGACGACCCCCTCAGCGAATCAATCTACAATAAGCAAGCGCCCCTGGATAGGGTTCCGCCGGTTCTTCGTACTTCGACCATGCGGTAGAGCGCCGTATTTTGAGCCCGTTGTCGCAGCGACGATCAGCGCAGACGCAGCGTGAATGGCCGCTGTCCCGGCCCGTACCGATGCCACCGTGCCGCCGTGCCCTCACACTAGGGTGCAGGAACTTAGACCCCAGAATCGACGGGCAGTGTCATGACGGCAAGCGACGAACGATCACTCGACGAACTCCGAGACTTGACTCCAGCCAATCACCGCGCTTGGCACACCGTCGAGCCGCGATTGGGGCCGTCCAAGCACCCTTCCTTTGGCCGACTCGACCAGCGGAGCTCGTCCGGCAATGCCGAGCAGTAAGGCGATGAGCTTGCCGGCGCCGGCCTCCGACTGCGCATGGGGCGCTGAAGAAGTGTCCCACGCCAGGGTCTCACCGACGGACACCGTGGACGAGCATGAACCGCCGAGGCCCCCTCGAAAACAAGCGCCGAACACACGCTCGCCGACAAAGCCAAGATCGCCGAGGTCATTTGACCCGAGCGAGCGGTCGGCGACGGTAAGGATGCCGCGCGAACGGTAAGCGCATGCGTTGCGGAACTCTTTCCCGGCGGCATCGAGCGGCGCCATGGGCCGCACGCGCGTGCGCGCCCACTCGTCGGATCCCGCCGCCGGCGGTTCACGCATCGCGAAGCGCGGCGCGTGACGCAAACTGGTTGGAACGACGCGAGCGCCTGCCCCGTCGACAGCGTCACGCACCGAACCGCATCGACCGAGCGGTCCGCAGTTGCACGCGTAATTGAGCGAAGCTGGGCGATGCAGCCAGTGGTGCTTGCCAGCGGTGGCGTAGACCATCGGGTGCGTACCGGATAGGACGTCGGCGCCGGCCGCACTCAGTGCGGTACGCTCGTCCACACCTTCGGGCGCCGAGGTATGTAAGGATAGCGGCGCTCCGAACCAGCGGCGATCGCGCTCCAACCAAACGACATCGACGGTGATGGCCTCGGAGTCGCCGTTGTGCTCATCGCTCAAACAAGGAAACTCGGTTCCGAGCGCGTACCCGCCATCGCGCGCAAACAGTATCGCGAAGTGTAGGCGAATCACGCGAGGGGCAATGGGATCGGCGCTGAAGACGACGTACGGCTCATTGGGCGCAAGAGCGTTCTCACGACTGTCGAAGACGATCTGGGGGACGAAGCAGCGCGCCAGCGCCGTCTCCACGCGGTCATCGAGCCCATTGCCGTCTTCGTCGAGGGGGCAATCGTCGCCTTTGGCGAGCCGCAGCCAATCGAGAATGGGCGCGCTATCGAGCGCGCAGTAGCTCGCTGGCAGATCCGCGGCGGCGGCCCGATTTGCGCCGACTGAGATCGCAGCGGCCACGTACACCGAGAGCACGCGGACAAGCCGCTCGAATGGAGTGCGCCGACAGCTCGCCGCCATGAAGCCAATGGAGTCTGGTCCCGTACGGCTTGCGAGTCAAAAGGGTTTCGCGGTTTTCGTTGCAGCGCGGCTCGATACTTCGCGCCCGTCTGAATCTATCGGCAAACGCGCGCTGTCATCGCAGTCACTCGCGCATGAAAACGCCGACGCCGCCCACGGAATCCTCGCTTTGGTAATAGAGCGTGTCGCAGCGCAAGCTCGGAACGGCTTCGGCGTAAGCACCGAGATCCTTGAAGACGTTGAAAGGCGCGTCTGGGGCATTGCGCCACGCCGCGCGCTGAAAATTCGTCGCCTCATCGAAGAAGAAGAGCGTGAGGTCGTCGGATGAAGTTCCCGTCGGGCGCCGGCGTTTGCCAGCCGCGGTCGGTTGCAGTTCTTCGTTGAGTCGGCTGGCGGGCAAGCCCCACGAACGCTGGAGAGAATCCCAGATCGACTCGTAGATGGTGGCGGGCCGGCTGGGGGCCGTGATGACGAAGAAGAAAGAGCGCTTGTCCCCGCTCAAAACGGGATCGGAAGCCAATGCTCCGCCCTCGAAGGCGACGCGGACCTGGGTGAACTCGAGCCCACTCGAGGCGACCCATTCGGCGGTGGCGCTGGATTTTTCGAAGCCCACGAACGCGCCGCGGTCGGCCCGCACAGCGACGAGCGTACGGCCCGTGGGCGCGAGCGCCGCGCGATCGGTGGCGAGTGCCGTCGTATTGACTTTGACAGCAGGGCCAAACGCGTCGCGGAAGGTAGGCCGATCGGCAACGTAGATGTCCCCGCTCCCCGAGGTCCACGCCGCGGTGAGCTCGTCGGGACTCATCGAACCGAGTCGACCCAAGTGCTCATTGGGAATGGAATCGACGCGTCCTAGCAGCGCGTCGAACGTTCTCGTCGGCTTGCAGCGGAACGTCGTTCCGGTACCGCCATCGGGGGGCACACCGCCATCGCCGGCCGAACCGCTCGAACCGCCGGCTGCGCCGGAACCGCCTGCTCCACCGGTCGTCCCCGAGCCACCCGTCGCACCGGCACCCCCGGCGCCGCCAGCCCCGCCGGTTGCAGCCGATCCGCCGGTTGCGCCCGCGCCGCCCGATCCACCGGCGCCACCGGAGCCACCGCCTACGCCCCCCGTGCCCGCTCCAGCTTCCGGACCCACGCCGCCGCCGGAGCCGGACGTGCCTCCCGCCGATGATCCGCCGTCGCCGCTCGACCCGCCGGTGCTGGCGTCCACATCGCCGCCGCTCGACCCGCCCGATCCTCCCACGTACGTCGTTGCCGGCGGCAAGGGGCCGTCGTCGCTTCCGCAAGCGGAAGAAAGCATCGCCACGAACCCCAAAAGGCTCGCGGCTCGGGAACCATATCGGAGCGTCATCGGCTACTCCGCGTCGACGCAGTCATACTGGACCTTCCACTGAATCAGCGTCGGTGACGCCTTTTTGTCGGATGTAGGATTGAGCGTAATCGTCATGCGGAGGATATTCTTCGAGATCACCGGGGGCGACGCGCTCCGCAAAACGCCGCCCGTCGTCGTATCCAAAAGCGCCACGTCCCACGCCGGCAGTACCGTGCTCGAGGTGTCGGTCACGACGGGCACCTTTTGCGCCGTCGCAAAGTCGGCCAGCGTGTTTGCAGTCTGCGTCTCGAGCACGACCGATGCCGTGCTCGGGATGGCAGCCTGCCAGTCGAATTCGCGCCACGCCGGCCGTTGACCCTTGCCGCACGTCGACGTGAAGTCCTGCGTAAACGTGACGGGATTGTAGACCGTGGTCGGGGCGGGTGGGACCCAATTGTCCGGTGACACGCACGCGGTCAGGTCGAAGAGCATGAACTCGAGCGCCTTCTCTTGGGCGGACAGATCGCCGTTGCGGCAAGTGAGGGGGAATCTCGAGCTCGTCGACGAGCAATGGCCAAGACTGCCTCCGTTGCAGGTGCTGCTCGATGCCGGACAATCGCTATCCACATAGCAACCCTTGCAGATGCCGCCGACGCAGAGTGCACCGCCGCACTGCGAGTTCGACGTGCAAGCCTTGGAGCACGTGCCGGCAATGCCCCCCAAACAGACCTGCGATCTTCCACAGTTGCTGTCTGAGACACACGCCGAGGCCGTGCAACCGGCCGTCCTGCAATCGTCGCTGCCGCAATGAGAGTCTTGGGTGCATTTGCACTTCCCCGAGGTGCAAGTCCCCCTGGCACACGGATTGGTGCCGGAGCAAGTGTCTGGAATGCACGTCCCGATGACCTCTCCGTTGCAAGTGGATCCCGACAGTGAGCAGTCGGAGTTGTACATGCACGTTTCGTTGGAGCAGGTGCCCACCACCGGCGGAATGCAGGTCGAGCCGAAACCGCAATCGGTGTCCGCGTTGCAAGCGGTGCCCGACACGAGCGCATCGGCGGACACGTGGAAGTCGCTGAAGACAACGCGGCCGCACTGGTTGGCCGCCGCCGCGGCGACCGGCGTATTGAACGTCATGCTGAGCATCATGTCGGTCGTCGCCGACCCGCTGGATTTGCCGTACATCCAGCGCTGGCTCGGCGGATTGATGGCCGACTTCGCATCCCAGCGCGGCTCATTGATCGACATCTGCCCGAGCGTCGTCGACGCGCCGACATTGAGGAGCCACTGCGCGAACGCTTGTCCTTTGGGAAATGAAGTGTCCACGTTGCCGGTCATGGGGTCGTTGTAACCGGAGTGGTCGATGTACCAATTGGCCGTGCCGTAAAACGCGCTGTTGTTGCGCGCGACGCCCAAGAGGGTCGTGGCGAGCCACTGGTAACCGAAGTGTGTGGTGAAGATGCGGCCCCCGACGTCGGTATAACTGACGAGCTTGGGCGTATCGCTGTTGTGCGCGTTGTTCTCCGTGCCCTCGCACGGCAAGAGCACGACGTCATATTGCTTCAGCGTGGTCAGGTTGCTGGTCAGCGTCGTCCCGGCCGGGGCGGTGCCAGGATCGCGGTCGATGCCGTTGAATTTGTAGTAGTGGATGCGCGCCGCGGCCGTGGCGGGGAATTGGATCTCGCTGGCGTCGATGCCCGCCTTGAGCAAAAGGCACTCGAACGGATCGGCATCGCCGGTGGCGATCGCCATCTTGGGAATGTCGGCGTACGCGCCGTCACCGTCGGTTCGGTTCTTGGGCAGGCGGCTGTTGCTCGCGGCAACGACGTTGTTCGTGCACGACGTGATCGTCGGCAGGGTGATCTTGCGGCGCCACTTGCCCATCTGCACGACGAGCGGGATGTTCGCGCCGGAAGGCACATTGGTATTGAGCGTGAACTTTCCGTCGGGACCCGTTTGGGCCATGGTGATGGCGGTAATGCTCCCGGTGCCCGAACACGTGTCGCAACTCGCGCCCGAGGTGAACGAAGGCAGCGCCACCGCCGGATTCACGGGGATGTAAACGAACGCGTTGTAGAGCGGGTTCTTGCCGGCCGGATCGTAAACGGTGCCGGAGATAGTGGTCTTCGCCCCGCCGTCGCAGCTGGCGATGTTGCACCACAGGCCGGTGCAAGGTCCGCTGCCGCCGTTGCCCGCCTCGCCAGGCGTTATCGAAATGCCGGCGTCGGTGATGGTGAGCCCTCCGGCGTCGACGTCCTTGCCGGTATTGACGATCGACTTACAGTCGTTCGGGTCGCAGACGTTCGTGCAGTTGACGGGGGTTCCGAGGATCTTCCGGCCGCTGGCCCCCAACGTGAGCCCGGGCACGCTCTTGGCCACGATGTGATCGCCGATGCACTCGCCCCACATTTCTCCATCGCAGGTGGATCGCCCCATCGAGCAGGTGACGTAGTCGCCATTTCTTTGCACGACTTTGCCGCACTCGATCATCGCGCCCGTCTCGTCGCAAGCGCAGCCGAGGTGCCCCGGCGTAAGACAGGGATCATCGGGCGGCGGCGTGACAACGTCTTCGCGCCCCCCGCCGGAGCCGCCCGGATCGACGGGCATCCCGGGGTGCTCCTTGTCTTGTTTGCACGCGACGAAGGCAGATGCAGCCACGACGACGGCAGCCGATTGCAGCAAAATCTGCGTGAAACGACTTCGCACTAGCGGGCTCTTTCTTGTCCGAGGCGCTTGCCGATAAGCGGAGCACAACCACCTGTCGAACCACGTCGGAAGCAGGTCGTCAGCGTCATGGGGCCTCTGTCGGCATACGGCACAACATCGCGAAAGTTGAATGAGCAACGACCGTGCCGCGCCCTCGCCGTCCCCGTTCAAATGCTAAGCGCGCGAATACCCGGCACGAAGGTCAACGCCGACAATCAACTGTCACGCAATCTTTTCATCCTACAGAAAACCCCTACGAGGAGCGGGCGACTCGCACTTCGAGCGACATCTGCAACATCGTGCTCGCATTGACCGGAAAAGCTCTGGTAGTGTTCGAAAGCCGGTCAGGGCGCATCTCCTACCGCGGCCCCTCGTTCGTCAGCATTGCTTCCAAAAGAATACCTTTCGGACATGCTGCCGAAAAAGGTGACGTCGTAATCCTCGATGAAGGAGGGATCGTCAATGATGGATATCAGCCACGACTTCGACATTCTTGCGGAGAGGGCCGACGACTATGGCGCACTATGGGCAGCGCGCACGTTTCGTCGTTTTCTGTCGACGCGCCAAACGTTGCCTGAGCACTGGCCCGGAACGCTGGGCGAAGCGCGCCGCGTGGTGTCGACATTCGCCACCCGTGCAGGTTTCGTCGATCGCGAGAAGCTTGCGTCGATCGTGCAGCGCGCCGCCGAGTCCACCTGGACGACCCGAGACTAGCTGCTCACATCTCTTCCGGTGGCAACGTGTCCTGCATGATGTGACAGGTCTCGACCGCCGCCGCGGAATTGGTCGCGGGATCAGTTCCGCGGACGGCGGCGATCGCCCGAGTGTCGCTCTTGTCGCGCCCGAGAAAGCGCAGAAGGTAACGGTTGGGCGTGTCCTTCATTCGCACGGAGTAGCTCGGCGACACGAGGGGACCCGATGTCGGATCGAATACCGCCTCGTCTTTGTCGAAGTCCACCCCGACGAGGATGTCCCCCCAGTCCGTGGCAGGGGTGACCGGGTAGCGCTCGGTCGTATACCAGCGGGTCCATTGCCGCTGCACCGTGCTGCGCGTCCCCTGGAGGATGCCGCTCACTTGCCACGACACACCAATCTTGCCGTCGGCATCCCAATCTTCCGATCCCTCCGGCCGATCGACGGTAGGTAGCGGCAGTCGGGCAGCGACGGTCTCAATCTCTTCGGCGGTGTTGCGTGCTGGAAGAAACCGGTCTTCGGCGCTGAGCAGCGCCCAAAACGGCTCGACGTCGACGATGCACTGACCAGCCGCACTCTTCTTCATCGTGCCTTTGCGACCGGCTTGACTGTTGTGGCTCATGTGCGCCTCGAGCGTGCGAGGCAGAAGCGTGACCGTGACGCTTCCGTGCACTTCGGTGCCGCAGTCGAATTGTTTGACGATCGTAAAGTCGGCGCTGCCCGCGGGCTGCTGGATCTCCATATAGAACCAAGCGCTGGCGTACTGCGGCAGGCTCAAGGCCTGCGTCACAGTGACCATCCTCGACATCCAAATGCCGGTTAGGTTGCAATCGGAGCTGGGTACGCCAGTGTCCGCGTCGCTGCCGCCCGTGCCACCCCCGTCGACACCGCTGCCGCCGGCTCCGCCGGTACCATCGTCGACATTGGGCTTGACCACGTCGTGTGCCGAACAGCCGAGGCTTTCGCACGCCGCGATCGAAACGAGAACCAGTGCCAGGCCCCGCCTCTTCATGCCAAAGCGATCCCTACCTCGTCCGCGCGTGCAAAGCCATCCTTTACCGAAGCGCGCGACACGTTGTAAAACGGCTACCTAGCACCACGCTGTCGGATCTCGCTGCCAGATCGATCATCGGAGCGGCCATATGACGACTCAACCGTGTGACCGGACCCGCAAGCGGTTCGGCCTGGGCTGCACCCTGATTCTCGGCGCGAGTAGCGTCTTTTTTGCAACCCCGACGCAGGCGTCGCCGCTTTTCGAATTGATCGGCTCTAGTGTCGGGTCGGGAGGCTTCAACGCACGAGCGTACGGCGCGAGCTCCGCGTCCACGTACTTCAACCCGGCAATGCTCCCGCGGGCGCGGGAAGGAGTCGAACTCGGTTGGTTCGTGCTGAACGACTCCATCAGCGTCACGCTCGACGGCCGTTCGCACGGGGTCGACGTGTCCGACACCGTGCTGCGCGACATCGGCGGACGCCCCGTCCCTCCCCTGCCGACCGCATGGCTCGAGCGCGGATGCACTCCGATGGCGGGATCGAGCTTGGGGTGCGACACCACATTGCAGCCTCAGCCGCGGCAGAGCGTGGGCTCGAGCGGCAATACGCGCGCCTACCAAGTCATTGGACTCGTGAATCACGTCTTCGAGCGGTACCTGACGTATGGCCTCTATACGCTCGTGCCGCTCGGCCCTTTCGTGAGCGCCAATTCCTTCTTCAATGACGAGCGCGAACAGTACTTCTCGAACAGCCTTCACCCCGAGCTCTACTCGGACCGACTGACGGCGATGGCGCTCGCGTTCGGCGTAGGGAGTCAGCCGCTCGATTGGCTCTCCCTCGGCGTTTCTTTCACGCTGAACCTCGCCAACACCGCGGCGGCATCGACGTACGTTGGCAACGCCAACGACATTTCAGGCACGCTCCAGCTTGCCACCAAGCTCGACGTCCTGGCCGGCATCGCTCCGCATTTCGCGGCAGTCGTCGAGCCTTTCGAGCCGCTCCACTTGAGCGTCACCGTTCATACCCCGCAGATGATGAGCATCGAAACGACGTCGGGCAGCTACCTGCCGAGCGGCGATCGGCAAACCGCCCAGCGCGAAGCGGTGCACGCCTGGCTCCCTTGGATCGTAGGGATTGGCGCTGCTTACGACGTTTTTCGCGGAGAGCACCACACGTTTGCGCTCACAGCGACCGGCACCTACCAGTTGTGGTCGAAGTACAAGAACCGTCAGGGGGAACATCCGCTCCCGGGTTACGAATGGTCGGACATCCCCACCGTCGCGGCGGGCGTGCGTCACACCTACCGAGGCGTGCTCGCGACCTTCCTCGATGGCGTCTATCAGCCCTC
>DATHEQ010000422.1:0-5555 GCA_035318505.1 Polyangiaceae bacterium | reverse complement strand
TCGAAGGAGGCGGAACGGAATCGAGCACGTGATCGAATTGCCCATCGCGCAAGGCGATGAACATCATCTTGTGCTGCTCCTTCATCAGATCGCGGACCACCTGGCCGAGCTTGTCGCTGCCGACGTGTTCGGCGTACGAGGTCTTGACCGTCTTCAGAATGCGCCCGCCATCCATGAAAAGATGCGTAATGACGTGCGGATGGCGCACCCCGGAGTCTTCGGTCTGGATGTGGAACAGCCGGCCGCGGTGCTTGACGTTGTTATTGAAGCCGAGGAGCGGGGATTGCGTCATTCGCGACACCGCATCCGACGTGGCGGTGTGTCATTTTTAGCACGCTGCTTCAGCCCTCGTCGAGCCGTCTCATCCCTTCGAGCAGCAGCGATTCGGGTGACGCCTGAATGAGCACCTCTTCGGCCTTGTAGTTGGGATCGAACGCGAATTCGCCGTCCGCAATTCGCAGCATGGCGTAAAACGCGTCCTCGCCGCGCAGCTTTCCCCACACGGCGTTCACCACCATCCCCTCGGCAAAGTGGACTTCGCCCGATTCCGGGCCGCGGCGCAGGCGAAGCGCGCCTGATTTGCGTCCGTGCCAGAGAATCTGCACCAGATCGGGGAGCGCCATCTCGGCAAGGGATCCCGAAACACCGTGCGCCGGCGTCGCGGTCGAACGTTTCTCGACGGCCTTCTTGAGCTTTGCCACGAGCACTTCAGTAACCGCCGGCTTGATGACGTAATCGATCGCGCCAAGCTCGAAGCTCTGCCGCGCGTCGTCACGCGCCTGCCGTCGCGTGAGAATGAGCCACGGCAGTTCGGCGCCCCATGCCGCTCGACGCGCCTCGACGAGTAACGAGAGACCATCGCCAGGGGCCACTTCACCCGCAGTCGCGCCCTCGGCGGCCAGATCGAGCTCGGATACGACGAGCTCGATGTCACCCTTCTGCAGAATGTCGCGCGCCTGGGCCAAGGTGCGGGCAATGCGTACCTCGAAGCCCTCTTCGATCATCCTCAGCTCGAGCACCGTCGTCTCTTCGGGATCGGGATCAACGAGCAGCGCCACGTGTCGATTGGCGAGGATGCGGGCCCGGATGTCCTCCCCCGCCATCGCCGCGCTGAACAGATCGACCAGATGGGGATCGAAGATGGTCCCCTTGTATTTGCCGAGCGCCTCACACGCGCGCACCGGCGTCAGCTTTTTCCCGAAAGAATTGCCCGGATTTTCCGTGAGATCGGAATAGCTGTCCGTGATCGCGAGAAGGCGCGCCCCGAGCGATATCTCCTTCGCCTTCGCCTGCCGCGGAAAGCCGGTCCCGTCGTGACGCTCGTACATCTGCTCGAGCGCATTCACGGTCACGGACACGAGCTTGGCGCTGTTCATCAGCCGCGCCGGCGTCGCGTAGGCCTTTTCGGCCGCGGCCCGTGGCACCTCGAACTGCGCCACGTTGAGCGCGGTCAGATGGTAGCCGCTCATTTTGCCGAGATCGTGCAGGTAGCCCGCCACGACGAACGCGTTCAGCTCGGCGGGCGCGATACCGATGCGCTCGCCCATTTTGCGCATGAGCCGCGCGACATGTGCCGAGTGTCCGCGAAGCCCCTCGCGTGCGTTCTCGAGCAGCGTAATCAGCACATTGAGCGTCTCGACGAACGCCTGCGAAGTGCTCCACAGGTCGTCGGGCATCGCCATGGGGGGCAGGCTGAGCCCCTTCTTCTCTTCGGCGGCACGGGCGACGGGGAGCCCGCCCAGCGAGAACGTGGGACCGGGGGCGGCAGCAGCGGCGGGCGCGGCCGGCATGCCGCCCATCGAAAAAGGGCTCCCCATGTCCTGCCCGCCGATGCTCGGCGCAAACCCGGGCGATGCGAAGCCGCCGCCAATGCTGATCCCGCCTTGATTCTTGGGATCGAGCGCGGTGAAGCTGAAATGATCGCCGCGGTAGAACTTGGCGATGGCGGCTTCGATGGCGGCAGGGCGGGCAACGAGGGGCTTTACTTCGCGAGCTCCGGCGCCTTTCTGGATCTGATCGAGGGCGTCGACGTTGTGCGGGTCGGCGGTGATGACGGAGAGCACGTTGTTGGCCGCGTCGAAGACCACCGGCACGATATTGAGCCGCTCGGCGAGCTTGCGCGACACCTTCTCGAGCGTGGCGCGGTCGATGTCGGCCTTGGCGAGCTTCTCGGTGGAGACGAACCGCACCTGATAGGTCGCGGCCAAAAGCTTGAGCAAGTCTTGTTCGCTCAGTGCGTCGGACTCGACCAGCGCGTCCTCGATGCGGCACGAGGTGCGGCGCTGGTGCGACATCGCCGAGTCGTACTGGTCGCGCGTGATGCGCCCTTCGGCAAACAGCCGATCGGCGAGCCCACGCTGCGGCGCTCGTGGATTCGCCGGCGGAGCGTCTCGCGGTCCCGGCGCACGGTCGCCCATATTACGTAGACATATAGCGCGCCGGGCAACCTCTTGTCAGTCGGTCTCGCCCGCGCTCAAGGTATGTCGTTCAACCACCGGAGCGGACGGATGTAGAGCCGCCGCATGCGATCTTCGGGGATTTCGTGAGCAAGGTCCTCGGGCGTGCGCATGATGACGTGCACTCCGGCCTGGTCGAGGATGTCGAAGACGCGGCGCGTATTGTCGACCACGCCGTCGTGCTCGCCTGTAAGGAGGTAGACCCGCTTGATGCGCGCGTACTGTTTTTCGAGCTCTTCTTGCCCTTCGCCGCCCCAATAGCCGTCGTTGGCGGCCAGAATGAGCCAGCGGTTATAGACCTCGGGCTCGCGCACCCCGATGTTCATCGCTACGAACGCCCCCTCGCTGAACCCGATGAGCGTGTTGCCGCGCAGTTGAACGCGGTGACCGAACTTGTCTCGCAGGGCAGCCAGCGCGCTGTCGACCACGTTCTTGGCCGCTATCCAGTTGTTGGCCCACGCGCGCGATCCACCGCCGCGGTCCTCGGGGCCGCTCGGACAGAGAATCCAGCCGAAGTCGCGCGCCACCGGAGCCCATTTGGCGCAGTCGACCTCGGGGTTGCCGCCGCGCCCGTGCAAGTAGACGAGTACGGGTTTGAGCCCCCTTCCGCCGGCCGGTGCGTAATAGAAGGCAGGCCCCATGCGCGGCAGATCCAGTCGTTCGGGCCGCTTGGGCGCGTTCGAATCGGCCCTGTTCGAATCGGGCGCGGCAACCACGCTCGGCCCGACGGCCATAGCAGCGCACAGGGCAAACACCGAGTAAACCGACCACTTCATGGCAAAAGCCGCCCTACGCTACCCAAAAGCTGGCTAGGAGTGAAGTACGTCGCGCGGATCCCTTGACAGAAAAGAGGGGTCAGGCTACCCCTCCCGTCCCTTCGTCGCTCGCGGGCTCTCCAGTTATGGCGGCCTGCGGCCGCCGGACTCTAGCCAACGCGCTATGAGCTGGCCCGACGGAGGCGGTGAGCACGCTGTAGAAACTTGATTAGAGGAAGCGAATGTACGCGGTCATCAAAACGGGCGGCAAGCAATACCGGGTCAGCGAAGGCCAAAGGCTGTGCGTCGAAAAGCTCCCCGGCAATCCCGGCGACGCCCTCAAGTTCGACGAAGTGCTGATGGTGGGCGGCGATGCGCCGAAGTTCGGGCAGCCCCTCGTGAGCGGTGCCAGCGTGAGCGCCGAGATCACAGGCCAGGACCGCGCCAAGAAGATCGTCGTCTTCAAGCTCCGCCGACGGAAGAACTACCGCCGCAAGCAGGGGCATCGACAGCCGTACACCGAGCTCAAAATTACCGGCATCACCGTTTAGCGAGCGATCCATGGCCCACAAAAAAGGTGCAGGTTCTACGCGCAACGGCCGAGGCTCCAATGCCCAACGCCGCGGAGTGAAAGTCTACGCAGGCAGTCCGGTGCGCGCCGGCAATATCCTCGTGCGCCAGGTGGGCTCGTCCCTACACGCCGGCAAAAACGTCGGCACGGGTAAGGACTTCACCCTCTTTGCGCTCATCGATGGCGTCGTTTCCTACGAGTGGAAGACGAACAAGAAACGCCAAGTCTCCGTCTACCCGGCGACCGCGAGCGCCTGAGAGCAACCGAGCGTTCCCGTCGAGCGCGTTGACCGATCGGCGCAGTTGGCGTCCCTTGCTCGGATGCTCAGTAGCGCGCTAGATTGCCGCGTGAGCGACATTCGCTGGAAACAGAGATTCGAGAGCTACACGCGAGCGCTGGTTTCCTTGCCGATGGCCAGCTTTGGATCGACATGCTCGAGTCGCGGAACGTGATGTCTCATCAGTACGACGAAACCCGATTTCTGGCCGCCATGCCCGAAATCGTCGAACGATTCTTGCCTGCGCTCGAAACGTTGCGGCAAGGGCTCGAGGGCAAGCGCAATGACTGAATTCGGACTTACTCCGCACGAAGTCGAGCTCATTCGTGGCACGCTCGAGCGACATCCGGATGTTGCCGAGGCAAAAATTTTTGGGTCGCGAGCCATGGGTCGCGAGCGGCCCAACTCAGATATCGACATTGCCCTCTGGGGAAACCTCGATACACGGGAAGTGCTCCGCTTGCACGCCGAGCTTGAAGAGCTGCCCCCACCTTATCTGTTCGATGTCCGGCGCTATGACGAAATGGAATATCGTCCGCGGGAGGAGCACATCGAGCGCGTTGGACGCGTGCTCTATCGATCCCATCCCGCACCGAATTCCGACGAATGAGTTTTCGCCTTCTCGCAGTTGACCTCGACGGCACGTTGGTCGACGCGTCCGGAGCCGTCCACGCCCCCGATCGCGAAGCGATCGCCGCCCTCGCCGCCAAGGGGATCCCCACGACCATCATCACGGGTCGGCTCTTTTCTGGCACGCGGCGGATCGCCATCGACGTCGGCACCCTCGGCCCCGTGGCCTGCGTGGACGGGTGTCACGTCGTGGAAGCCGGCTCCGGCACCGACCTCCTTCACGGCTCGATCACAGCCGGAGGTGCGGCCACCTTGCGCGAGCTCATCGGCCGGCATCGCCTGACCACCTTCGTGTTTGCCAACGATCAAATCCTCTACGACGAAGAGGGCGCATCCTACCTGCCGTACGTGCGCACCTGGTCGCTCGACCATGTCCTCACCGAGCGCGTCACCCTCCATCCGCATTGGGAGCACGCGCGCGGCATCACCGCCCTCGTCGCGCTCGGCACCGAGGATGCGGTCCGCGGCATGGAAACGGACCTTCAGCGTGCACTTGGCCAAACTGTTTACACCGCTGCGTTCCCCGTCCGAAGGCTAGAGCGAATCGGCCTGTGGGCCATCATCGTCCGCGCCGCCGGTTATTCGAAGGGCACCGCGCTCCTCTGGCTCGCCAAGCACCACGGCATCAAGCCCGAAGAAATCGTCGCCGTGGGAGACTGGTTCAACGACGTCCCCATGTTCGAAGCAGCCGGTCGCTCCTTCGTCATGGCCCAGGCCCCAGAAGACGTGAAGCAAGCCGCCACCGATCGCCTGAACGCCGACTCCTCCACCGGCGGCGGCATCGCCGAAGCAGCCCTCCTCGCCGGCTTGCTCTAATTTATCGGGGGCGACACTCGCCGTCCCGCGCCGGAAGCCTGATGGGCCTC
>DATHEQ010000421.1:0-8160 GCA_035318505.1 Polyangiaceae bacterium | reverse complement strand
CTTCGCCCATACGAGCTCGGACCTGGGGCAAGCGCTGCGCATCGAACAACTTTTGCGCACGCTGGGCGATGGAGAGTTACTTGAGCGAGAATAGCTTCTGTAGCTTCATTCCCAGCATTTGGTTGCCGCTGATCTTGAGCTTGCCGGCGAAGAAGAGCTGCATCCCGGAAGCGGGGTTCTCTTGCAACTTGGCGAAGTCTTCGGCGGCAATGGTGACCGTGCAGTCGGCCGGCTTTTCCCCGGCGGAGACGCTGGGACCGGTGCTGGTGAGATCGAGATGCCACGAACCGGCGCCCGTGATGTTCATTTGAAACTTGGCGTTGATCGCCTTGGCTTCGTCGGCGTTGCGCTGAAGAATACTGGGAAGTTGTTCGTTGAAGATATTGGGGATGTCGACGGCCATGGCCTCTCCTTGGATCGGATTCCGCCCATCCATTAGCCGCGGCCGGCAATCCGCGTCAAGGAAAGCCCGCGGGTTCAGCTGAAATTTGGCCGATTGCGACAGCCTGGCCGTTTGTCGGAAGGCCCCATGAATCGCCATTTATATCAGGCGCTTTGGGGCTCAGGTCCGGACGCGCCAATTGCCGGTATAGGTCCGCCCGACATCGTCGAGCGTGAGGTCGGTCACGATCATGCTCGGCCGCCCGCTTTCGCAAAACACCACGACATTTTGCCGAAAAACCCGTCCAAATGCGATCGCCTCATCGCGCTCGACGCCCAGCACGAGCCAAGCTGGCTCGCGCCAAACGCCTTCCGGCTCCTCTTCGTAACCGACGCACTGCTCGACGCGGTAGCACCCGAGCACCAAAAGGTCGCGCATCACCTGGTTTCGCGACTCGTTCACGCGGCGCGGAAGCAGCATCGAGCGTGGGTTATAGGCGGTCACGATGGCAAACCGCTGCGTCAAGAGCTCGGGAAGCTTGCTCATGTCGCTCGTAATTTCGCCGTCCAGCGAGACGCGGATGAGCCCCGACGCGGTGGGAAGCTCGTAAATAGTCGAAAGGTAGGAGCGGAGAAGGCCTTGGTCCATGGCGAGGGCTATCTACCATTGGTGCCTTCGGGAAAGCGACCCGCTGCGCGCGAGATTACCCGCGTTGGCCCCGCGGGCGATCTTTGCCGCCGCGGTCCGGCGCCGCTGCCGCTCGATCGTCGCGCGCGGGCCCGGAGATCGTCGTCCCGGGCGCATAGCGGCGCCGAGCCCAATCGGACATGACAATGCCGGCGGCGACCGCGAGCGGGAACGAGTGGTTGACGCCGTACATCGGAATTCCGAGCACGGCATCAGCTCGCTGCAAGATGACGGACGGAAGCCCGGCCCGCTCGCTGCCCAGAACGAGCACGACATCGTCGGGGTATGACGTCACGTCGTAAAGGCTCTGCGTCGCGTGGTCCTTTTCGACCGCCCACAACGGTCGCCCTTCTGCGTGCTCGAAGAAAGCGCGTTCGTCGGCAAGCACGACGACCTCTTCGAACCGCTGCATGCCCATGCTGGCCTTCTCGTACCAGGGCGACTGACCGATGAGGATGATCTCGCGCACGAGAAAGCTGTGGGCGACGCGGATGATCGCGCCCACGGCAAAGGCGTTCTGTGCGCTGTAGACCGCGACCGATACGCGGTTGCGGAGCGGTCTCAACAACGACCGAACCTCCTCAGGCGTGTATTCGAGGGGTGGGACCAACGCCATGGGCGGCACAGCCTAGCGCGGCCGTGCCAAGATGCTCTGATGATCGAGCTGCGGATCCACGAGCGCATTCGCGACATTCCTCGCGCGGAATGGGATCGCCTCGTGGGAAAAAGCGCGCCCCCCTTTCTCTCATTTGTTTTTCTCGATGCGCTCGAACGGGCCGGGTGCGTGTCGGCGGATCGCGGATGGCTGCCGTTTCACATGACGCTATGGGAAAACGAGCGTTTGGTCGGCGCCGCTCCCGCCTATTTGAAGGGAAACAGCGAAGGGGAGTTCGTTTTCGATTGGGGATGGGCGGACTTCGCTCAGAAGCTCCGTGTCCGCTACTACCCGAAGCTCGTCGTCGCGGTGCCATTCACGCCGGCCACCGGTCCGCGCGTGCTCGTCGCGGAAGAAGCGCAGCGCGAGCGGATCGTCTTCGCCATGGCCGAAGGAATGAGGCGCGTGCTCGACGCCGAGGCGCTCTCTTCGGCGCACGTGCTCTTCTTGCCGGACGAAGAAGCCGCCGCGTTCAGCCGCGCCGGGTACGCTTTGCGTTTGGGTGTGCAGTACCAGTGGCACAACCCGGGCTACGGGTCGTTCGAAGATTTTCTCACCACGTTCCCATCCAAGAAACGCACGCAGATCCGGCGCGAGCGCAAGGAGATGGACCACCGCGGTATTCGCATTGCGACGCTGCGCGGCGGCGAGATCACGGCCGAGGCGATCGACGCCATGTATGAATTCTACGAGCTCACGGTGGACAAGTTCCGCTGGGGCCGCCGTTACCTCAATCGCAAGTTCTTTGCGGAGATCTGCGAGCACATGAAAGAGAACGTGGAAATCGTGCTCGCGCGCGGCCCCTCGGGGCGCCCCATCGCCGGCGCATTGAACCTGGTCGGCGGCGGCGTGCTCTACGGGCGCTATTGGGGAGCCATCGAAGAGCACCCCTTTTTGCACTTCAACGTCTGCTACTACCACAGCATTGAACAGTGCATCGAGCGTAGGCTCGTGCGCTTCGAGCCGGGCGCAGGCGGGGAACACAAGAGGGCACGCGGGTTTACACCCACGCTCACCCGCAGCGTGCACCATCTTGTCGATCCGCGCTTAAATGGCGCGATCCGAGAGTACCTCGCGCGGGAGCGCGACCACATCGAGCGGGTCGTCGGCGGAGAAGAAGTCGAGAAGGAATAGGGGTGCCGTCTCCATTTAAAGTGACGGAACCACCGCCACCCAGCATCTAATCCATACAGCCCCGAACGAGGCTGCCCAACGAGGGCGCGCGCGTCCGAAACGACGGCGCGCCGGCTCCTTGCCCCGCCCGTATCGCGGCAAGTGTCTGCGTAATTTTCCGCTGTACGCCGAACCAGAGGGTACCCGCATGGACGAGCACGTCGCGAAGTCTTCGAAACTCCTGGGTCGACCGCTGTGGAGCGCCGCTGCCGCCACCGCGCTTGGGCTCGCCATGGGCTGTTCGGGCGTGATCGGCGGCCCTCCTGATCCGGAACCACAAGGTCGCACGCGACCTGCCACCGGAACCGCAACTGGAACCGCAACCGGCGCCGGAGGTGCCACGGGAGTCGGGGGCACGACCGGATCGGGCGGCGGCACGACGGGAACGGGTGGTCCCACGGGCACGGGGGGCGGCACGACGGGTGGAGGCGGATCGGGCGCTGGAACGGCGGGCTCGGGCGGTGGACCGCCCGAACCGGAGTTTGCTCCGCAGAGCGCCGGACTGCGACGCCTCACCATTGCGCAGTACCGCAACAGCATCCGCGACCTCTTGGGCGCCGACGTCACCGTCACGACCGAGCTCGAAGAAGACACGATGCTGAGCGGCTTTTCCTCGATCGGTGCCGCGCGCGTGAGTCTCTCGGCGAAACTCGTAGAGCAGTTCGAAACGTCGGCCCTCGCCATTGCGAAACAGGTGCTCTCCAATACCGCGACCCGCGGCGCGCTCGTCGGATGCACGCCCGCCGCGACGACGGATGATGCCTGCACGCGCACCTTCGTCACCAAGATCGGGCGCCGTGCCTGGCGCCGGCCGCTCTTGGCAGAAGAAGCCGATCAGTACGTCGCCATCGCGCGAACGGCGCAAACGCAGGTGGCCGACTTCTTCGGCGGACTGCAGTACGCCCTGGCAGGGCTCATCCAGTCTCCTTTCTTTCTCTACCGCGAGGAGCTCGGATCGCCGGATCCCGCGCAGCCGACGCGCGTCATTTTCAACGACTACGAGCTGGCGACGCGCCTCTCGTTTTTCCTCTGGAACACGACCCCCGACGATCAACTCCTCACCGCAGCCGACGCAAAGCAGCTGACGGCGGCGGGCGGTCTCACGACGCAAGCGCAAAGGCTCCTCACCTCCGACCGCACGCCGACCGCGATGCAGACCTTCTTCACTGAGCTCTATCGGCTCGGTGAGCTCGATCAGCTGTCGCTCTTGCCGTCGGTATTTCCCCAAATGTCGCCGACCCTCGGGGCGGCGATGCGCACCGAAACGCTGCGTCTCTTGAACGACATCGCGTTTGCGCGTGCCGGCGACTTTCGCGAAGTGTTCGACACGCGCAACACGTTCGTGAACAAGGAGCTCGCCTCGCTTTACGGCTTGCCTGCCCCGGCGGGTACCGATTTCGTCGCCGCGACCTTGCCCGACACCGGCATGCGCGCGGGACTCCTCGGCCAGGCCAGCTTCCTCGCGGTGACGTCACAGCCGAACCGCAGCTCGCCGACGCGCCGGGGCAAATTCATTCGTGAGATGTTGCTTTGCCAGAACATCCCGACACCGCCGCCCGATGTCGATCCGTTTCCCGACGCCGCCCCCGGTACGGCACGGGAGAAGCTGACCTCTCACCGGCAGAACCCGTCGTGCGCAGGCTGCCACCAAATCATGGATCCCATCGGTCTCGGGCTCGAGAATTTCAACGGCGTCGGAGCGTTCCGCACCACCGACAATGGCCAGGCCATCGATGCGACGGGTGACCTCGACGGCGTGCACTTCGCCGGTCCTCGCGATCTCGCTCTCGCGTTGAAGAACCATCCCGATGCGCCCACTTGCCTGGCGCGCAACCTTTACCGTCATGCGACGGCACATCTCGAAAACAACGGCGAAGAAGCGGCCATTTCCCTTCTCGTGAAAGCATTTCGCGACAACGGGTTCCGGTTCCGCGCACTCGTCGAAGGCATGGTCAATAGCCCGGCGTTCGTCTACGCCGCCAAACCGGCGCCGTAACGTCAAGGAGCCAAGCAATGCCCCCCTTCGAAATCGACCGACGCACCGTACTTCGCGGAACCATCGCGGGAACGATCGTATCCCTCGCGCTGCCCCCGCTCGAGGCGATGTTCAACGCCAACGGGACGGCCTTGGCGCAAGGCGCGGCCATTCCGCGCCGGCTCGGCATTTTCTTCTGGGGCGGCGGCGTGAAGCAGGATCGCTGGAACCCGGTCGATACCGGACCGACCTATACGTTGAGCCCTGCCCTTCAACCGCTCCAGGTGGTGAAGGACTACGTTTCTGTCGTGTCGGGCATGTCCGTCAAAACGGGGAGCCTGCAGGGGCATCACTCGGGCGCGGTGGGAGTTCTCTCCGGCTGCCCCATGGTCACGCAACCGGCCAACGGTGCGCCTTACCGGTCGACGTTCAGCGCGCCCAGCATCGACCAAGTCGCCGCCGCTGCCATCGGCAAGACGTCGAAGTTCAAATCACTCGAGGTGGGCATCTCGAAGCGCATCAATGGCGGCGAGGGCACGACGCTTCAATACCTCTCTCACAATGGGCCCGATAACCCCAATCCATCCGAGTACGATCCCATCAAGGTCTTCGATCGTCTCTTTGGGACGGGCGTCACGCCTCCGCCGGGGACCGCCGATCTCACGCTCGCGCTGCGAAAGAGCGTGCTCGACGGCGTTCTCGCCGACGTCAATCGCTTGCGAATGCGGGTGAGCGCCGCGGACAAGGCGCGTCTCGATCAGCACCTCGACAACGTTCGCTCGATCGAAAATCGGTTGGTCGGCACCGGAGGCACCATGCCTCCCTCGTCGTCCTGCAAGTTGCCGGTGAAACCAGGGGCCGTCGGCGGCACCAACAGCAAAGAGAATCTGCAAGAAGCGACGAAGCTGATGAGCGATCTCATCGCCATGGCGCTGGCCTGCGATCTGACGCGCGTCTTCTCCATGATGTACTCGGGCCCGACCAACAGCACCGTGTTTTGGCAAGTGAACGCCACCACGGGACATCATGCGCTCACCCACGACGAGGCCGGCGACCAGCCGCTCGTTCATGCTTGCACGATCTTCACCATGCAGTGCCTTGCCGATCTCTGTGTGGCCCTCAAGAACATTCCCGAAGGTGCGGGCAATGTTCTCGACAACACCGCCATCATCGGAAGCTCGGACGTGGCCGATGGCAAAGCCCATAGTCTCACGGACTACCCCCTCGTCGTCGCCGGCAAGGGCGGCGGCTTTCTCAAGTACCCCGGCGTTCACTACCGCTCGGCCAACAAAGAGAACACGAGTACCGTGCTCTTCAGCGTTCTGCGCGCCGCGGGGCTCACCATGACCGAGTTCGGCGCGGGGGGCGGGCTCGTGTCGACGAGCTGCACCGCGATCGAAGCCTAGTCGCGTCCTCGGGCGCGGCCGGTGCGCCGGCGCGCCTCTCGTACGATCAATTCAGCGAATACGGCAGCATCAGCGCGAACGGGGCAATCGTCGCATCGAACTCCGTGCCGTCAGCGCGCACCATCTGGTAGGTGCCTTCCATCGAGCCGCGCGGCGTCTCCAGCACGCATCCGCTCGTGTATTCGAAATGCTCGCCGGGTCGGAGCATGGGTTGCTCGCCGACCACGCCGGGGCCGCGGACCTCTTCGACTTTGCCGTTGCCGTCCGTGATGATCCAATGACGGCTTTTTAGCTGCGCGGCGTCTGTCCCCTCGTTGGCGATCCGCACCGTGTACGCAAACACGTAACGGCGCGCCTTTGGTGCAGACTGAGCGGGGATGTAGTTCGACGACACCGTCACGCGGATGCCGTTGCTAATGGCGTTCGACACCGCGGCAGCCTAGCACGCGTCGTGTTCGGTCGGAAAAGGGGCTAAGGGGCGGTTCGGAGCTTTACTTGACGCGCGCGAGTCGTACCTGTTCGCCCGTGCGGCCGAACCGTCGCTCGCGGCTCGTGAACACCTGCAGCGCTCCGATGAGGTCGTCGGAAGTAAAGTCGGGCCACAGCACATCGGTGAAGTAGAGCTCGGCGTAGGCGGACTCGATCAGCAAAAAATCGCTGAGGCGCTGCTCGCCGCCGGTGCGAATGAGCATGTCCACGTCGGGCAGCTCGCACGTGGTGAAGTGCTCGCGCAGCGTGCCGATCTCGATGTCTTCGGGGAGGAGCAGTCCGGCCCGCGCCCTTGCGGCGATCGCGCGCATGGCGTCGACCACGTCGCGCCTGCCGCTATAGCTGAGCGCCAAGGTGAGGGTCAGCGCGTGCTCCGTGACGCCATCGGGCAGCCGATTCGTCTCTTGGACGAGGTGCTCGACCGCGCGTCGTGTGGGTGTCGGTAGATCGTCGAGATCGCCAATGACCCGCACGTTGATGTTTTTCTCGATGAGCTCCGCCAGCTCTTTTTCCGCGAAGCGGATCATGAGCCTCATCAGCGATTCGACTTCGAGCTTCGGTCGCGACCAGTTGGCGAGGCTGAATGCGTAAAGGGTAAGGTAACGAACACCGCGGTCGCGGCAGGTGCGGACGACTTCGCGCACTGCGCGAGCCCCTTCGTCGTGACCGGCGGACCGGTCGAGCCCGCGGCTCTTCGCCCAACGGCCATTGCCATCCATGATGACCGCTACGTGCCGCGGCAACTCTCGGCGGCGTGACAATGTGCTCGAACGCATCGACGGAACCTCTGAAAGCGTGGGGGAAGGGGCTACACGGCTCATGCCGAGTGAGTGGCAATCTGACATGACAACGGGCGGATCAGATGGGAGCATCGGTGGTGGAACCGTGGAGGTTTCGAGGAGGCCGCTGTATTCCAGCGCCATGGCTCAAATAGCAATGACGATGGATACGTAGAACCGGGTCGGCCCCTGGCAAGCCGTTTTCGCCGCCCTTTTGCGCCAATCGGGGGTCTGGCCGAGGCGGGCCGACTGCATTGCCGCGGTGTGTCGCACCGGGATGCCTACGGCGATTTTGGGTTAAACGGCCGGTAGGGTCAGCCGGAACTCCACTTCGGGGGGACCAGGGCGCAACAGTTCAGCCTTTCCGCCGTGCGCTTCGGCAACGGCCCTGACGATGGCCAAGCCGAGCCCGGTGCCTCCCCCGGCCGCGCGGGTGGTGACGAAACGCCGGAAAAGACGGGCGCGCACGTGTTTGGGCACCGTGCCCTGGTTGACGACCCGGACCGCCACCTTGCCCCCCTCGCGGCGGACGACGATGCGCGAAGCCCCGTTGGGACTGCCGTGAACGATGGCGTTGTCGAGCAAGTTGTCGATTGCGCGCGCCAGCCAATTCG
>DATHEQ010000420.1:0-13052 GCA_035318505.1 Polyangiaceae bacterium | reverse complement strand
TGAATTGGCTTACGACATTGCGACCGAGCAGCTACCGGCAATCTCCATTGTCATCGCGGGTCCCGATGCCAACGAATCGCCGGGGCGATCGGCGTCGCTTACCGATGGCGTTGCTTTCGCTACGCGAATCGCGCAGCAAGTCGCGGAGTCGCCCCGCTACGCTGATGAAACGCTCGTTCTAATCACCCATCTGACGAGCGGAGGTTTCTACGATCACGTGAGCCCTCCCCCCGTTCCTCCGGTTAGCATCGATCCCGCCGAGGTGCCCTATGGTCCGCGCGTCCCTTTTCTGGCACTCGGAGCCGGCATTCGCCCGAACCACGTGTCTCACGCGGTACTCGAGCACTCCTCGATAACGCGCTTTATCGAATGGAATTGGTTCGACGGTCAAACCGGACAGCTCGGTTTCCGGGACCGCGTCGTCAACAACTTGGGGAGCCTCTTCGACCCCGCGGCGACGGGCACCATCGTTCCTTAGTCGAATCTGCGTAGGCAACTAACGATCGCGAGAAGTCGGGTGTGATTGGATGCAGGAGCGCAGGTTTGGAAACGCAGATGACTCCGCGACCACTGTGATCGTCGCAGAGGGGGGCGTGACCTCGCGGATGACCGGCGCGACGGCGGGAGATTGATCATTCATTCGACAGAGAGCCACGCCCAGGTGGTATCCCTTGGTCGCCCGGAACTCGAGCTCCGGAAACACCTGTTGGTGCGGGGCGAGCGTTTCTGCCACGTAGAGCAGCATTCGGTCCGTCGGCATTCCTCGGTACACGTCGGGGGCAACCATGGGCGATCCTTCCGTGAGCGGACCCACGACGAAGGTCCCGTCTGCGTTGCGGTCTTCATAGAGGATGATCTCACCCCAGGCGAACGTGAGCACGGGGCCACCCTGCGCGGAGGTTTTCAGTGCTCGAATGGCTCCGGACGGGGGAGGACCGACAAGTCCGAGCGTGAAGGTTCCATCGGGTTCGATCGTGGCTCTCACGAGCTCCGAGCCGGAAACGTAGTTGCCTTTGCCCTCCTGTGCCGGATCCACCCAGAGAAGCCCGAGACGGAGAGGCGATGCGGATATTTCACGCGGCGGTTGTGTGATCGCGCCCTGGAAGGAGAATTCCAGCTTGTCCAAGGACGACCCCGGCACCAGCGCATCGCCGCACGAGACCACAGCGAGTCCGCAGAGGACCAGCAGGTAGGCACACCCATGCGATGATGTCGACAGGTCGGCTCGCCGCCGAAGTTGTGGCCAAGACTTTGCGACGATCATCTCAGAAATAACCTCCCGCGCCGAGTCCCCCGCGCACGGCCGCCTGCCAAGCGACGCGCTCTCCATCCTCCGTCTTGATGGACAGAACATAGTTGGGCAGCGAGACGTCGCCCCGCAGGCACAGACGCGCGGCCAAGGGCAGCTCGATCACGGCCGTGGGACCGAACACCGGTGAATGAATAAGCCGATCAGGGAGGTCACCAATTTGCTGGTGAAACACCGCCCATCCTGCCTCAATCCCACCGGCCAAGGTGACCGCGCCAAGGTCCCATGCCCGCAGTCCCGCGAGCGTGACCATCAGGTCGGAAGTCTGCGAGGGGACGAGCGTCGAAGCGAGCGTCTGTGCAACGGCGCCTCGCACCTCGAGCGAACCGATCGGCCAGTCAATCCTCGCCGTTACCGCGATTCCCGCCGCTGCGCCGAGGGACGCAAGAGAGCCGCGAACGAAGCCGTCAGCGGACACTGCGTACGCCTGCGCGCGAAGTCCGTCGCCTTTACGGACGACTCTGCCAAATGCCACTTTGCTCATAGAGAGAGTGCTCGCCGGGATACGGGTGCCGGCGGCCATCTCGAGCTCTGCAACCTCGAGATGGTCGCGTTCGCGACGACTGAGCTCGTAGGCGCCTCGTTCAAGCGCCATTTGCTCTCCGCCCCGGCTCATCGTTTCCGCGAAGACGGGACCATGCCGCCTGCGGACGAAGTACCATCCGGGCCGATCGAACGTGAGCCATCCGTGTCCGATACCCGGCGTTCCCGGGTGGGTCAGCACGAGATCCGACTGGCCGGAGAGGTCATATCGAAACGTTGGATGCTGTGGACCTACCGACGTACCAACCGTAGCATCCAACGTGCGCTGGGACGCATAGTCGAACGACTCGCTGAGCGTAACGCGCCCATCACGATCGCGGTCCGCCATGCCCAGCAGCCCTGCATGTAGGTGGTGCGTAAAAAACGAACTGTGAAGCTCGTCGGATTCTTGGGCGAATTCAGAACCGCGGCTCGACGCAAGGATCGCCATTCCACGCGGCGCTTGCTCGGCGGGTCCAATCTCGAAAGAGGGCGCTGCTTGTCCGCCTTTGGCACGGGTCAGAACTCCAGACTGACAAGCATCCACAATCAGAACCCGCGCCGTTGCTGGCAGCTCGAGGGCTCTTTCCTTGAGCTCGGCGAACGAAAGCGTCCCTGTCCCGAGGTGCAGAGCCTGTCCATCGGCGTGTCCGGAGTAGTAGAAGAAGAACAGGTGATCGCCGGACACACCGCGTAATCGCTCCGCAATGGTCGCGAACGCACGGCGCACGTCGTCGGCGGTCTGTGCGTTGAGCAGAAGCGTGTCTTCGTCTGCGAAACCACCGAAGTGGACCAAGAGACTCGACATGCGTTCGGCATCGTTTTCCGCGTAGCGCAACGGCTCATCGCGTGCATCACCAAGATTGTTGCCGACAACCAATGCCGCGCGAAAAGGGCGCGTGTCGGCCCGCCCCACGCTGACCGGGAGCACAACCGTCAGCGTCACCATCAGAGCGACGAGCCACGGGCCACCATTCATGGGCGTTCTCTTTTGTCGATCAGGAATGCAGTTTCGCTACAGGACGTCCCAAGTTCCGTGACACGCTGCGGATCGCCTCCGGCTCGGGATAGGGCGCGAAGGGCTGCCTGTCGCATTTCGTCCATAGGCGGAGGTTTGTCGCAGAGAGCGGCGACGATCCGTTCGGGACCGAGGGTGCCATCGGCCACGATGCTGCCGGGGAGAACCGTTGGCGCGCCAGCCTCGAGTTGAATTGGCGATGCGGAAGCAGGAGCGTAGACCGTGACCGCCCCGGCAGCATCGAGCCCCAGAACGGTGACGAAACCGGGGCGAGCTGCGGTAACTTCGAAACGAAGCGCATCTCCTGGAAGTACGGTGTCACCCTGGGCCGGCCGAGTCACTTCGCCAGAAGGGCGACGCAGCACAAGGGCAAGGCTAAGAGCTCCCTTCGTTCGCGTCGCCGCTGCAAGTTGATCGTTCCGCTCAACCCGGGCGCTCACCACGAGTGCCACGGCAGCAGCTAGCGCTATTGCCGGCATGGTCCACCCTGTCGAGTCACGGCGAGGTTTTCTCTCGAGCGCCTGCGCGAAGATGTTTCCGAAGAGCGGTGCCTCCACCGCCTCGAACTCGGTCAATCGATTCTGGCACCGGGCGCATGACGCGAGATGTGCTCGAACATTTTCCTCAGCGGCGTCTCCCACCAAATCGTTGGCCGTCAGCCGATCGAACACAAAGTCCGATATACACCCCGCAGGCGTCCGCGGCGCCTTGACGGTGATCATAAGACTGCCTCTTGCGTCACGATCTCCCTGGCTACGGAGTGAAATATGGCCAGGCGATTGCCGACCGTTCTGCGGGAAACGCCTAAAATGCTGGCGATCTCGTCGTGGGACAGTTCGTCCACATAGTAATAAACTGCAACGTCTTGGAGTTCGGCCGGGACACGCTCCAGGACGCACCGTATTAGGATTTGCGTGTCTGAATCCCGAGCTTGTGTTTCGTCGAGCGGGCACCCCGACAGGATTTCCGCACGCCGTTTGGCGTCTCGGAGCCTGTTCAGGCAAAGATTTGTCGTCACGCGGTATAACCACCCCATCGGGCTCGCCTCGAACGCGTCCTTCGTGTCGACCCTTATCGCGCGCAGAAAGACCTCTTGAGTGACATCTTTGGCCGCGTCGTCGTCTGCCAGGATCCTTTTTGCGCGTCTCCACACCGAACGGCTGTAACGGGAGTAGAGCGCCTCGAGCGAGCCCCGATCGATCACCGTCTGCCACGTACACCAGCGGAACGGTAGGCGCAAGGGATGGCCCGTGTTGGTCCAAGCACTTCTTGGGACCGAAGTCCTCCACCAGAGCGCCCGAAAGAAGCTCCAAACGGTTTGCCCAAAAGTGGGCGCTCGCGGGTTGTAACGTAGGAGCTTCGAAACGGAGCCGCGTCGGCTCTCGTTATGCACGGCATGCATTTGACGGCAATGACGCCGCTATCTTGATTGGCTCATCGACTACGAGGGGCGTGCGAGAAATCCATGCGTTGGTGCGGTCTCGAGACTTCCCCTACGGAAGAGCCGTTCGGTCTCTGATTCAATGCACCCCCCGGAAAAAGGGGTTGCCACGATCGCGCTTCGTCCGCCAGAGTCTGCTCGCTTTGCCATCACCACCGTCGTTTCTTGGGAGAGGGGGGAAGCAGGAAACAGCATGGATTCGCATCGATCGGTTTCTGACGCGTCACCGCGTACGGAACGATACCAGTCAGGCGATGGCAGGATCGTTCGACGCGGCTCTGTCGATATGGATTTGCATTCCTTCACTGCGTATAACCGCGGCAGGCCACTTACCCTGACTCGCTTGGAGTTCGACATTCTTTTGTACTTAGTTGTGCGGGCCCACCGAGTGGTCGCACAGGATGAGCTTCTTCGCGAGGTCGTGCAAGGAGCGCACACCGGCCAGACTTCCTTGATTCGTGTTCACATTTGTAACCTGCGGCGCAAGCTCGGCGTCGATGCCTGCGTCGTGGAGACGGTGCGCGGTCGCGGCGTTCGTTTCCGGGAACCCTCGCGAAGTACGTAGCTCCTGGCCGAGCCCCGAGAGGACGCGCCGATTCCCGAGCTGGTGGCAGACATCGGCCTGAGCGCGCACACGCTGTCGTATTGGCGAGCGGCGGAGGGGGTGTGAGCGTGCAGCGCGAACCGCGTGAACCCGGTGAAACCCGCGGGGACGTGCCGGGCGTGGTTCACCGATCACCAGCCGAGATCTGGGCCAAGTCGGTCGGGTCGTCGTAGAGCGCGCCCGTCGAAAAAAGGCGAAGGTCCGGAGCGCCAACTCCGAGCCTTCTGGAGCTCCGGCCAAACACCCGCCGCACGGAGTCCGCACCTTTGACCACAGCCTGAGATCCATGTCCAGACTTCGACGGCCTGGAACCTTTTGCCGTCGGAATTTTTTGGGCTTATCACCTGCGGGAGGTGCCCCGTGCAGCTCCGGCTCTGCGAGCGCTGCGACCTGGGCCGGCGCTTCTGCACGAACTGCGCGCGCGAACAACGGCACGACTCGATTCGGCGGGCGGCGGCGTGTTACCGGCCGAAACTGCGCGCGCGGCGGCTGCACGCGGTTCGGCAAGCACGGTACCGCGAGCGACGGGGCAAATTCTCTGCATCGAAAGTGACGCATCACACCGCGACACAAGGCGAGAGCGCATCGACGTCGCCGGTCGCGCCGGAGAACGTCTCCGGCAGAAAGGACCGAGGTGACGAATCGAATCGAGATCCAGCGCGCGCTGCTGCTTGTGCGGCGCGCCGCTACCACCCTGGTCACTGCGCGGGCGGCGACTACGACGACGACCGGGGCGCACTCCGCGACCACCGCGGCCTCCACGGCTTTGACGACTGGGGCCGATCATGATCCCGAACGCGGAAGCGGAGATCGTGCGGCTCTTCCACGGTGAGAGGTGGTCGGTCGGCACCATCGCGTCGCAACTCGGCGTGCACCACACGACGGTTCAGCGCTGGACAAGATCGGTGTGGAACCGAAGGTCGTGGCGCCTCGGCCGTCGATGGCGGACCCGTACGTACCGTCCATCGTCGAGCAACTCGCGAAATACCCGCGTTTACGGGCGAGCCGACTTTTTACCGGTGAACTTCACCGGAATCCCGCGGATCCTCGTGCCCGTCAACATCCAGGATTCGCTCTGACACCGCGCTCGGACGACCCCGTACGCGCATGCGCAGCAGTTGTTATTCAGCCGCGGTTGCAAGAAAAAGGATCAAGCCAGGGAGTGGCGTCAGCTAGGAGACGCCACTCCCTACTTGCTGCTGTAGATGTCAGGGGCGGGGGCGGATGAATGCCGCCAGCGGAGTATATCCGCAGCAGGATCAGCTCACTCCCAAATGCGCTATTCGGATAGGTCCTGCAGCCGCGTCCGGCACTGGGCCAGTACGGGCGCCATCACTGGCTGCCTCATTGGGCTTGCTGGACGCGAAGTCATCAACAACCATAGATAAAGAACTCGCCGAAGGCTTCGCGATCGTAGAGCGCTTGCGTGTCCAGCGTGTTCATCTCATTGAAGTCAATCGTGTACAGGTGCTTGGGCTGGCTCCACATGCGGTAGACCCGTCGGGCGCAGGGGCCACCCGGGTTGGCATACTCGGGATATACGTAACCAATTCCTCGTCGGCCATCATCGAGAATGTCACCTTCGCCGATCCATCCAAGGTTGAGATCATTATCGTACTCGGCGGCGTCCCACGTAAATAGATGGTCGGTTCCTTGTGAACTCCACATCCGATAGAGTGGCCTCCTGTTGGAGTCGGTGGTCCTTTCGCTCCAAATGGAACCTTGTGCTCCGAATTTGGTCCATCCTGAGGGCAGATTGTTATATTCGTTACCATTGACCGTGAGTAGATTGTCGCCGGCCCCACCCCAAAACGTCGCGCGATATAGCGTCCCGCCGATGAGCGGCTGCGAAATCTGATCAACTTCCTCGCTGGGCATCGTACATCCGATGGAAAAAAGGCCGAATGCTATCGAGATCTGCAGCGTCCTTCCGACTAGCCATTTTTTCATGGTTCCTCCGGTCCTCGTTTGTGAACGGCAATGGGTGAAAATTGACAAATGATTCGTGAACTGCCTAACGTGAGACTTCAAGAGACAGGCGTCGCTACCTAACGTGCAGTGCCCTCGCGAGAAGAGCGCAATAGGCACGACCCAATAGGCGATCAGATCAGATTTTTCGCACCGGATAGCGAAATGACCTCCCAGCGCTACGGCTTAATCCGTTTTTGATTCGGTTGAAGATTGCGATCGATCGAAACGCTGGCAGGCGATCGTTGTTAAGATACGTGTTCGCGATACCCCGACTTGCCAATCCGCTAAGTCCCCTCAACGGCTGACAACGCGATGCGCAGTTTGCATCGGTCAGCAGACTCCATGTTTCCTTCAAGAGGTCTTAGCAGCTCTCGGAAAACGAAAAGTGCTAAGAGAGCGCTAAGCTTTCGTTTAGCACTCACTCCTTGAGGGCGCGTCCCGCAGCCCGCGGCCCTCACCGCAGCGCAACCGGCAGGGCGCGAACATGCGATCCGGAGCTCAGAGGGGGCGCCCAGCGTTGCGCCTGATTACGCCGGTGCCGGCTATAGGTGATGAGGCGGATGGGTGATGGGGCGCCGTTGTCACAAAGCCATCACCTTGCGGTTTCAACCATCCACCGCTGACGCACGGATGGCTTTCCTCGCCGTCGCGCGAGGATCGAGGGCGACATGAGGCGACATGCGCCACTGGAAATGCCCCGATTTAGTGGACAGTGGTTTCGTGTGATCACGCCGCGATCGGGCGTCCGGGGTCGTGCGGAGACAACTCCACACGTGATGCCCACCATTCCCAGGTCAGTACGCACCGCCGTCGGTGGGCGGCGCGCAAGCCGTGAACACCTCTCTCTCTTTGACACTCCGGCGCGACAAGAGGCACGACATCGCACCGTAGCCCACGGTTCCTCCGCGTATCCTCGAAGCACCGGTAGAGAGCGATCTGGAGCGCCCTCCGGGCCTGTTACGCACCTGACGAGCTCGAAGCAGCGCGACGTCTTGCACCTTGGCTCGAGCGTGCCGATCGCGAAGGCCTCGCTCGACTGGCACCGAGGATGCGTGAAGCTCTCGCCGACGGCACGTCACTGCGCCACGACGCGCAAACGCTGCTGGCGCGCTCGCGAACGTGCCGGTGGCGCTTCGTTCCTACGCCATCGAATCTGCTGATCTGCGCCGTTACGACCTTCTGCTCGAAGCTGCGGGGTGCTCCGCGTGAGCCACCTCGACGAGACAGACGTAGTCCTCGCCGCCGTGCGCGCGCATTTGCGCATGCTCAAGCTGCCTACCGTCGCGCGCGAATGCGACACGATGGCCCGACAGGCTCTCTCCGATGGGCAACATCCTCTCGGCTTCCTCCGCTGCCTGCTTGAGGCGGAGATGGCCTCGCGTGCCGAGCGTGCTGCGGAACGGCGCTTGCGCGCCGCACGCCTTCCTGCGCGCAAAACACTCTCGCAGTTCGACTGGCGCCGTGCGCATGGCCTCGAGCGCGCACGCATCGAGGACCTTGCCCGCTGCTCTTGGATCCCCACCGCTCGCAACGTCGTCCTCGTAGGACCCGTTGGCACCGGCAAGACACACGTAGCCATCGCGCTCGGGATCGAGGCCATCAAACATGGACATAACGTCCTCTTCTTCCGAGCCTCCGATCTCGTTCGCACGCTCACCGAAGCTCGCGACGCCAGAATACTCTCTCGTCTTCAGGACCGCCTCCGTCGTGCCTCGCTGTTGCTCCTCGACGAACTCGGCTTTGTCCCGTTCGAAAAGGCCGGCGGAGAATTACTCTTCGATGTGATCTTCCCCCGCTTTGGTTACCAAACCGGGGGATGATCAATGTGCTCTCCGCTCGCCACGAGCGCGCGGCCACCATCATCACCTCCAACCTCGCCTTTAGCGAGTGGAACCGCGTCTTCGGCGACGACAAGCTCACCGCCGCCCTTCTCGACCGTCGCGCTCAACACGCCGACGTTTGCGTCACCCGCGGTCCAGGCGACCGCGTCGCACTACCGCAAAGCGCAAAGACGCAGACTCGGAGGTGCCGTCCCCCTCGCCGTGAGGGCTCGCTGCGCCGCCAGGGTGGGTCAATTCCTGGTGGCGACAGTGGGTCAGTTCTTCGTGGCCGTTGACACCTCTCATGCTGGCACATCCGCCCGAGCCGAGCGGGCCAGAATTCGGCGCAGTCGAACACCGAGTCAGGCAACGTGTCGACGCAATCGATCACCGCGCGCCGTGACCCGTCGCACATGCCTGGTGGTCCGCCATTCTCGATGTCGGCGCTGCGTTGGCGCTCGCACACCACGACGCACTCGGCCGGATCCTCGTGAGCGCACCGGGTGCGATCATGCGCGGCACACCATTCGTCGCAGAGGGTGACCGGCGCTGAATAACCTTGCTGGCAGTCCGGCAGGAGAAGGAATAGCGAGACCGCGCCGAGCGTCCTCAACCAACGTCGAATGGCCCAGCGAGGCCGAATTCGCCTTCATCTGCGTATTCCGGCGCGACTTGGGCACCCGTTCCGCTGACACCTGGGCACCGATTCCGGCAACACCTGGGCACTGATTCCGGACGACCTGGGCACCGATTCCGGAGCACCTGGGCACTGATTCCGGTGACCTGGGCAGCTGTTCCGGCGGACTTGGGCGCCGGCCGGAGCTGAGGTCCAGTCGCGGCTGGCGCACGGCCAGCCCGCACGGGCCTCGGGCGCGGCGACGACCCGGTGGTCGCAACCTACGCCGCTCTCTCGCACTTCCGGGCGCGGGACGAACGGATGTCGACGCGACACACCATGCGAAAGATCCGAGAAGTATTGCGACTGAAGTACGAGCAAGGCTGCTCGCAGCGGCAGATCCAATCGGCGACGGGCTTGTCGAAGGGATCGGTCGGCGAGTATTTGCGCCGGGCCGAAAGCGCGGGGATGACCTGGTCGACGGCCGAGCCGCTGAGCGATGCCGAACTCGAGGCGAGGCTCTTCAAACAGATTGGCCGTAACGAGCCGCCCGGCCGAACACCGATCGACTTCACCTGGGTGCACAAGGACCTGCGCCGAACGGGCGTGACGCTGCAGCAACTTTGCGTCGAGTATCAGCAAGCAGCCGTCGACGCGCACGACGGCCGGCGCCCCTACCAATACAGCCAATTTTGCGACCTCTACCACGGGTGGCGAGCGAAGCTCGACATGCCGATGCGGCAGACGCATCGCGCCGGCGAGAAGGGCTTCCTCGATTACTCGGGCAAGAAGCCCGCGATCGTCGATCCGCAGACGGGCGAAGTGACCGAGGTCGAGCTGTACGTGATGGTTCTCGGCGCGAGCAACTACACGTACGCGGAGGCGACGCTTACGCAAAACCTCGGCGACTTCATCGGCTCGACCATCCGTGCCCTCGAGTACTTCGGCGCCGTCCCGGAGATGCTCGTGCCTGATCAGCTCAAGAGCGCGGTGGCAAATCCGATCGCTACGACCCCGAGATCAATCCGGCGTTCTTCGAATTTGCCCGCCACTACGACACGGCGATCATTCCCGCGCGTCCGGGAAAAGCGCGTGACAAGGCCAAGGTCGAGGTCGGCGTGCAAATTGCGCAGCGGTGGATCTTGGCTCGCCTGCGCAATCGCAAGTTCTTCCGCCTCGCCGAGCTCAACGAAGCCATCGCCGAGCTGCTCGAAGATCTGAATGCGCGGCCGTTCCAGAAGCTCGATGGCTGCCGACGGTCCGCCTTCGAGAGCATCGATCGCCCCGCCATGCATGCGCTACCAGCGCGGCGCTATGAACTCAGCCATTGGAAAAAGGCGAGGGTCAACGTCGACTACCACGTCACGTACGACGACCGACACTACAGCGCGCCTTGCGAACTCATCGGGGCGGTAGTGTACCTACGTGCGACGCGAAGCACGGTGGAGATCCTTCACGGCGGCGAGCGCGTCGCCTCGCATGAACGCTGCTTCGGCCCGAGGGGCAAGTACACGACGTGCGAAGAGCACAAACCCAAGTCCCACCGCGACTACGGCAAGTGGCCACCGGCGCGGATGCAGGCATGGGCCGACTCGATCGGGCCATCCGTCGGGCGCGTGGTCGCGTGCATCCTCGGCCGCTACCGCAATCCCGAGTTTGGCTTCCGCGGCGTACTCGCGTTGACCCGTGATGCAAAAACGTTCGGTGCCGATCGGCTCGATGCGGCGTGCGCTCGTCATCGCCGGACCCATGGGCCCCACGCGACGCAGCGTCGTCGCCATCCTTCGCAATAACCTCGAGAGAACGCCTGTTCCGAGCGACGACACCGTCTCCGCCCCCGTGCATCACGAGAACGTTCGAGGACCCACGTATTTTGAAAAGGAGGAATCAGGATGATTGTAGATGAAACGATCCAGAAGCTCATCGAACTGCGTCTGGCCACGATGGCACAGGCCTTCCGCCAGATGCTCGAATCGCCACAGAACCACGACCTCAGCTTCGAAGACAAGCTCGGCATGCTCGTCGATCGAGAGTGGCTCGAGCGCGAGAATCGGCGCGTGGCGCGGCGCACCAAGGAGGCCAAGCTCCCCATCGCAGCCAACATCGAAGAAGTGATCGCCGACCCGGCCCGCGGAATCGACAAGTCCGTCCTGCGCTCGCTCGCGGCCTGCCCGTGGATCAAAGCCAAGCAGAACATCATCGTGCACGGCGCCACCGGCGTCGGGAAAAGCTTCCTCGGTGCTTCGCTCGCACAAACGGCCTGCCGGCATGGCTACCGCGCGCTCTACGTCCGCGTCCCCCGACTCGTCCATCATCTCGGCGTTGCACGGGCCGACGGCTCCTACACCTCCGAGCTCGCGCGAATATCCCGCTTCGACGTTCTCGTCCTCGATGACTTCCTCATCGCGCCCATGAAGGACACCGAGCGGCGCGATCTCCTCGAAGTACTCGAAGATCGCTATGACCACAGCTCGACGGTGATCACCTCGCAAGTGCCGCCGAAAAGTTGGCACGAAGCGCTCGCCGATCCGACTATCGCCGACGCCATCTGCGACCGCCTCGTCCACAACGCTCATGTGCTGTGGCTCAAGGGACCGTCGATCCGCAAGAAGAAGGGGCTCGATTCCAAGGACCAGCCAACCTCAACCTGACCATCTGATCGTCGCTTCGCTCCGACTCCGTGCCCAAGTGCACCGGACTCGCTGCCCACGTCAGACTGGAACCGCCGCCCAGGTTGGTCGGAATACGCATTCATCCACTGCGTGCACGATTTGCACAAACATCCGAGCCACCTCCGTCCCTCGTTCGAACGAACGCTCCACGCGTGAGGTGTAAGTCACTGTTAAGTCGAAGGCGGCTCTCAGCACGACGCCCGAGGGCGCAAGCCGCTCACGAAGCGAGGTCATGACCTCGGTGGGGATCGGGCAAGTTCGAAGACTTCGACGGCGGTAATGAGATCGAATGGTCCGTCAGGGAGCTCGTTGCCGCACTCGAGCTGCTCGAACCGAGGCTGTGCATATCGATCGAACCCGCGGGCCACCGCATTGCGATCGAGTTGAAGCAACCAGCATTCCGAGACCCCTGCCGTAGTCGAGCGAGCGACATCTGCGCGGAAGCAGCCCCACCCCGCGCATGCGCCGGACGTAGCGATTCACATAAAGGGTTCGCCGCAACGCGCCCGAGTCCGGATCGGGATACAGCATCGTCGCGTACGACCGCTCCAATCAGTGCGGCTCGAGGACCATCAACGAATCGCAGCTCGCACAACTGTGGAAGATGGCCGCCGTGTCACCGAGGACTTCCGCGTCGAAAGAGAATCGCAGCGCATCCCCACACGCTCGACAGGTGGCACCCGGTCTTCACTCCCTATTCTCGACCGATATGGCAGGGGCAACTTTGGCATCCAAGGTGGGGGCCGACGAGGCCTCGGTGTGGTGGGGAGGCGAATTCATATGGCACGGGCCGCGCTCGAGAAGCGCCGCTCACCGAGAGCACGCAAGAGCTGGGGTCCGATCACCGATTCACTGTAGCGATCACGACACGCGCGATCCGCCTTCCCTCGCCGCTGACCGACGTCCGCATCGGCGAGCCCGCTAACTTCGAATAGAACGTCGCCCAGTGCTTCGGGTGAGAACGGGTCGCAAGGCCACCCCAGCCGACCGCCATCCATGATTTCGAAGGGGCCACCATGATCGGGGCCGATTAGCAACAGGCCCCGCGCCGCAGCCTCCGGGAAAACCATGCCGAAAGG
>DATHEQ010000419.1:0-5919 GCA_035318505.1 Polyangiaceae bacterium | reverse complement strand
GACCGGGGGTCGACCGGGGGGACGGCTCAAGAGCGGTCCTCTCGGCGCTGATCGAGCCAGGCCTGGAGAAGGACTGCAGCGGCCACGCCGTCGACGAGTTTGCGGCCTTCGCGCGCGGAGACGCCACCCTCGCGCAACCTTCGCGTCGCTTCGACCGTCGAGAGCCTCTCGTCCACGAGCTCGACCTCGCACCCGGCCGCATCGGCGAGCGACTGGGCAAACCGGCGCGCACGACTTGCCTCGCGCCCCTCGTCCCCACGTCGGTCGAGCGGCAGACCCACGAGAAAACGCTCGATCCCCTCAGCGGACGCGAGCCGAACGAGCGCGGCGACGATCTTGCGCGGCTGTCCCCCCGTGAGAAACGGGCGGGGATGCGCGACCAAGCCGAGCTCATCCGAGACGGCCAACCCCACACGTACCTTCCCGAGATCAACGGCCGCCACACGCATCCCGCAGCCCCAACGCTCTAGCACAGACGGCCCTCGGGCCCGGCATTCACTTCCGTCCCGCCAGGTACGAGGAGCGAGGCGCCGCGCCGAGACACAGCAGTCGCCGAACCCGAGGGCTCGCCATACGCCTGAAACGGGTTGACCCGGACGGTTTGCCCGACCATAAGCGGGGGCTCTCGAATGAACCTTCGCGCCGTCAAGGGGATGAACGACATCCTCCCCGATGAAATCGTGCGCTGGCACCGTCTGGAGAACACCTTCCGGACCCAGGTGGAGCTCTACGGTTATGAAGAGGTGCGGCCGCCGCTGGTCGAGGCCACGGCCCTCTTCGCACGCCAGATCGGCGAGGTCAGCGACATCGTCGAAAAGGAGATGTACTCGTTCGAGCATCACGGTGAGGCTTTGACGCTTCGCCCAGAGGGCACGGCGGGGGTCGCCAGGGCGTACGTCGAGCATCACATCCACACCAAAGAGCCGCTCAGTCGATGGTATTACCTCGGCGCAATGTTCCGCTCCGAGCGCCCTCAAAAGGGTCGCTACCGGCAGTTTTACCAGGCAGGGTGCGAGGTGTTCGGCGACGCGGGGCCCGCCGTCGACGCCGAGATGATCGACATGCTCGTACGCTTGATGGGTCAGCTCGGCATTACCGATGTCACGGCGCACGTGAATACGCTGGGCGGCGCGGGAACGCGGGCCCGCTACCGCGACCTCCTCGTCGCGTACCTCACGCCGCACACGGCCGAGTTGAGTGAGGATTCGCAGCGCCGTCTCACCACCAACCCGCTCCGCATTCTCGACTCCAAGGACGCGCGCGACGCAGCCATCGTAGCGGGTGCGCCGTCGGTGCTCGACGTGCTCGAGGCGGACGATCGCGCGCATTTCGACGGCCTCTGTCGTTACCTCGACGAGCTCGGGACGCCGCACATCGTCGATGCGCGCCTCGTGCGCGGATTCGACTACTACACGCGTACGCTCTTCGAGCTGCGCAGCGGTTCGGGCGAGCTCGGATCACAGAATGCGCTCGGGGGCGGCGGTCGTTACGACCGCATGGTGCACGAGCTCGGGGGGCCCGACGCGCCGGCCATCGGCTTTGCGCTCGGGCTGGAGCGGCTCCTTTTGGCGATGCCGCAAACACAGCCGCCAGCGCGCAAATCCGTGTACATGGCACCGCTCGGCGAAGCGGCGACGGCGGAAGCGCTGCGCATTGCGCGGAGCCTGCGTGGATACGGCATCGCGGCGGACGTCGACGGGCGACAGACGTCTCTCAAAAGCATGCTGAGACGCGCCAACGCCGTGACGGCGACCTATTGCATCGTGGTGGGGGAGACAGAGATGAAGCAAGGCACCGTCCAGGTGAAGGATCTCGCTGCGCACAGTCAGGAAGATCTCTCTCGAACGGACGTGGCGCGCATCCTCGCCGATCGCATTCGATCTTCGCGCCCGCCCGGGGGGGCATGATCGAGATCCTCCGCCGGTTCTTCGTTCCCGTCGTGCTCGTCGCCTGCCTCACGGGAGGCGTACGAACGGCGCACGCGCAGGGATTTCCGGGGGGTGGAATGGGGCAACAAGCTCCAGCGCCACGATCCAAAGCGCCGCCGCCGCCGAAGGCGAACGAGCCGGTCACCCACGCCGCATCGGGCGCTAGCGACGAAAACATGCAGTTCGGCGGCACCGAGCCGTCACTCCCCGTCGACCCCCTCGAGATTTCGCCGGAGATCCGAAAGCAGATCGGCAGCGACGCGGAGCACGATATCGAGCGGGGACGCGGGCCGAGGCTGCGACGCCTGGTGATCCCGCCCTACTATTCCGAGACGAGCGGGCAATACAGCTTCAAGACCGTGTTCCCGGTGTGGATGGAGCGCCAACAACCGAAGGACCGCGCTTCACTCTTCGGGCTGCTCTACTTCAATCGCCGCAGCGAAAAGCACGACGCCGACGTTGTTTTTCCGCTGTTTTGGAACCTGCGGGACGAGCAGACGCGCACCACGGTCGTCGGTCCGTTCATGCATCGCGAGGCTCCAGGGGAGCACGACAATTGGCTCGCGCCGCTCGTCTTCAGCGGATCGCGCGCCAAAGGCGGTTACCTCCACATCCCGCCGCTTCTCACGTTTACGCACCACGACGACAAGGGCGGCTTCAATCTCATCGGGCCTTACTATTGCTCGTGGGACGGCGCTTCGTCGTGTGCACCCGGGCGCGCCTCGGACATCGATTACGGCGTGCCGCCCTTCTTTTTCGCCGGCAAAAGCGAGCGCTCGCGCTACGAGTTCGTCCCTCCCCTGCTCCACTATTTTCGATATAGCGAAATCGACGACTCGTCGACCAACATTTGGGGCCCGTTCATCTGGCGGCACACCAAAGAGATCGACGCTTTCAATTTCTTTCCGTTCTTCTGGCACAGCTGGGGAAAAAACGAAGATCACGTCACCATCTTTCCGCTCTTCCATTACGGCTACCAAGGCAACTCGCGGCTCTTCATCAATCCGCTCTTCCTGCTCGCCCGCGGCGAAAAAGGCGAATCGACCTTCGCGACGTGGCTCTTCGCGCGCTACCGCGGACGCACGTCGCTCGACATGGTGACGCCGCTCTTCTGGCATTGGGAAGATCCGGATATCGGTCTTTCGAGTACGCTTCTCTTTCCATTTTTCTATCGCTCGACCAGCCCGCGCAACAACGACATCGGCGTCTTTCCCCTCTTCGCTCACTTCAAGCGGTTCGGCTTGAGCGAAACCACCTGGGTGACGCCCTTCGTGCAGCACACCCACGACATCCAGGGGTGGGCGACGAACATCCATCCCTTCGTCTACGTGGGGCGCACCTACGAGACGACGCACACCGTGGTGGCGCCGTTCTTCTGGGACTTCGCCTCGCCACATTCGCGCACGACGGTGGCATTTCCGCTCTACTGGCGCTTTGCCGACGACACGACGGTCTCGCTTTTGGCGGGCAACACCTATTACCACGAGCGAAAGCTGAGTACCGGGCTCGACTGGGAAGTGCACATCTTCCCGGCGTTCTCCTATGGAGAAACGCCCGATGGGCACTGGTGGAACGTTCTCTTCGGTTTGGCCGGCTATTCGCGGCGCGGTCCGATGTCGCAAGCACGCGCGCTGTGGATTCCGATCACGTTGAGCGACGGGCCGCCCGGCTCGGAGTGACGCCGGCAATGGCACGGCGGCTCAACGCGCCGGGCCTCCCGTGCACCTCTCGAGCAGCCGTTGCAGCGCCTCGCGCCGCGCGGTGAAAGGCTCCGCGCCCTTGTCGATCCAGATGTCGTAGGCCTTGCGCGCCGCCTGCGCGTCGCCGAGGGCGCAGGCGACGATGGTTCGCTGGCGCAACGCTTCACGCAGCACCCGCCCTGGTGACAGCCGCTTGGCGAGGGCGCGATCGAGTCGTTCCGCCGCTTCCGGAAAGAGCCCGCGGTTCGAGAGGTCCTTGCCGAGCAGGTACTCGGGGAGCCCGTCCGTCGGATCTTCGGCCGCCCAGGAGCCGAGCAACGCGCCCGCGGTCATGGCGTCGACGCCGCGCTCGGGGGAACCCACGAGAAAAGCGGCGATCGCGCGGCGCGCGCGCGGATCGGAGAGCGCCCCCACTTTGACCTCGATGGTACGAAGAGAATCCTCGTCGAACGATCGCGACGCGAGCTGTCCGTAGCGCTGAGCGGCGCGATCGTAGTCACCGCTCTCGAGGTCGAGATCGGCCAGCTGCGACAGGGCGCGATTTTGCGCCAAACGCGAGGCGCCCTCGTCGGCAAGAATCGAAGCGAGCAGCTTCTTGGCCTCCAGCTTCTCGTCGCGTCGCAAGAGGCATCCCGCGATGGCGAGCCTGGCGTAGTCATCGCGGGGATCGAGCTGCAAGAGGTCTTCGTAGGTGCGCCGTGCCTGGAGATAGTCCCCTTTTTCGACCGAACGTTCTGCCTCTTTGCGAAAGAGATCGACGGTGTGGGGACAGCGCCGCCCCCAGAGGGCGGGGCGATCGAAGCGAGCCCGCGCCACGGCCTCGGCCGGCTCGGGCACCTTCACTTGTGCCAGCGTGGCGCGCCACTCCCCTTCCATGACGTCCCATGGCTTGTGCGTGAGGTCGGGGAGCGCCGCGCCGCCGTACCAGGCGCGCAGCGTGGCCGTGCCGAATTTCGCCTTCACGAAACGAACGAACGAGCCCGCTACCGTGTACGACTTCGAGGCGTTCTCGCCCAGGAAATCGAAGGAAAAGAGGGGCAAGAGCGAAGGCAAGATGCGAAGATCGAGCATGGCCCGCGACCACTCGGCGGGGGTCAGCGGATCGTCCTCGGAGGACGCCGCCACCGCGACGCCCTCGATGAGTCCCGGATTGGCCTTGATGCCTCGCCACCGGCCGGCGATGTGAAATGGCGCCGGCGCGAAAAAGCCCGCCACCACGTGGGCAATCTCGTGCCCGAGCACGGGGTGCGGGTAGCCGGCGGCTTGCAAGTAAACTTCGCGCCGCCATGGCTTGGCGATGAAAGTATCCCCGGCTCCCATGAGCCGCCGCTTGTCCGCCGGGCTGCGAAAAAGGTAGGCGCTCACGCGACCGGTATTGGCGACCTCGAAGTACCGCTCGATCGCCGGCACCTGCTCGTCGCAATCGCGCGCGAAGAGTCGAGCTTCCTCGGTGCGCATCGTGCGCGAGTAGATGACGTCGCAGCGGGTGCCGGCGATGCGCGCGCCGAGATCGCGCTCGATCGTGGCGGCGGTTTGCCAGTGCCCGAGTCGCGACCCTTCCAGCGTCAACACGAGACTCGCCGAAGCGCACGCCGCGCCGAGCAGCGGGAGCCCCGGCCGATGAAGCGAGCGCAGCGCCAGCTTGCCGTCGTCGCTGTGCACGAGATGCGCCGCGAATACGCCGGCCGCGATGAGCGTGAGGGACGAGCCGAGACGGTAAGTGAGAAGCGGGATGGTGGCTTCGACGACCGTGTCGTAGAGCGTGCCCGAGAAAAACCCGAAGAAGGGGTCGAAGGCGAAGATGGCGGGCGTGCTGTAGAAGCGCCAGACGCTGAGCAAGATGCTGATGAAAGGCCCGAGCGCGCCGCCCACGATGGCAAGTGCGATGCGGAGCGACGGGCGCTGTATCGGGAGCAGGAGCTCCCCCACCAGGGCGCCCCATGCTCCGCCGATGACGGCGCCGAAGAGCGGGCCGAGCGCGTACATGGCCGTACCGCCAGCGGCGTCGCAAAAACCGACCCTGAGACCGTGGATGATCACCGTGACGTAGCCCACCACAGCGAGCAGCGTTCCGGCCGCCACGCCGCGCGAGAGCGATTCGAACGGCCCCGTGCGGCGGCGCATGGCGTCGAACGCCGTGGCGATGGCCACGAGCGTGGGCAAAATGAGACCCGCGGCGAGCGCGACCTCGTACCCCGGGCCGCCAAAGAGCGGCATGAATCCGACGATGAACAAGCTTACGAATGCAATGAGCGCAGCGACCGTCTGGGCGCGGGATCGCAGAACCCAGT
>DATHEQ010000418.1:0-3936 GCA_035318505.1 Polyangiaceae bacterium | reverse complement strand
CGCGGTGTACCGACGTTTCGTCGAGCCGGCGTGGCTCGCAGGGGCCGCGTTCCTGCTCTATGCGATTGACGATACGCATGGCGCCACGGTTTCGTGGATTGCCAATCGCAACGCCTTCTTGGCGAGCGCCCTTGGTCTCGTGGCGCTGCTCTTCCATGATCGATGGCGGGGCCAGAGGTCGGGACGCGCCGGCGTTGTTGCGTTCGGCGCCTTCGCGATGGGCCTTCTCGCCGGCGAAGCCGCGATCGGCGCGTGCGCTTACATCGGTGCGTATGCACTGTTCATCGATCGGGCGGATCGCAAATCGCGCTTGCTGTCCTGCCTGCCGTACGCGTCGATCATCGTGGTGTGGCGCGCGGCGTACCAGTGGCTCGGCTACGGCGCCCAGGGATCGGACGCCTACCTCGACCCGGGCCGCGAACCGGCTGCGTTTCTCGCGCGCCTCCCCGAGCAACTGGCGATGCTCATCCAGGGACAGTTCGGGATTTTCAGCGCGGACCTTTGGTTCTGGTCACCGAGTGAAGCGGTGCCCACCCTCATCGCGGCGGCGTTCGTGACGTGTGCCGTGCTCGCCGTCTTGCTTTTTCCTCTGCTGAAGAGTGACGCGCGGGCGCGGTTCTGGGCGGCGGGCGCGGTCGGGTCGCTCGTTCCGAGCGCGTCGTCGATCCCCGGCGATCGTCTGCTGCTCTTGGCCGGGGTCGGCGCCATGGCGCTCTTGGCCCAAGCGATATCGGCATTCGTCGAGAAGCAGCCACCCTTTGCGACGTTGGGGAAATGGCGCGCCGTCGTCGGCATCGCTTTGGCCGGTCTCTTCCTCCGTCGCGTCGTGGCGGCTCCGCTGATGCTCCCATTCCGAGCGCACTCCATGGAAGCCGTGGGCCGTCTCGCGGATTTTGCCGCTGACGCCGTACAAGCGGCGGACGCCTCGCCGCGCACAGTGGTCGTGCTCAATACGCCGGCCAACGTGCTCTCGAGCTACTTGGCACTGACTTTGGCGACGCGCGGAGCGAAGGTTCCAGAGCATGTACGATGGCTCGCCCCCGCCCATTCGGAGCTCACCATCACGCGCCTTTCCGAACGGGTACTTCGCGTTCGCCCGGCAGAGGGATTCTTCTCGCAGTGGACTGACTGGCTTTACCGAAGCCAGCGCAATCCTTTGCGAAGTGGCGAGCGCATCGCGCTCGCCGACATGACAGTGACGATCGGACCACTTACGCCGAACGGAACGCCCGCCACGGCCGACTTCGAATTCCTCGATCCGCTCGAGGCGCGCGGGTACCTCTGGCTCAGGTGGAATGGCGACGCTTGCGTCCCCTGTGCCCCTCCGGCCGTCGGGGAGACGCTCGTCTTTCCGAGAAGAGATTTCGTGAAGATGCTTTTCGACAACATCATTGGATCCTTCTTCCGCCGCGATACGTGAGAAGGGCGCGTGACACGACTGTCATCCGTTCGATGCGGTCGTGCAGAAGAAAACGGAAGTATCGATGAGACAGGTACGCGGAATGAACCGGAGATGCGCTATAGGATTGAATCGCCATGCAGCGGCATCTCCCGGCGCGATGCGCCCTCGGCGGGGCGCCGCAAACATCACGGGCGCTTCACCGGAATCCCGAGACCGTAATCGTTCCTAGCGAACCACCGAAGCATTGAAATTAGGAGTTCCCCTCATGAAAGGCTGGTTTGTTCTTCTGGCTGGAGCGGCCATCGCTTGTTCGGACCCGGGAACGTCCACGACCGGCGGCAATCGAGGTGGATCCACGGGCAAGGGCGGGGCGGGAGCTTCGAGCACCGGCGGCATCTCGGGTTCGGGAGGCGCCACGGGAGGTCAGGGCGGAGCGGGCGGCGCGTCGATGACGGGAACCGGCGGCGGCAGCGGCGGCAGCGGCGGGCGCGGCGGAGCGGGGAGCGGCGGTGCAGGGGTTGGCGGCGGCGGCACCGCAGGGAGCGGCGGCGGCAGCGCCGGATCGGTCGGCTCGGGCGGCAGCGCGGGCAGCCCCGAAGGCGGAACGGGCACCGCAGGAAAAGGCGGTGGCGGCAGCTCGGGAGCCGGCGCGGGGGGCGGCGGAACTGGCGGCACAGCCCCGCCGGACGCATCGACCGGCACCGACGCCGGCGGCGATGGGCAGCAAGCGTGCACCGCATTCGCCGACGCCTACTGCGCGAAGTTGCAGACCTGCTCGACGTTCGTGATGAGCGTAGCTTATGGCGATCTCGCGACTTGCAAGCAGCGCTGGATTCTGAACTGCGTTCCCAACTTCGGTGTCACGGGCACGAGCGCCACGCCGGCCCGCACGAGCGCCTGTGCGCAATCGATGGGCGCACTCGCCTGCCCGACGTTCTTGTCCGGCGATCTTGGAACCGCGTGCGCCATCGGCGCCGGCACCGTCGCCCAAGGGGGGCCGTGCGGCGACGACGCGCAGTGCGCATCGACCTTCTGTGCGCGCGCACCGACCGCCGTGTGCGGAACCTGCCAACCCGCGACGATGGCGGGCGATCCGTGCGTACAAAGCTCGTGCAGCGTGAGCACCAACACCGTTTGCCCCGCCGGCAAGACGAGCTGCGTCAAACCCGTCGCAGGCAAGGTCGGCGACTCGTGCGTCGGGCACGAGCAATGCGATATTGGTCATCAAGTCGGCTGCAACCCGACCAACAGCAGATGCATCGCGCTGACGCTCGCCACGGCGGGTGGCAATTGCGGCGCCAATTCGATCATTCCGACCAGCGTCGGTGTTTGTCCCGCCTCAGGGACGTGCAGCGCGTCGCTCGCCGGCCAATGCTCGGCCGTTGGCGCGGACGGCGCGTCCTGCAGCACCGCCGACACGGGCACGCACTGCATGCCCCCCGCCCGCTGCGTTGCGAGCAAATGCACGCTGCCGACGCCGGCGACTTGTCGGTAGCGCATCGCCATTCGCGCCTTCACGGCGCGTGGAACACCGCCATGACGTCGGTATGCGGCGCGTGGAAATAGCCGAAGAGCCCGTAGTAGAGCGTCGGCAATGTCCAAATCTTGGCATTGGCGAGGTTGATCGGTCCGAACACGACGTCGATGGTGTCGTCGCCACATTTCATGAAATGGAGCACGAAGCGCGAGTTGATGAAGGGCACCAGCGTGTTCGCGTACATCGTCGGGTGGTAGCGAAAGAGCCGCCAGCCGATCTTGTGGCCCGCTTCGAGGAGCGCCCGCGTCGACAGGATGTGGCGGTGAAACGGCTGATGCAGAGGATGGATGAAATCGTCGGTGCGCGTGAGGTCGATGGCGTCGGCGTCGGGCGTGCCGATGGCGATGATGGCGTCATGCGTCGCCAGCCTGTGGAACGTACGCAAGAGGTCCCAGGGCGCAGGGACGTGCTCGATGACGTCTTGTGAAACGATGCAGCCGTAACGTCGGTCGAGCACCGCGGGGTCGCCGAACTCAGACGAATAAGCGTCGTAGCCCGTCGCATTCGCATAACCGCGCGAGCGCAGGTAGTGGACGAACTTTCCCGCGCCGCAGCCGTAGTCGAGAATATGAGCGTCGCGCTGTAACCCTGCTGATTTCAAGCGCGACAACTGATTGGCGTACATGGCGCGCACGCGCCAATCCATTTGCAACGAGAGAAACGGGTAATCGCGATAATACGCGTCGAGATCGACTTCTTCCTCGGCGTGGATACTGTGACAGCGCGGACAGCGCCAGACGTGAAAGCGCTCGCTCTGCAGTCGGCGAATGTTGGGCCTCACCACCGCCGTCTCGGCGTTGGCGATGGGGACCCCGTCGGGGTCGCAGACGTTGCAGACGTGCTGGGCGCTCATGAGGCTCTTCGGGCTCTCGCTTCTTGCACGACGCAAGGTAACACCGGGCCGGAGGTCATCCGAAAAGAACCTCGCGCATATCGGCCGCCGGGAGCTCGATGGTTTCGCCGACCTCGGGAAGCCGGAACGGGACGTAGCCATGGC
>DATHEQ010000417.1:0-20069 GCA_035318505.1 Polyangiaceae bacterium | reverse complement strand
AGGAACGCCGAGGTAGAGCGGACGGCGAAGTTTCACCCGGCATGACAAACGGTGACGCCGCGATGACGCCCCCACGGCCTTCGCGGTCCACCAAGCTCGTGGTAATGCTCTTCGATTCGTCCGATGTAAGATTGACCGTCGACTTCGAACGGCACTTCGGTGCCAAACGCGACATCGCGCTGTTCGTCCAAGATCTCCCTCGCGCGCTGCGCGATTGGGGGCGTCATTTCGTCTCCCCGCACGGCCCGGCGTTGCGGCACGTTGACCGTCCCCGCGTACGGTGCCTTGGAGGCATTCTTACGATGCTTTTCGGCTGGAGTCGCGACGACGGGCGACTTTGAGCCCGAGCAGCCGCTCGATGCGGCGAGGCAAACGCAGAGCGCCATGGCGGCGAGAACTGCTCGAATCCGGGAGGGAAATAGGAGAGTCACTATCGGCGAGTCTGAAACACGATGTCTTCAAACCCGCACCCGCCTCCAACGGCATTGGTGGCTAGCACTGTAGCGCAGTCTGCGAGAGGTTTGTGTTGCCAGCCGGCCAGCTGGGGAGGCGCGTTGGGGGCGTTGGGGTTGGAGAACTCGGCGGTGGTACTGCCGCGCGTAAAAACGAATCCCGCCCAAGGTTTGAACACGAACAACGCGAGACGGTCCGAAGAAATTCCCGTCACGTCCGTGTAGGAGGCGTCCACCCCGATGAGGCGTGATCCCGTCGCGAACCGCGAGCTCGTCGCCGCTCGGGTCGAGCAGTAGATGCCGTCCATCGCCGCGCTGGCGGCGAAAATGGTGAAACAAAACTCCAGTCCGTCAGCGGAGATCACGGCGCCGCGCAAGTTGCCCGTCGTGCCGGCCAACATGGCGTTGACCGCTTTGAAATCGATCGCCGAAGGAGCGTCGAAATCGAGGAGCTGCAAAGCGGACCGCCGCGCCAATTGGAACGTATGGAAGTCCCTCGTAAGCGTGATCAAGCCGAGGCCGTCGCCCGTAAGCGCTTGCGCAGCGACGCTGTTGGCGTCGAGCCACGACGTCAAGGACCGCGACGTGTACGTCCGACTCCCCGGCGTGATCTCGTCGGCGACGTAGACGGTCGACGTCGCGCAGTCCGGCCCGGGCGATTGCGCATAAACGACGCTTTCCCCGCCGGCGCTCGTGGCTATCGCGAAGTCGGAGCTGCCCGACAGACTGAACGGTGAAAAGACGACGGACGAATAAGTGAACGAGCTGCATACGGGCGTTTTGCAGACGCGATCTACGCACCCCATCGCGGCGGCGCAGCTTCCACAATTCGCGGTGCGCAACGCCCCGCAGCTGTCGGTTTCGGTCACCGTCTCGCAATTTTTGCCGAGCCGCGCGCAGAACGCTTGGTCGTTCTCGAGAACGCAGCCAGCGTCCGCCGGACTTCGATCGCCCATCGGTGCATCGACGAGCGCTGCGTCGAGCGCGCCGCCGTCCACCTCGAGGCGATCGGGTTGGACCGCGTCGCGCGCTCCAGCGTCGCTGATCGAGCCGTCATTTCGTGACGCGTCGCGCACGACGTCTTCCGCGACGGCGTCGAATCGGCGCTCCTCTCCGACGGCGGCGTCGATGACGGCAACGTCGATGGGAGGGTCCGTATCGAGGGACACATCGCTACTGACGTCGTCGCTTGCGCCGACCTCCTTCTGCACGAGTGCGTCCGTCCCGCCGGCGTCGGAAGAAGGAACGCCAACATCGGTTGTGCATGCAGCGAACGTCCATCCGAGAACGACGATGGAGGTCGGGAGAACTCTCATGTTGCGTAAGTCGCGCGGACGTTGGCGGCGCGTGCCTGCGCGTGAAACCCGGTCCGCATGGTTGACCGACGGTACGATGCCACCTACCTCGAGCGGTGTAAACCTGACCGGGGCGGCGAGATCTGTCGGCGCGATCGACGGATACGCGCGGGTGTACAACTCGAGGCCCTCGCCGCGACTACGAACGTGGCCGAGCGCAGCGGGTGGCAAATCGCCACACGCCACGGGGGACCTATCGCTCCTTGCGTTTGGCGAGGATCGCGGTGATCCTCGCCCGCTAGACTTGGCCGCACCCAGCGGCCCACGACGACCTATTGGGCCATCGCAAGTCATCCGCTCCATTTCCCTTCGTCGCTTTCCGTTCCACTGCGCACCGCTGCATCTTCGCCCACGCCGTTCACACCCTCACCGAAGGAGGCCCACGTGGTCACCCTCAATTCCCGCCTGACATCCCTGTTGTCCATACTTGCCGCGTTTACACTGCCGACGATTGGATGCGGCAGCGACGCCAATCCCGACGGCGCGCACGCATCGAACGACCAGAATACGGCCTCCGCTGCGCAAAATGCGCAGAGCGATGGAGTTCGCGCCGCCGAGGATCGGGGCGCGCTCCAAGCGGAGGTGGATCGATCCAATCCTGAACCAAACAGCCTCGAAATCGCAGGGGCTGTGCCCATTCCGGTGCTGGCTTGGACGGATTGCGCCGACGGTTTCCAATGTGCCACGGCGGCGGTGCCGCGCGACTACTCGCATCCGCGAGGCCCCAAGACGAATCTGGCCGTCACGCGTCTACCGGCTCGCAATGCTGCGCAGCGCATCGGCTCGCTGTTCGTGAACTTCGGCGGGCCGGGCGGCACGGCCGTCGACAGCTTGCAGGCCTTCGGAGCGTTGCTCTTCGAATCACTGAATGAGCGGTTCGACATCGTCGGCTTCGACCCGCGCGGCGTCGGGCAAAGCGAATCGCCCATCGACTGCCAGCTGAACCAGGAAACGCAGGGGATTTACGCGCAGCCCTTCACGACCCCCGAGCGCCTGCAGGGTTTCGCAGCGCGCGCTCGCAACTTGGTCGATGCTTGCGTTCGCAACAATTCCGAGACGACCCTGCGCTATGCCTCGACGGCCAACGGCGCGCGCGACATGGATACGCTGCGAGCCGCAGTGGGAGACGCAAAGCTCTCCTACCTCGGCTTCTCGTTCGGAACGTTCCTCGGAGCGACTTATGCAAGCCTCTTCCCCGGGAATTACCGCGCGCTCGTCCTCGACGGCGCTCTCGATGCCGATCAATACATCAACCGGCCTTCCGAGCATCTGCTCGTGCAGACGGCCGGCTTCGAACGCGCGCTCGACCGCTTCTTCGAGGCCTGCGCCGCCAATCAGACGGCTTGCCTCGGGTTCGGCGGAACCGACCCGCATGCAGCGTTCGACGATCTGGTCGCACGCGCCAACGCCGCTCCCATAGCGGCGGCGGGGGATGACCCTCGGCCGGTCGATGGCGACGACATCATCTGGGTGGCCAGCAATGCCATCTATGCGAAGCAACTCTGGCCGGCGCTCGCGCAGGCTTTGGTCGCCGCGCGGGACGGGGACGGTACGCTCGTTCGGCAGCGCTCGAACGGTTCGTACGGGCGTAACCCGGATGGTTCCTACGACCCGGGTTTGGACCGCTACTTTGCCCTCAGCGCCATCGAACAGCGGTACACGTCGTCCGACGTCGAGACTTACCTCGACGCGGGCAAGGCATCGTGGGCCATGTTCGACCACGCTTATTGGAACACGGGCTACTCGGAGCTGCCGCTCGGTCTCTTTCCGGTTCACGCGCAAGGCGTATTCCGCGGCCCCTTCCGCACTTCCGCATCGTCTCCAACGATTCTCGTCGTCGGCACGACTTACGATCCGGCGACGCCGTACCGAGAGGCGATTCGCCTCGTGGCGCAGCTGCGCAATGCGCGGCTCTTGACGATGCAAGGCGATGGTCACACGGCCTACGGCGGTAACTCGGCGTGCATCGACGCCGCGGTCGAGGCGTATCTCAACCAGGGCGCCGTGCCCGCGGCAGGAACGGCGTGCAAACAAGAAGTGCCCTTCGAGCAGTTTCAGCTTCAGGCGCGGGTCGCCGTGAATCGCCGCGCGGCGCTCTCCGCCCTGCGGGCCAACCCCGCGTTCGTCAGAGCCCTCCGCTGAATCTGCGGAGACGAGAGCGGAACGTCATCGTCACGCGATAAGAGCGGCGCGATGAAAAGGAACGAGCCGGCCCTTGCGCAAGCGGGGGCTGGCTCGCTCTTTATCGCGGCGACCGGGTCACCACGTTTCGCCGAACGGCCTTGCTTCGACCTCGAAGGACCACGCCGAGGGCGCCTGGGCCGACAAGTGAAAGGCCGTTTCCGCGATGTCGGCTGGCCGCAGAAAGAAGGCGTCCGGCTTGTCTTTCATGCGCGCGCGCGTGCTGGGAATGTCGATGACGCCGTCGATGACGATGAGCGATACGTGAATGCCGGCGGGCCACAGATGGCGGGCCATCGATTCGGCAAGGCTGCGCTGCGCGGCTTTGCCCGGGGCGAAGGCCGCTGTTTTCGCGCCGCCGCGCCGCGATGCTGTCGCGCCGATGACGACAATGCTCCCCTTCTTTTTGGCTTTCATCGCGGGAATCACGGCTTGCGCCGAGACCAAGAGACCACTCGCGTTGACGCGCATCGCGAGCTCGAAATCGCGCACCGCCACCTCTTCGACGGTGCCCCAGGTGCCCGAGCCGGCGTTGTAAACGAGCACCTCGACTTCTCCGAGGTCCTGCCGAATGGCGCCGAAGGTACGCTCGATCGACGAAGTATCGGTGACGTCGCACGCGTAGGCCCGGGCGTCCGGTAGCTCGGCAGCGAGCTGATTCGTCAGCTCGGGTTTTCGCGCCAAGAGCGCGACTGCGAATCCTCCTTCGGAAAAACGACGCGCAAACGCCGCACCGTTTCCCGGACCCACCCCGACGATCACGCATACGGGCTTATTCATAGCCGACGTCTTCACGCCGTAAGCCAGCGCTGTCAATGCGGTCAACGACCACGCCAGCCGAACCCGCTGACCATCGACGATTTCATCAGGGGGCGCGTACGCGGCCCACGCCGTAGTGAACGAAGGAGCCGAAATAGAGAAAGCCGTCGCGCTCGATGACACTGGTCAGAGGCGAGTAAGACGCAGGCGACGCGTCCTGCACATTGGCCACAGTGCGACCTTCCTCGTCGACCGCAAGAGCCCACGCATGGCGCTTGGGGGCCAGTTGAAGCAGCTCGGGCAGGCGCGCGAGCACTTTTCGCACGAACGGCCACGTCCGAGCGCATCAATGGCCGGCTCGCGAGGCGCGACGAGCGCGATCCAGAATGCGCGCCGCGCGGGCGACCATCTGATGTTGTCGGGAAACCCGGGCAGATTGTCGACGAACACGTCGTTCTCGCCCGCGCGTGGACCGCTCAGGAAGATTCGCCGAATTCGATAGCTCATCGTCTCGGCGACGAGCACGTACGACTCATCGGGAGCAAGGGCGACGCCGTTCGCGAAATAAAGCCCGCCGAGCACCAGCTGGAGGCCGCGATCGGGCCGGTACACGAAGAGCCGACCCGACGGACGGTGCTCGATGACGTCCATCTTGTACCGATCGAGCGGCCAGCGCGCCGTCGCATTGGAGAAGTAAACGGCTCCGTCTTTGCCGACATCGACGTCGTCGACGAGACGCAATGGTTGGCCGTCATGCTCGGTAGCCAGCGTTTCGACCGTTCCCGGAGCCCCAATCGCGAGCAGGCCGCGCTGGGCGTCGGCCACGATGAGGCGCCCATCGGGATCGTATTTCAATCCGAGCGGGCGCCCGCCGGTTTGGGCAAGGACGGTGAGATCGTGCCCACTAGGCGTAAATCGTACGATGCGACCGTCGAGAAGACCCGCAACGATGCGCCCCTCGGCATCGAACGTGGGCGCCTCCGGCGCTGGCAGCGACGCCTCGAGCAACTCGACGCCGGCGAGCGCGGAGTTGGCAGAAGCAAGAGGCGCGCGCGGAGGCGTCCATGACTCCGGCTCGATCGGCACGGGCCAAAAAAGAAGGTACGCCGCCGTCATTGCGAAACCTAAAGCCAAGGCGCGGGAAGCCATTCCAAGGCGAGTGCGCCTTTGCCCATTCGACGTCATCGAGACTGGGTATTCCGGTGCGCCGGAAGCGCCAAGCGGTGGCGCGTATCGGCGCGCAACGTGAAACGATTCAGAATCGCGACGATCCGTCGCAGCTCCGCTATAAAGCGTAGGGTGCGTGGAGGGGCGAACGCTTTCAAGATGGTGGCGGTTGCCGCTCTCTGGCTGCTGATCGGGCGCGTTCTGCCCGACCTCCTTTGGAGAGCCTTACCCGACGTCATTCTCGATTCGCTGTCCCTTCCTGCGTACAGCATGGTTTGCCAAGTCGTGACAACGCTCGTCGGGCTCGGCGCAGCGCGTCTTGCGTTCACGCACATGGGCGAGGCTCTCGGCGCGAAGATGCCCTCCGGCTGGGATCTCGCGCTCGCCGCGATGCTGGCGCCGGCGGTGTTCGTCGCAGCATCCTTCCTCGCCATCAAGATCGCCGAACCCTCCCTCGTCGCCGAACTCGCGCGGGAAGGCGCGGGAGCCAGTCGAAGGAACGCCGGCGCTTTCGGAAGGGCGGTGACCGAGGCGCCGCTCCTGGTCACTTTGGTGTGGGCCGCTGTTCTGGCCGCCGTCGCCGAGGAGCTGGCGTTCCGCGGGGCGCTGTTCGGGGCCATCCAACAGAGTGCCCTGGCACTATTCGCGCGGAACGAGGCATTGTCAGAGCGGAGCGGAGCCAAGATCGTAGCGGGCTGTCTCGCCGTCGTGCTCACCGCAGCGGCTTTCGGCGCAATGCATGCCGACATGAAAGGGAGCGTGGGCATCGTACGCGTCGCTTCGGCCACGTGCCTTGGGCTCGCGTGCGGTTCGGTGCGGCTCGTTACGAGCGGCATCTTCGCGTCGACGATGTTGCACTGCGGCTATAACTGCGTGTCGCTGGGAATCGGGCGCGGCCTGTTTCGGGGCGATTCGGAACCGCTCATTTCAGTCGTGCCGAATCGGCTTCTCACGCTCGCCGCGCTAGGAGCCTTTCTCGCGATCGCCATCAGCGTGGCACGCCGTGCCTCGCGTAGCGAGGTGTAGCGGCGCGGCGGGGTCCTCCCTCCCGAGCTGACCGAACGGGTCACTCGTTGGCCCGCGCAAGGCATTCCGCTGCTGGACCCCTGTGCATAACGTTGCAATAAGAGGCGCTCGTGGAGGTGGTCTTATGTTCGAGAGACTCCGTGACTTCGCAGGCGACGTCGTGCTTTTCGTGATTGTGGTCGTCGTCGTTGGCTGTAGCGACGCATCACCGTCCGCAACCACGCCGGGTCCGGGAAACGGGAGCTCGGACGACGCCGGCGCGGGCCGTGACGACGCGGCGACGCCGCCGGGAGACGGAGCGTGCAGCGCGTCCTTCGACAGCACTTACGCCGCCATTCAGACCGTCATTTTTCAGAAGCGCGGCTGCACCCAGGATGCGTGCCACGGCAGTCAGGCACAGGGACAGCTCGATCTCCGCCCTGAGGTGGCTTACCAAAATCTCATCGACGTGCCGGCCGTCGGCAGCTCGATGAAGCGGGTCGACCCGGGACTTCCTTCGCGGAGCTATCTCTACCAGAAGCTTCAGGCTGCGCTTTATCCCGAACGATCGGAAATCTCCGGCAGCCCGATGCCGAATGGAGGATCGCTCACCAGCGACGAGCTCACCGCAATGCACCTCTGGATCGAAGGTGGAGCGCCGAAAGACGGCTCGGTGCTCGACGACGGTCATCATGGCGGCCAATCGCTTTCCGGCCTTCTCAATGCCTGCCTTCCGCCTGGCGCCCCGGTGACCATCAAGCCCCTTGACCCGCCTGCCGCAGAGCAAGGCATTCAGTTCGAGATGCCTCCTTATCCGTTGGCGGCCCGCACCGAGAAGGAGGTCTGCTTCGCCGGCTACTACGACTTTACCGACAGGGTGCCGGCTCGCTTCAAAGACGATCAAAAAGGCGTCTTTTTCGCGAATGGCTTGCAGATGCGCCAAGACCCGCAAAGCCATCACCTCGTCATCATGCACACCGGCCTCGGCCCCGACTACGTGCACGATCCGTCGTTCGGAACGTGGAGGTGTCAGGGCGGCGCCCGCCAGGGAGACGAATGCGAACCGACCGACATCGCATTTTGCGGCGAAGGAATGTGCGCCAGCGAAAGCAAAGCGAGCACGGCCTGTATCGGCTACGGGCCCAAGGAAGCCGCCGTCGACGCGAGCGGCGGTGGAATCGGTGCGGCGATGGCCCCGCAAACGTACTTTCCACCGCGCGACGGCGTCTACCGCCAGATCCCGCTGCGAGGCATCCTCTATTACAATTCTCACGCATTCAATCTGACGGGCGAAGACCACCAGATGCACGGTCGCCTCAACGTCCTTTACACGAGCGATCTTCGCAACGAAGAGGTTTTCGTCGCCGTTTCGGCTCATGTTTTCGCGGCCACCGGTATCGCGCCCTTCACCAAGAGTCCGGTGTGCGCGGACTATGTCGTTCCGCTGGGCGCAAGCATGATTCGCCTCACGTCGCATACCCATAAACGCGGCGAGCGCTTCTGGGTGACTCTCCCGAACGGCGACGAAATCTACGAGAGCCTCGTGTACTCCGATCCGCTCTACAAACAGTTCGAACCTGGGATGCTTTTCGATTCCGCCGATGCAACCCAGCGAACCTTGCATTATTGCGCAACTTACAACAACGGCGTGCGTGCCGACGGAACGCCCGACGTCAACGTGGTCACGCGCGCGTCTACGATGCCGGCCCAGACGAGCTGCAGCCCGATCGCCTGCGTCCGCGGAAAGACGGCGCAACCCTGCGCCGGGGCGAGCGACAATGCCAGCTGCGATTCATCTCCCGGCGCGGGCGATGGCTGGTGCGACGCGTGCGCCATCGCCAGCGGCGTCACCAGCGAGAACGAGATGTTCATCGTGATTCCGAACTTGGTCTTGCCGCCCAAATAGGGCGTATGACGCGAACCCGGGTTCGCTTCGCTTCAGGGCGGCGTTCCCGGCGCATTGATGGCGCAGTATTTCGGGAACGTCGCGGGAAGCGCGGTGTAAGGCTCGGGAGAACCTTTGAACGGGTGGGCTTTGAAGAAGGCCCAGGTGCTGGTATTGAGATCGGTCAGCCGGGTGTATCCATTGAAGTGCGCGCCACCGTCGTTGCAATCGATATAAAAGCCGCCCGCTTGTTTGATGAGGTTTTCCCAGTTCGCGCTCGCCTGGGCAAAGTCCAAAATGAGAACGTCCGATCCCATCGCGCCGTGGGCGACGATAACCGGCGCCTTGTTGGTAGGATCCTGCATCGCCGGCGGGACGGGCGAGTTCGTTCCGCCCGAGAAGCTGATGGCGCTCGCGAGATAGCCGGACCGCAAGTACCACATGTAAACGGTTTGCAGGCCCCCGGCGCTGTAGCCGCCCGTGTGAATGTGGCGCGTGTCGATGTCGAGCTGCTGCACTGCGCACGCTACGATCTGATCGGCGAAATCGAAATCGCCCGTGAACCACACTCCGTTGCCGGTGTTCTGGCCGGTCATGCTGGTGTTCTCCGGTGCAGCGACCATTCCGCCCAATCGCACGATCTCGTCGATGGCTGGTTGACCGAGCCCGTTGACCGCCGTCTGACCGGTCTCCACTGTTCCGTGCCAATAGATGACGAGAGGTCCGCGCGGCGATCCCGCCGGCGGCTTGGCTCCGACCCAAGCCGTCACGTTCATCGTGAAGCCATTCACGATCATCATGTTGGCGCCCGTCTGAAAAGTCGGACACGTGCCTTTGACGGGCGGGATCATGGTCGGCGGAGTTCCGCCATCCGGCAATCCGGGTCCCCCTCCGGCGTCGGGCACGCCCGCGCCTCCCGCGCTACCGGCTGATCCCGCAGAACCCGCGCGGCCCGCGCTACCTCCGGCGCCGGACGTGCCTGCACTGCTCCCCGAATTTCCGCCGCTTCCGGAGCCGCCGCTCGATCCCGATGCGCCCCCGCGCCCCGCACCTCCCGCCGAGCCCGATGCGCCTCCGTTTCCCGAGCCGGCATTGCCGCCAGTGCCGGAGCCGCCATTGCCACCGGCACCGGAGCCAGAATTGCCGCCAATCCCGGAGTTGCCGCCCGCGCCCGAAGGACCGGAGCTTCCTCCCGTCCCGGTGGTCGATGTTCCACCGCTCCCTCCCGAACCACTGCCCCCGCTGCCCGTACTGCGCGGGTCTTTTGTCGAACCGTCTTCGCCCATCGAGCAGGCCATGAAGAGTCCGAGGGCGCCAGCGACCAGCGCCGGCGCTTGCGCGGCGCGTTTTCGACTTTGCCAATTCATCGTGTGTCCTCTCGCTTCGACCGAGGCCGTCGGAGTAGACGCTTTCCGGCGTAGGCGCGCAACCATTCTCATCGGTAAAACACGACGAAATGATCGAAAATTTCCGCGATTCTAGTAAAATGATGATGCAGTTACTTTTTCACGATCAGAAGTAACAGCGGAGTTACTTCAGCCGACGAGCGAGCAATCCGCCTCGCGCGCTTGGCACAATCCATGCTGAGGTGGCGGTCTTCCTCCGAGGAGCTCTATGGTCGCCCCTACCTACATGCGCATCGACGCTCTCGATCCATTGCCCTACTCGGAATCATGGCCGTCGCTGCGGTCGGCGTCCGGTCGCGTCGATGTGCACTCGCTTGCGGCGTTTTGGATCCTCGAGAGCAAGCTCTCTGGCCCTTACCTGGAGTTCGGGGTGGGCGCGGGTCGTTCGGCGATTGCCGCGATTCGTGCGAACCGCCGGTACAATCCCGAGACCGTAGCGCGGTTTTTCCTGTTCGACTCATTCGAGGGGCTCCCGCCTTTGACTGGCAAGGACACCGGCTCGCTGCAATTCAAAGGTGGAGACTACGCATTCTCACGAGCCAGCGTGATCCAGAAGCTGACCGAGCATGAGGCCTACGACGCCAACCGAGTAGAGCTCGTCTCGGGCTTCTACGAGCATTCACTTCCTCGCTTCGACACGTCGCGCTTCGATGGGCGCAAGGTCGCCATTGTCCATGTCGATGTCGACCTCTACGAATCCGCGGCGATCGTGCTTCGGTTCGTGACGCCTCATCTGCAAGCGGGAACGATGCTTCTTTTTGACGACTGGAATACGTTCGTTGCCGACAATCGGCGCGGCGAACGCGCGGCCTGTCGAGAGTGGTTGGCGGAAAACCCGACGCTGTCCATCGAGAGCTACGTCAAGTACGGCTGGCACGGTGAAGGATTCATCGTCCATCTGACGTGACCGCCGCGGCAGCGCACCGACACCCGTAGCGTCAATCGGCTGGCGCACCCCGTGCTCGACGACACCTCGCGAACCCCAGCGTTTGCGCCGGCTTTCGCCAGAAAGTCACGTGGCACCCTCATTGCTTGGAAGCAACCGAGCGCCCTTTTTGGCGCAGGAGAGAGACGATGGATCTGCGAAGCCGCTTTGCTCGGCTGTACCTCGGTGTCGTCTATGACGCGATGCGCTTCGATCTCGAGCTGCGCGAGTCCTTCGTACTCGACCGACAAATCCGGCCGGTGTCGGCGCTGGGACCGAAGGACGTTCTGTTCGGCGAGGCCTTTACCTGCCGGGGCGAGCGGCTTCAGTCGGCTGCTCATCTGGACGACACGGTTCGAATCAAGATGTTCCGCAGCTTCACGCCCGGGTGCGTGCAAGTCATCGACACCAACGGCGACGACAGCGTGGCGCATTTTGGCGACATCTCCGGCAAGTTAGCTCGGAAATTCGGAGCCGTGGGCGCCGTCATCGACGGGTACAGTCGCGACGTGCGCATCCTCGAAGAGGATCGCTTTCCCGTTTTTTGCCGTGGTGCGCAACCGCAAGACGCTTACGGCCGCTGGCAAATCGTTGCCTATCAGGAGACCGTGTCCCTCAGCGGCCCCGAGGGTCGCGTCCTGGTACACCCCGGTGACTTCATTTTTGGTGATCCGGACGGGGTGATCGTGATCGCGCACCGGCTCGGTGAGTCCGTGTGCGCGCTCGCCGAGAGACGCCTCGAGCGTGAGGATCAAGTTCGACGGGAGCTCATGGCAACCGAGGACGTCGAGGACCTGTATCAGCGCATTGGGAGGTGGTGATTCATGACAACATTCGTCGCAGAGTTCACCACGAACCACATGGGCAATCTCAACGTCCTACTCCGCATGGTCGAACGCGCCGCCGCCGCAGGTTGCACGCTCATCAAAATGCAGAAGAAGGACGTGGAAACCTTCTACTCCAAAGAGAAGCTCGACAAGCCTTACGCGAGTCCCTACGGCAAGACGTACCGCGATTATCGAAGCGTCTTCGAGTTCAACGAAGATGACTTCACGCGCTTCGATCAGAAGTGTCGCGACGTGGGCGTGGGATGGTTCTGCACGGTCCAGGACGTGCCGTCCCTGCACTTCATGCTGCGTTTCAATCTCTCGCATTTCAAGGTCGCGTCGAGCAATGCGCGCAATCGAGAGCTTCTCGAGCAATGCGAGCGCAACATTCCCAAGGACCGAACCATCGTCATCTCGGTTGCAGGCTCGACGCTCGCCCAAGTCGAAGACGCGGTTCGGCTATTTCCCGACCACAAGCTGTGGCTGTTGCACTGTGTCGCACAGTATCCTTGTCCGGTGAATGCGCTCCGGCTCGGCAACATTGCTTGTCTCAAAAAGCATTTTGGCGATGACCGCATCCGAATCGGCTACTCCGGTCACGAGGAAGGGATCTTGCCGTCGCTCGGCGCCATCGCCATGGGCGCGGAGTTGGTCGAGAGGCACTTTTGCCTCTCGCGCCATTCGTTCGTCCATCACATCGAGTGCAGCCTCGAACCACAGGAATTCGAGGAGCTCGTCATCGCGGCGCAATCACGCGAGCACATCGAAGCGTCGCGACATCAGCTGCCGGCGAACGCCTTCGAGACTGAGCTCGGCATGAGCACGGTCGAGCGAGATTTCCTCGTCGACCAGGCCTACGGCATGAAGTACGTGAAGGTGAACAGCTCGTTCTCCGTTCCCCCGCCCGCGCCCGAGCGCAAATCGACGCTCCCACCGCCCGGCAACCGGGCAGCATGACGGACCGCGTCGTCGCTTTCGTTCACGCCAAGGGCACCAGCGACCGCGTGGTCGGCAAAAACCTACGCCAGCTCGGTGACAAGCCACTCTTCTGTCACGCTATCGAGAACGCCCGTCGCGCGGCGGGGGTCGATTGCGTGGTGATCGACAGCGACAGCGACGAGATTCTCGAAATCGGGGCACGGCACGGAGCGCGCCCGCTCAAGCGTCCCGCCGCTCTCGCCAGCAATCGCACGTCGGGCGACGCACTTGCCTTTTGGCAGGCGAGTAACCATCCGGAATCGAGCATCGTTCTGCAGGTCATCCCGACCGCACCTTTCTTGAAACCTCCCACCATTACGGCCGCCATCGAGCTCATCGACACGGCCAATGTGGATAGCGTCGTCGGTACGTTTTCGGACGTTTTTTACCGCTGGGAAAACGGACGGCCAGCCTACTATCGCGAGGACGGCTCCTTGCCCAATAGCTCGGATCTCCGTCCTGTCGTCTACGAGACGACTGGTCTTTACGTCAACCGAACGAAGGCGGTGCTGGACGGGAAGCGAAGGATGAATCCGGAGAGCTGCGCGCCGATAGGTGTCTCGCGCCTCGAGGCCATCGACATCAACACCGAAGAAGATTTTGCGTTCGCCCAAATCGTCTGGAAGGGGCTCGAGCGTACTTCGTGAAGACGCTCGGCCCCGTCTGGCTCGCTCGTCACGGTGAGACGGAGTGGAATCGCAGTGGGAGAATGCAGGGCCGAAAGGGCGCCCCCCTCACCGACCGAGGATGGGGCCAGGCCCGCGCGTTGGCGGCTGCCGCCGTCAAACTCGGCGTGACGAGGGTCGTCACGAGCCCACTCGAAAGAGCACTCGTTTCAGCCACGCAAGTTGGCGCGGCGGTTGGGTGCCCACTCGTCCTTTGCGACGCGCTCATGGAGGCTGACTTCGGCCTTTGCAGCGGCTTGACCGAGCCTGAAATCGAACAACGTTTCCCGGGACTGCTCGAAGAGCGGAAGCGCGAGAAATGGATGCACCGCTGGCCAGAGGGCGAAAGCTATGCCGACATGGTGGAGCGCGTTGCTCCAGCGTTGGAAATGATTGCCAGCGAACCGCGCACGATGATCGTTGCACATCAATCCGTGAACCGTGTCGTCAGTCACTTGCTCGCCGACTTATCCTGCGAAGCCGCCCTCGCCATGGCGCAGCCGTCGGATGTCATCTTGGCGTTCGAGTCCGGCAGTGTGCGCCATTCTCGCATACCCAGCGACGGCGGCGATCTCGATTTCACCGCCGGGCTTTACCTGGGCGGCGTTCGGCGAGCGAACTGAATTCGCGTTACGCCGGGCCGAGCATCACATCGGCAAGCTCGAACATCGCGGCGGCCTCCTCGGCCGGAATGGCGAACACGATCTCGGTGTGATGATTCGGGCCGCGCGTTCGATCGGGCGAGCGAGGCACCTCGACGGTGTAAACGTATGGGCGCCATTCTGGCGTGAGCCGGTAGGTGCGTCCGTCCGTTCCACGCCCCGCATTGCCACTTTGGAATTGTTGATAGAAATAACAGAGGATCGACGAGCTCGTGGCGCTACGAGCCCAGAAGCTGAGGCGCGCGACTGCGCCAGCCAATTGGTCGACATCGGGCACGCGCTGGAGAAACAAGGTAAGGGCACGCGCGCCGCGGGACCGTTCGAGGCGTGCCGCCCACTTTGGCTCGCGCGCGTCCGCTCTTCCAGGCAGGGGGAGAGCGCAAGGCTGCCTTGAAACTTGGGCGTCCCCTGCCGCGAAATCGACCAAGTGCCATGCGTCCGCCGTTTCCTTCATCGATCCGAACGGGCCCGGCCCGCTGGACCAAACATCGAAGCCGCCGTTTTGTACGTTTGCCTCCAAGCGGCGCGGCAACGCTCGCCACGGACAGAGCAACTCGCGAAGGCCCTCGTTGGCGGCAATGCGCGAGAAAAAACCGAGCCCCAGCTCTTTCTTTTGAGAGCGCTCGAGACTCCGCTCCAGGAACGCTTGCATGAATTGACCATTCGCGGCCAGGCGAGCGGGTACGAAGTAATGGGTGAGCATCCAGGCGAGAGCATTGTCGATACACGGCCGACTCGTCACTTGCGCGTCGTCGACCGGAATTCCGGCGACGCCATGAATCGATGCGAACGCGCGAAGATAACCGTTCTGGACCGACACCAGTGGTTTTCCCCAGAACATCGCTTGCAGCCCGAGCGACGTGCTCAATGCGATGACGTAGTCGACGTGTTGAATCAAGAGCTGGCCGGCATTGTCGAACATGCGAAAATCGACGAAGGTGAGCTGGGGATACGCTGCCGCCAAGTAGTCGCGCGTCTCCGCATCGATGACGTCACCGATCCAGTGCGCGGTGGGATGCTCCACCGCGATGAGCGCAACACCTTCCGGCAGCTCTTCGAGGACGTGAAAGAGATATTCCCCCTGGTTTCGGAACGGACCGTTGGCGTCGAACCCTGCCTCACCTCCGAACTGCAGCGGAAGCAGCGCCAAGCGACGGTAGCGCGAGCGCAAATCTCGCTCGAGCTCGGCAAACGGCGTCGCCCGTTCGAGGTGAGGGCGAAAATGATCGCGAAAGGTGGTCAGAAATTCCCGCTCGTCTTGCGGCGCGGGTCGATCGAAGAGCTCGCCCGCGCATCGCGCGAGCACCGACTGATCCCACATGCCGCCGGGATCGAAGAACATGGACATTTCATAAGGCGCCCGCGAGAAAGCTCCCGTTTCGTTGGACAGCGTCAACGCGTTCGGAAATGCAGAGCGAAGGAAGGGGACGGGACTGAGAGAAAGGATGACGTCTGGCTCGAAGCCATCGAGTCGCGCCACGATATATGCGGCATAGGCTTCGACCTGCGCCAGCGAGAATTGGCCGCGGTGCAACCCGACGAGGATGTCGACGTTGGGAACGCGGAAGATGCGGCGGATCGCCTCCTGCTCGAGCACCACCAGTTCTTGCGCCTTGAAGCTCGCAACCGATGTTGCTTTGTCGTCCTGGTTGAAAGGGGCCAAGGCGCGTTGCGCGAGGGCATGATTGGTCGCAAGGCGCATTTCATGCCCTGCATTCGTCTCCTGCAAGCCCGCCCACATTCGGCTCCAATGCTCGAGCCAGCGCCAATAGTGAAACGGGCGACTATGCATCATCAAGGGTTCGAGAAAGCCGAGAAGCCGCACCAGACGAGAATATCACGCGCGCTTTTTGGGCCTCCGCGCAATTCGACGATTACGGCGGGTCACGACTCGGCTGTCCATTCGGCGACGAAGCCAGCACACACCGCGCCGAACCCCTCGCACCCGATGTGTCTCTCGATAGACAGCGCTTGACCGCACATCGGACCAAGGTCTGCCTCGCTGTGATTCGCGTGTTGGAGTTGTTCGGGGGCGGACGCCCGTGCACTGCGAGAGTGAAATTCTCCGGTTGGCACATCGGCATCCGCTAAGAGTGCATGTTTGAGCCGTGCTCGGAATCTACGTGCGCTCTGTGCCTGGCAATTGTCCCGCTCTTCGATTAGAGGAGCCACGAGACCCGAGATCGCCGACGGAGGCGCGTCTCTCCAATCGCGAATACCAGGGGAGTTTTGATCATGGTGGCACGGATCGATAACGAGTTACTTTGGCAATCATTGCTCACGCCGCGACCGGAGCTTTCCGATTCGGACGACGTTCTGCTCGCGCTCGAGACAGCGCGCGCGCTCGAAACCCAGGGCGAGTTGCGCGAGGCGGCGCGTTGGCTTCGTCGCGCCGTTGACGAAGCCGAGCAACAAGGCGACGACGAGCGCGTCCTCGTGCTCGCTCGCGCCGCGGCAGATATGGCGAACATCGTCGGCTCCTCGCCCCCCCCCGGCGCTGAAGCGCCGACGATGCCGCCTCCGTCTCCCGCCGTGCTCGACGCCGACGATGAACAGTACCCGCCCACGACACCTCCGCTCGAAGCGTTCGCGCCTACGATTCCTCCATCCGACGAGGCGCACGCCACGTTGCCGCCCGCCTCCGCGTCCGCCACCTTGCCGCCCCCTTCACCGACGACGATTTCCAGTCCCCCGGACATGCCCATCACCGAGCGCAGCATGCGCATTGGCGCGATTCGCGTTGCGATCGCGGAAGGTTCAGTCCGTGGGGTCAAGTCGTTTTCCGTCGAACGATTGGACAAAGGACAGTCGCCCCCCGCAGGCATGACGGAGGCGATGCTCGTGTTCACGGGCGAGGCCGAAAGCGCGGCCGAGCAAGATTTCGATCTGCTCGCAAGCAGCGACTCGATGCTGCCTTAGCAAACGACCGTGCTCGCATGGCGATGCCCATGCAGATCACTTCCACGACAAGAGCACCGCGCCGGCAGCGATCAGAGCGACCGATGAAATGGAGCGAACGGTCCTAGGGTCGCCGCTCCACAAGCCGAATAGCGTGGCGAAAAGGATCGACGAGTTGCGCAGCGCGGTCACGCGTCCAGGACCGTTCCTCTGGAGCGCCACCAAGAACAGGATGAACGACCCGGCACAGAGAGCTGCCCCCAGCGTGAGCCGGCGGGGTTGCTCCCGCCAAGCCGAACCGACGCGCGCCAAGCGGTTGGTTCGCAGGAGGACAAGCTGCACCGGTAGCGCGAGGCAGAGCGACATCGCAAAAAGCGGATAGGGATCGATGCCTTCTTGGAGCGCGCGCTTGTAGCCGAGCGGGTAAAGGGCGACCGCGGCCGCGCACGCCGCAGCGGCCGCTACACCGCGAAACGACGCTGCACCTTGAATCTGCACCAACAGGCCCGCTACGAGAAGGGCCGCACCGGCCACGGACGGCATATCGACGCGCTCATGAAAAAACGCGATTGAAAGGGCCACAATAGGAGAAGTCCCCCACCCCGACTCACGCCATAGGCTGTACCGAGCGGGAGGTTCGACAGCGCGAGGGTGAGCATCACGAAGTAAAATCCTTCGATGAGCCCAGTCGCTGTGAGCCATGGCCAGCTCGCCGAGGTGACGTGCACCGGGCCGACGGCGATAGCGAGCAGGACCGTGAGACAGGCGGCGCCGACCACCATGACGATGCTCGCTGCCGCGGGATCGCGCGTGTTCTTGAGGAGGACGTTCCACGCTGCATGCAGCAGTGCGGAGCCGAAAATCGCGGCGAGCGCGGTGACGTTCACGAAGCATGCAAGGTGGACGTACGATCGGTGCCTTCCGCAAGCCGCTACGCGCGTCAGCGGCATGGTCGTACACAAAGGGGAGATAGGAGCCGCCGCGATCTTTCCGTCACGCTCGCGACATCGGGACGGCTCGATTGCTCACAATGAATAGATAATCATCGCCGGAACGACCAGCGTCTTCCTATTGCGTCCACTAAATTCTGAGCTGGGTTTGCCACCTGCCGCGACTAGCGAGGATCCGCGCTGCAAAGTGGTAATACCACTCAGGCTAACGTGGTCTGACCACTCATGGGATAACGGAGCATGGAATTGCCTTTCGGCACCGTGACCCATTGACACGTTCCAGCAAACACTGTTACGAGCTGCGCCAGCAGTCGCGTGTGAGCGCGCCCGCACTGCTGTGCCGTGAGTGCGAATAAAATTGAAGAGAGGGTGGTTCCCATGCAGCGGAAGGGCTCGACCTCGCTCGTATCGAACAGCCAAAGTACGTTCGCGGTTCGCTCGCCCATGCGGCTCACGATCGTGGGGATGCTCATCCTCGGAACCCTTGTCGCAGGGTGTGACGGCGATGATTCTGTGCCGGACGACGGACAGGCCGGGTCGAGTGGAGGTCGAGCTGCCGGCGGAACCGGAGGAGCGGCAGGACGGGGCGGGCAAGGCGGCCAAGCGGGAGGCGCCCAGGGTGGACGCGGTGGGCAGGGCCAGAGCGGACAAGGCCAAGGCGGAAACGCCGGACAGAGCGTGGGCGGTGCCGCAGGCGCCGGCGCAGGTGCCGGTGGCAGTGGTCCCAGCGCGGATGCCGGCTTGGCAGGCGCCGGTGGAAAAGGCGGCGCCGTGCCCGATGGTGGGTCGGGCGGCTCGGCGGGAGTCGGCATTTCCGATTCGAGCGGGCCGGATGTGGATGGCGCGCGTGACGTGGCAGCGCCGTCGGATGGCGGCGCCCGAGACGCGGGGTCCGATGCCGGAATCCCGACCGCCACCGGTCCCATCTGGGTGTCACCGACCGGCAACGACGCGAATCCGGGCACCGAAGCGTTGCCGCTGCTCACGCTTCAGCGTGCGGTCCTCATGGCCGCGCCGGGTATCACCATCTGGATGATGCCGGGAACGCATTCCTACGATGCGCGGGTCGTCATCAAGTCCACATCGGTCAATGCCGGCATTTCGTCAGACGCGGTGGTGAACCCGCCGGTGCCGGGTGTTGCGCGCGATGGGACTGCCGCGCAGCCCATCCGCATCTGGGCCGTCGCAGGGTCGCGGCCGGTGATTGATTTCAAGCGCCAGAAGGACAAGGCGGGAACCGATGTGACCGCGGCGCAAGGCGCGCGCGGCGTCCTTCTCTGGGCGCACTATTGGCATATCAGGGGCCTCGAGATCAAAGAGGCCGCCGACAACTGCATTCACATCGCCGGGTCGCACAACACCATCGAAGACACGAAGGTCCACGATTGCGGAGACTCGGGCATTCAGATCACGGTGCCGGAGACGCTCGCTGCCGACAGCAGTTTGGGCGCCTACAACAGCATCATCAACTGCGATTCCTACCTGAACCTCGACGTCCTCACGAACGGCGAGAATGCCGACGGCTTCGCCATCAAGGACCGCACGGGGCCAGGGAACGAGTTCCGAGGTTGCCGGGCCTGGTACAACGCAGACGACGGGTGGGATTTCTTCTACGCCAACGAGCCCGTCGTCATCCAAGAGAGCTGGTCGTTCTCCGCCCGGCATCCGAACTCCACCGCAGCAAGCGATGGAAACGGATTCAAGCTGGGCGGGCAGCGGGACGGCATGCCTGCCAACAAAGCGAATCATCGATTGACGAGGGCGTTCGCGTTCCACAATCCGGCCGTCGGTTTCGACTTGAACAACAACACCGGGTCGGTGACTTGCACGATGTGCGGTGCTTGGGGCAATCAAACGAACTTCGAGTCGGGAATTCAACATTCGGGGGACATCACTCTCTCCGTCACGGTCGATCGCGCCATCAATGCGAAGCGCGATGCGACCGGGAACCTTC
>DATHEQ010000416.1:0-23166 GCA_035318505.1 Polyangiaceae bacterium | reverse complement strand
AACCGAAGAACTCGAGCGTCTCCACCGGATGACGGTATTTGTCGCGCACCACGGCGTCGGGGCGGCGGTGTTTGCCCTTCATGATCGCCTGGATGGCGGCCTTGCCCGACGGGTACGATTTTTCGGCGAGCGCCTTGGCCTCAGCGCGCATCTCCGGCGTCCAGCGCGCCGACTCCGTCTTGCGTTCGTTTTCCCACTCGGCACGATCGTCTTGCAGCCGCTTGGCCTGTTCCGCCTTTTTCAACTCTTCCGGCGAGAGCTCGGGCGCCTTCGGCGGCGGCTCGGGCTCGGCGACGACGGCGGGGGGCGGCGCGGGCGGGGGGGGCGGCGGGGCAGCCGGCGGGGGCGGCTCGCCACCACACGCTGCAAGCAGGGAAACGAAAAGGGCAGAACGGAGAACGCTTCGATTCATGGCAGTGACGTACTCGCTTGTTGGTCCGGCGACAAACCCCGTCTCGCGATGGACCTCAAAAATGTTGTGTACCACCCGTGTCCGCCTGGTCGCGGTGTCCAATCGGCCGCCCTTCGCGCGTCATTGGCATGCCGGTCCCATCCATCAAGGAGACTGCCGTGCCGAACCAAAAATACCTGCTCATCCAGAAAAGCGTCTCGGGTGCGAAGCAAGTCGGCCGGCGGAGACGTTTTCTCCCGGTTCCACGCCGAAGCTGGCATCGCCCCCGAGCATTGCTTTGGGCCTTCTTTTCAAGCGACCCGCTGGAACGAGATCGCCGACCTCGATGCCCTGCTCGAGCGCACCGTCCCTTCGCCGCTACATACGCTCCATCGGGCGATCGCGGTCGGCGAATGGCAGCGGCCCGAGGCGGGCCTCGCCGTGCTCGAGGGGCTAGCGCCGCCCGATTGGCTATCCGGTTGCTACCTCTGGGACGCCGTATTGGCCGACCTGCACCAGCGTGCACGGCATGTGCAAATCGCCCAGCAACATCGAGAGCGTGCGCTCGGCTCGGCTCCGACCGACGCGGTGCGGGAGCTCCTCCGGCGTCGCTTGGGCACGGCGAGCTAACGAGCGCCCGCGCTGAGCCGCGTCTCGTTTAGTTTGGCGTCAACGTCAGCGGCGTATCGTTTTTTTGCTTGATGAACGGCACGTAGGACATCGGACCGGCCTCGGCGGTCCAGCGGTAGCGAAGCAAGAAGAGATGCATCAGTAGCTTCACTTGCAGCTCGCTGAACTGCAGGCCGAGGCAGGTATGCGCGCCGGCGCCAAAGGGTATCCAACTAAAGCGATGCCGTTTGTGTTCGGCGCGGGAGTCGGAGAAGCGCTCGGGATCGAACTCGTCCGGGTGGCTAAAGTGGGCGGGATCGCGCTGAATCGCTTCGACATTGAGCCAGACTTGGGTGTTGGCCGGAATCTTGTGGCCGCCGATTTCCATGTCGCGCAGGGTGCGCCGCGGAATGTTGCGAACGGGCGGATAAAGGCGCAGCACCTCGCGAAAGCAGTCGTAGTGAAGCGTGAGCCGCGCCAGCGTGTCTTTGGTGAGCGGCAACTCGGTGATGGCGCGCGATTGCTCGCGAACCTTGGATTGCCACTCGGTCCGGCGGCCGAGCTCCATGATCAAGTTCGTGAGCGCGCTGGTGGTGGTGTCATGCGCAGCCATCAAGAGAAAGACGAGGTGACTTACGATCTCGTCATCAGAAAAGCGCTCGCCTTCCTCGCTTACCGCTGTAGAGAGGATGCTAAGCATATCGCGACCTTGACTCATGCGACGCCGCGGTACGAGCGCGCGAATCCATTCGCCCAGCGCCCGGCGCGCGCGGTGCCCACGGCCATAGACGGTACCGGGGACATTCCACCGAAAGGCCGCGCTGGCGGCGAGCATGATCTCGACGAACAGCTGGTTGACGCGCCGCGATTCTTCGTCGCTTTCGAGGCCGAGGAAGATAGCGGTGGCTGCGTCGAGCGTCGCTTGCTTGACCCACGGATATGCGTGGCTCCCCACGTGATCGACGGCGCGCTCGAGGATCGGGCGCATGATGTCGACATATCCGACCAGCGCTTCATGCTTGAACGCCACCTGCATGATGCGGCGATGCTGCCGGTGCACTTCGAAATCGCGCAGCATGAGACCGCCGCCGAAGAACGCCCCCAGGATGGCGTGCCATCCGCGCTCGTTCGAGAAAACCTGCTCCTTGTCCACCAGAAAAGGCTCGGCAAAATCGGCGCCGCGAACGATCACGCCGGCTTCCAAAAACATATTGGTGCGAAACACCGGTCCGAACCTCTGGTGGCTATTGACGGACCATCCAAACGGATCACTGAGGAAAGTGAAAGTCTCCCCAAAGACGGGCAGCCCGTCGCTGCCCGGAATGTGTTGCAGCGCCGAGGAGCGAGTCGGTTTCATTGACGCACGATAACATTCATTGCACTGCGTCGCCGGGCGCGCCATGACGAGAGACGGGGCTCGTCCGTATCGACGTGGCGTAGCTCGCGCGGTATGTTGAGCGCTTCACGCATGACAGCGTCAATGAACATCAAACAATACTTCGTCTATCAATCCTTCGGCTCGGTCTTCGTCAACAGCGCGTTCGGGCTGGCCTCCGCGTGGCCTCTCCGTCACCAAGCGTCTATCGATGCCTGGGGATACCCGAGCGTGGCGTCGGACACCTTGATCACCGGTTTTCTCTTGTCCGTCTTGACGATCGTCCTCGGTAGCCTGTTCGTGCGGCTCGATGTGCGGCTCGGTCGCGTCGAACCGCTCCTCGCCACAAGACCATGGGCGTACGCGCCGATCGGCGTGTGGAAACGCGCCGCGCTTTTCGGACCCATCTTCGCGATCCCATCCATTCTCATCGCGCTCGCCGTTCTCGGCGCCATGGGTCAATCCCATCTGACCTTCGCCGCCTTCTTGCAGTTCAAGCTCGTTTTCACGGCTCTGCTCGGGATGGTGGTAACCCCATTCAACGCGCAGGCGGTGCTCGCCGGCTGCGGCAACCAGCCCTGAATTTGGATCCAGTCGTGCGCGACACGAGCCCGGTAGGGGCAGCACTGGTTTCGCGATATCCTACGTTGTAGTCCTTGAACTGCTGCAGGGTGAAGCACTCGCTGTTGACATAGCCATACGCCGATGGCGGACTGCGGCACGAGACGCGAATGCCGCCGGAGAGGGAACAACTCTCGCGCGTCACGCCGGCGCCGGAAGCCCACGCTTCCTCCAGCCGGAGTCCAGCCTGCTCTATCGGTGTCGAAACTCGGGCTCGGAAGCACATTCACCGAGGTAGGCTGGGGGGAGAGGAATGCCTCTTTCATGACGATCGGACGCGATACGATCACATTTGGTATCGTTCGGGTTCTATCCATCTTGGAGGGTCAATGAATCGACTTGCATGGACCGCCTGCTGTCCGATGTTGCTGTGCGTTGCATGCTGCGGGACGCAGCATATCAGTCTCGCTTCACGGGGTACGGCGATGGCGGGCAATGCGCAAAACTGCCGAACGATCCCGACCCCCGACAACTGCGCCGATACGACGACGGACGTTCTCGCCGACCAGAACCGGGCCGGGACGGTCTTCATCAATCTACCCGCTACGTGTAGCGGTCGGATCCACCGCATCGTCATTCACGATGTGGGCTCGAAGGCGCCCGTTGCTTACGTGGAGTGCGCCCTCAAAGAGAATACGGTCGGGGAAACCCGACCCACCGCTGCGACCGGGAGATGACCATGCCGCCGACTTTCCCGCATACCCAAGTCAAGTCGCTGAACCGCTGGAGCAATTACTCCGGAACGGTCGACAACCACGCGATCCCTCTCTTCTGTACACCCGATCCTCCCGGTGACGCGACGACGGCGGGCGGGATGATTCCACAAGGGCAGTCCATTCGCGCCATCCTGCAGCACTGCTTCTCGCAGCCGGCCGTCGAGTCGATGCGCGCCATCGGGTCGCGGTGGTCGTTCTCTCGGCTACTCGAGCCGGGGCGGGTGATCATCGACACGCCCAACCTCAACGTGATCCTCAAAGTCTCGAAGCAGGATCTGACCGACGGCTACAACGCCGTGCCGGGCGCGGAGGGGCGCGTGCCGATGTTCGTCCAAGGGGGCACCACGATCTCCGCATTGAATCGACGACTGGGCCAAGTCGGTTTGGCTCTTCAAACCTCCGGCGCTGGCGACGGACATCGGATCGCAGGTTGCGTGGCTACGGGGACGCACGGATCGGCGCTTCAGATTGGCGCGGTGCACGACACGATCCTCGGCGTTCACTTGGTCGTCTCTCCCGACCGGGCTGTTTTCATTCAGTCGGGTTCGACCCCATTCTGTCGCGATGGTTTTGCAGATTGGCTGACGGAGCAAACCGGCATTCCTACCGAGATGATGGCCGATGACGAGGCGTTTTCCGCAGCGCTGGTTTCGCTCGGCTCGCTCGGATTCGTTTTTGGCGTCGTGATCGAGACCGTGCCTCTCTACCGTCTCGCGAGAAAGACGCTCGTCCTCGACATCGACTCTCCCCTTCTCTGGGCCGCAATTCGGACGCTGAACACGTCGCCACTTCATCCGGAACGCGGCGAGGCTCCCTACCATTTCGACGTCGTGATGCATCCCTATGCACCGAGTGACGGCGCCGGAGCGTACGCGACGCTTCTTTGGAAAGTGCCTGTCGCCGGCGTGCCTTTCGCGTTTCCCGATCCGGCGACTCCGGACGCATCGTCGGACATGATGGGCTGGATCGCGGCCCTGGCCGGCGCCGTGGGGGGCATGCTTTCACCGCTCACCACCCTGATTCTTCGCGATGTCATCAGCGGCCAACTCACCTCGCGGTATCAAACGAGCGACGGAACGCAGACCTTCCCCGGCCAGATATTCGGCCCCACCTCGCTGCCACCAGGTGCCGGTGCGAGCACGGAGATGGTCGTCGACCTGGCGGACGCGGAAAGGGCACTCCAAATTGTGCGCGACGTCCTCGCCCAGAACGCGAGTCAGGGACGCCACCTGCTCGGCGCCATCGGTGTCCGATTCGTGCCTCGAACGAGGTCACTGCTCGGGATGAACATTGCTGCCAAAAATTGCTACATCGAGCTTCCGAGCATTCGCAATAGCGACGTCTTGAACGTCTACCAGGACTGCTGGAGCGCGCTCCGAAACGAGGGCGTTCGCTTCACTTGCCACTGGGGGCAATTGCACGGGCTAAATGCCGGGCAAGTATCGGATTATTTTGGCGATCGCGTGGACAGGTGGAAAGCCGCACGCCGTGAACTCTTGAGCGAAGAGGGTCGCGCCATTTTCGGCTCGCCGCTGCTCGCCGAAGTCGGATTGGACGGCTAGTCATCCGTGCGCGGGTCGCGGTAGACCCTTCGCGAACGTGGGCCGTTGACTGTTGACCTTCGGTGATGGCCGAGGGAGGTTCACCCCCTTTTTCGAGCAACTGATGTCACCCGCGTCCGAAGGTGACGTCAGCTGCCGCTCGTATGCGTCAAACGAGGCGCCCAAGCGGGGGCAGATCTACCCATGAAAAATCACGAAGACCACAGGTCCATCTCCAACACGATCTGCCCTCCGGCGACCGCGGCGCTCTGGGCCGACCGGCGCCTCTTTCCGTTTCGTTATGCCGCCGGGCTGATCGCGCTGTTCGTTCCCTTGGCTCAAGGGTGCGGCGATACCGCCCCATGCACAGAGACAGCGACATGTTCCCTCTCCCACATAGCCGATGGGGGATCTAAGGCAGACGTGACGCCCGACACCACGCCAGATGGCAGCACCGAAGGCGATGCCAATGGCAGCAAGGGGGGCCCCGACGTGATCGACGGTGGGCCCTCCCCGCGTGACAGCGCCCGGGACGAGCGGTCGACCGACGACGGCAATGTCGACGCCCCCAACGACGGCGGGACGCGCAGCGATGACGGAGCGATCACCGATGCCAGTGGGCACAACGACGGGACGGCCCCCGCCGTCGACGCGGCCGCCGCCGATCGCAGCAACCCGGTTCCCACCGCCGACGCGGCCGACGTCGCCGACGCGCGCTTTCCCGACGCACTCGCCGACGCGATCGTCGATGCGCCCCTCGATACCCCGCCGGATGTTCCGGTCTGCGACGCGAGTCCTGGTCGATCGCCGCTCGACGAGCCTTGTCTCGTCAACGAGACCTACGGCGTGTTCGTCTCGCCCACCGGCAGTGACAGCATTGGCAAAGGCACGCGCGTCGCCCCGTACCAGACCATCGGTCGCGGGATGCGCGCCGCCAAGCTCGGCGCTTCGCGCGTTTTCGTTTGCGACAATGGCACCGGTTACAGCGATCCCATCGTCGCCGACACGTCGACCGACGGCCTTGCCCTTTACGGCGCGTTCGATTGCGCCACGTGGGTGGCGTCCGCGATCGCGCGCGCACGAGTGCTGCCAAAAGCAGGTCCGGCGATCACCCTGACGAGACTCACCCTCGGGATCACGGTCGAAAACTTCGAATTTCGCGCGGCCGACGCGGCGGCCGGCACGAGCAGCATTGCCGCGAGCATCGACACGTCGGTTGGCGTCGTGTTTCGACGAAGTCGAATCACGTCTGGCAAAGGCGGCGCTGGTTCCGACGGTCACGATGGGAGCCTCGGGGGAGATGGTCCGCCGCCCAGCACCGCTCAAATGGGCCGTGCACCTGTCTGCGACGGCGGATTCCTGCAGCTGGGCGGAAGCGGCATTTTCAGTGCCTGCGAAGCAACCGGTGGTCGAGGCGGGGCCGGCAGCATCACTGCCGTCATGCCTCTCAGCCACCCTGCCGAGAGCGGACTGCCCATGACTGGCGTCTCTCCGGCCAATCGGTCCAACGCCGGAACCACCTGCCGTAGCGACACCACGACGCCAGGCACGGCCGACGGCAGTCGAGGCGCTGACGGGACGCCGGGCGTGCCGGGAGCCTCCGCTCCAAGTGGGGGAACTTTCTCGGCCGAAGGCTACGCACCTAACGGGCCGGGAGCCGACGGTACCGACGGACACCCCGCGCAAGGAGGAGGCGGCGGCGTCGGATGCGCCGGAACGATGAGTTGCATGGGACCGTCGGGGGGCGCTGGCGGGGCCGGCGGTTGCGGCGGCCAGTATGGGACCGGTGGTGGCGCCGCGGGCGGCTCCATCGCACTTCTCAGTTGGCAGAGCGCCGTCGTGCTCGACAAGTGTGAGGTGATTTCCTCGGACGGCGGCACCGGGGGCCGGGGTGGCCATGGGGGTGCAGGCGGCGAAGGAGCCGCAGGCGCGCAAGGGAACGACGGCTATGACGGTTCCGATCCTTCCGGTGCCGGCGGTCCTGGAGGACAGGGCGGATCAGGAGCCGCGGGAGCGGGCGGCAACGGCGGTCCCACATACGGCATCGTCTTTGCCGGCCAGCGTCCCATCCAGAGTGGCACAACCGTAACGCGAGGCTCGGGCGGGCCCGGCGGGGCCGGCGGTACGACGCCCGCGAGCCCGGTCTCCGGAAGTAGTCGCGCGGCCGACGGCGTTCTGGGAGACGCCAACTACGAGCTCGCTGTCCCGTAAGGCGCGAAGTTCAGCTCGACGTGCGCGGCGTCCACGCCGGAGGATCGCTGGCGGGAAATGACTCCTCCGACGCTTCTTGCACCATGTCGCCGGAATCGCTACCTGCGCCGCGCGGATCTTTCTCGAGGAACACGGCGTGCCTCTCGTCATGGATACGCCTGACAGCGCGGCGTCTCGAGCGCGCGCGGAGCCATACGCTCGCGCCGACGACCGCCAAAACGACGAGCACGTTGACGACGCTCACGTTCCTTCGCTTTGATTTCACGAGGCGAGTCTGACCGACGCGCAACGTGAAAGGTCTCCGCCGAAGTACCGAGCGGTCAATCACAGTCCAAAGGTGCGTGCGAGCCGTGCCGTTTCAGGTCATGGCAGGCAATGATCGCTGCCTACCGCATGGCTGAGTGCATTCGCGGCCAAGCGGTGACGAAGTTGTAACACATCTCATTCTCGGTATTCGGACCGAACGTCACCGGAAGACTCGTGGTGTTGTTGAACCTGCAGGTGCTCGTGATCGTGTCGCCGTCGTTCACGGTGAGGTCGACCGCGTAGGCGCGTTGGTCGTCGAAACTGAAGGGCGCATCGTGCATCGTCATTTTGGCGCCGCCCGCGCGGTTGAGAACCATCGTCATGTGCGTTCCGAGCTGATGCATATGCGGCCAAATCGAAAGGATGTGAATGGGCTCCTTCGTCACCGGATCACACGTGCCCACGACGTCCTGCGTCGCGCGCGGAGCGAGCAGAATCCCGTTGCTACCGAGCCAGTGAACCCCGGCCGTTTTGGGGCGAAACTTTTTGGTCATGCAGAATTCGACGCCGCTCGCGTCGAGCGCGTCCGGATAGTTGGCCGTGTTGTTATAGTGAATTTCCAGGCTCAAATACGCGCTCGGGCCGCTCGGCATGAGCAGTCCCACGTCGCTGGGAAGGACGCGCTCGGTATTGCCCGGCGCCCAACCGGCGAGCAGTGTGCCGTCCGACCCCGAGCAGCCGCTGCCGCCCACCTGCCCATCGGGGCCAGTTCCATTGGAGTCTCCGTAGAGGAGCCACAGTGTGCGGTAACGCGGGCGTGGGGCGGGTCTTTTGGAGGGGGGCTTAGCCCACACCCTGCGGATCGCCGCGCCGCGAAGGCCGCAGGTCGAGCGTAGCCGGAGGGCGAGCGGCAACGTCCATCGACACGACCCGCGGCGTCGCGGAGGAAGCCGCTGACGGCGCTAACTTGGGAGCATGGGTCAGCCACCAGTCGGCCGCTTGCTCGGCCGTCCATTGCCCCGCAGCGCTGCACGCCTCGAGCCTGCTACGCAACGTGCGCGCATCGGCTGGGCGCTGGTCGCCCCGCTTTTGGAGGCACGACAGCACGATGTCTTCCAAATCGCGCGCAACTGCGCGCCCCAGGGCATGCGAGGGGCGCAGAGGCTCGTCGTGTAAGTGCCGAGCACAGACCTCGACGACGCTACCGCCTTCGAAGGGCGGGCGACCCACCAAGAGAAACCAGGCCACCGCGCCGAGCGCATAGAGATCGCTTCGGGCGTCGACCGAATCAGGAGCCTGGATTGCCTCGGGGGACATGTAGAGCGGCGTCCCGGTGATGGTGTTGATGGCGGATACGGCCGCAGATTCCTTGGGATCGATGTCGATGTTCTTGACCAGCCCGAAGTCCAAGATCTTGGCGACTTCGTGCTCGTTTCTGCGAGGGGTCAAAAGCACGTTGGCGGGTTTCACGTCGCGATGCACGAGCCCGAGATCGTGGGCTTCGGCGAGTGCACCACAAACTTGTCTCAGCACGTGCACGACTCGCCCCGGCGGTTGAGGTCCATGGCCGGCAACCAGCTGCTCGAGGTCCATCCCGTCCAAAAGCTCCATCGCATAATAGAAGACGCCGTCGCGCGTTCGACCGTAGTCGTAGATGGCGACCGTGTTGGGATGGGTGAGACGGGCGGTAAGCTGAACTTCTCGCTCGAACCGCCGGATCGCGTGATCACCGACCCGCTGCGGCGCCAGCAGCTTGACCGCCGTCGGCCTTCGCAGGAGGGCATGGCTGGCGCGCCAGACGACGCCCATGCCGCCTTCGCTGATCTTGCTTTCCAAGGTGTATTGGCCGAGCACGCGCGCTTGCTGCACCTCGCGGCGCAAACCGAAAATCGTATGTGACGCGAGGGCAGCGAGCGTCACGGCACTCGCCGTCCAGCAGATTGCGCCGATGGGGAGCGGACCGTCATCCGCCACCCGACGCCAGATCGCGATCCCGATCAACGTCGCGCCACCGACGAGCCCAATGAAGAGTGTTCTTCGTGCCGTGCTGGGTACGACGATGGCGCGGGTGAGCATCCCCGTCGTGAACGCAAGCAGGGCCACGAACCCGCCCGCGGGAGCGTTGGGTATGGCGATGCCGGTCGCGACCCATACCAGGATCAATCCGAGCGAAACGCCCATGTCGAGCGCGTGAAGCGTGAGTCCACTCCGCTGCCCCGCGCGCGTTGCGAGCCAGAGTGCACCGGCGAGCAGCGCATTGGCGAGGTGCAACGATCCGGCAAACGAAAATGGCGCATGCTGCTCCCATCCCGTCGCCTGCAGAAGCAAGGATGCGACGGCCATCACCGCCCAGCTTCCACCCGCCAGCACGAAAACATAGAACCCGAAGAGCGCCAGCCGCGTCTGAAGAAACGCGCGCCCCTCTTCGGTGTCGGTGACGGTGCTGGGGCGCTCGACCTGAATGGTTCGATCGTGGCTTGGAAAATCGGCGGGGCTCTCGGCGACCATCGGCGGCTCCTTCAACCGATTGCGTGCGGCACCCATCGCTCACGGCGCGATGGCGCGCGAAGGGATATGCATGGATCCACGGAGGTCCGGGCGCAAGCGCCATCGGCCGAGCAAGAAGACATCACCGCGATGGTGCGACGCGCGTGCCCGGACCTTCGGCCCGTAACGGATCGCCGCCGTCGAACTCTGTGAGGGAAAAGGAGCTCTCCCCATGCGCAGATTGTTCGCTGCACCCTCCTCCTCGTCACTCGCTCTGATCGCCGGCACGATGGCAGCATCGCTCCACGGCTGCGCCAGCGACTCCCCTGCTCCGAAAGCGTCCGACCCATTCGACGCGTCTTGCGTGGGCCCGATGGTGCCCGATACCGCGATGACATCGCCTGACGCGCCCGCCCCGCCTCCCCCGACCGATGTCGATGCGGGCCTAGAACCGGCAGATCCATTTTTTGCCGCGGTGAAGGCGAAATTGGAAGAAGGCCGGCGAACGTTCCGGAACGACACGTTTGGCGATGAAACATTTTGGGGCGACGCGTTGCAGCTCCACAAGGCGATCCTGGGCACGACGCTGGGCGGCGTGGGGCCGGGCGTCTCCCCGAAGACAGCGCTTGCCGTCGGGCTCAAGGTCGACGCCGAAAGTCTTCCCGCATCGCTCGTTGCGAAGATCGAGGCCGGCCAAGTCGACCTCGACGATCCTGCCACCACCGTCGCGCTGCTGAAGCTCGACGCGGTCATTGGCCTCGCCGGCAAGTTCGACCCGAGCGGCAACATGACGAGCATCGGTATCCAATGTGCATTTTGTCACTCGACCGTCGATGATTCGTTCGCGAAAGGGATAGGTCGTCGTCTCGACGGCTGGGCCAACCGCGATCTCGATGTCGGGGCTATCGTTTCGTTGGCGCCCAATCTGACGCCGGTCGAAATGCTGCTCGGTGTCGACAATGCAACGCTCAAGGCCGTCCTTGCTTCGTGGGGACCAGGCAAGTTCGACGCGGCCGTCTTCCTCGACGGCAAGGCGTTCCAACCCGACGGAAAGACGTCAGCGGCGACATTGATTCCGCCTGCTTTCGGCCTGGCGGGCGTGAACCTCCACACCTTCACCGGGTGGGGATCGGTCACCTACTGGAACGCGTTCGTCGCCAACCTGGAGATGCACGGCCAAGGAACGTTCTTCGATCCGCGGCTCCAGGCGGGCGCCGATGCCGGCACGCCGCAGTTTCCGATTGCCGTCAAATCGGGCGCGGGCAATGTTCGCAATACGACCGATCTCATCACCCCGAAGCTGGCGGACCTCCAGCTCTACCAGCTTGCGATCCCGGCACCTACGCCGCCCGCGGGTAGTTTCGACGCCCCCGCGGCAGCCCGCGGCAAGGCGCTGTTCGACGCAGCGGCGAAGTGCGCGACCTGTCACGTGCCGCCACTCTTCACCGAGCCTGGTTACAACATGCACACCCCCGCCGAGATCGGAATCGACGATTTTCAGGCCAAGCGGTCCCCGGATCAACGCTATCGAACCACGCCGCTACGCGGGCTTTTCAGCCACATGAAGGGTGGCTTTTATCATGATGGGCGCTTTCCCACGCTCGACGCCGTGGTCGAGCACTACGATAAAGTTGGCTCGCTCGGCCTAACAGCCATGCAGAAGGGGGATCTCGTCGAATATTTGAAGTCGCTGTAACCTATTCGGCTCGCCGGAATCTAAAGAAAGTGCCTATCCTCAGCTCGATGTCCGAAGAACCGGTCGCCGGCGGATCGATGCCGGGCCGAACGCCGTCGGACGAGGAGGTCGTCGCCCGGGTCGCTTCGGGCGAAGCCGACCTTTTCGAAGTCATCATGCGACGTTATAACCAGCGGCTCTTTCGGGTGACGCGCTCGATCCTCGGCGAGGACAACGACGCCGAGGACGCCGTGCAGGAGGCCTATCTTTCGGCGTACGCCCACCTCCGCCAATTTGCGGGGCAGGCGCAATTCTCGACGTGGCTGACCCGCATCGCGATCAACGAAGCGCTGGCTCGCCGGCGTCGACGAACCCGTAGTCCCGAGCTCGATTTCAAGGAGGATGACAACGCCATGGAATCAACGTCGGCTCGCAATCCCGAGGACGAAGCAAGCCGACGCGAGATGCGCCGGATGCTCGAAACCGCGATCGACGAGCTGCCCGACATCTACCGCATCGTGTTCGTGATGCGCGAGCTCGAGCAGATGAGCACCGCCGAAACCGCGTCGGCGCTCGAGATCGCCGAGGAGGCGACCAAGGTGCGCCTGCATCGTGCCAAGGGGCTCTTGCGCGACGCCATGTCGGCGCGCATGCACGAATCCTTCGCCGAGGCCTACCCTTTCCTCGGTCGCCGCTGCGACCGGATCGTGAGCGCGGTCATTGCGGCGCTCGCGTCGCAGCCGCCCCCCCTTGCTCCGTGATGGCTCATCCTGCCGCAACGACCGTCGCGATGTGAGCGGACATGTCGAAAATGAGTTCCCCTCCCGGGCCAACGAACGGTCGAAGTGCCGTCTCGGCCTCCGCGAGGAGGCTCCGTACCTGGTCTTCGGAGAGCTCGATTCCCATGACGGGTAACCAGCCCCTCAGCTCGGCTTCGACCAGCGAGCCAATCGAGGGAAACTTTGCTTTGCCGGGATGGGTTGCCACCGTGACCGGCGCCACGTGGGCCGCGGCGAACGTCTCGAGCAATCGGGATCGATTGCCGAGAACAAACGGTGCGTGAAGCGCATCGGCAGCTCGCCGATCCACCATTCGTTCGAGTAGAGAAGCCAAGGTCGCAAAAGCGGGAGCCCGCTCGATCTCGTCCCAAACGACGACGGCAAGGCGCCCCGCGGGAACCAGAACGCGCATCATCTCTCGCAGCGCCAAGGTTCGATCGGTGAAGAACATCAAACCGAACTGACACAGGACGACGTCGAATGTGCGGTCCGGAAAAGGAAGCGACTCTGCCGCGCCTTGTCGCCAGTCGATAGGGGACGCCAGCCGGCGCGCTACCTCCACCATGCCAGCATTCGCATCGAGGCCGGAGACCGAGCCGCCATCGCCGACGAGAGACGATGCCTCGCGCGCTACGACGCCCGTCCCACACGCCACGTCCAGCACGCGCTCGCCGGGACGAACTCGGGCGGCTGTCACCGTCCGGGAGGCCCATTCGCCGAAGAGCGCGGGAACGAAGAGCTTCTCATAGGCCTCAGCGGCCTCGATTTGGGCCTTCAGCATCGTCGTTCCGGTCGTCATGATGGGCCTCCAGGTGAACGCCGCGCCGCCGCGCGAGAGTACCATTCTCGATGGCTCGAATTGCGCGCATCAGGCACACCATTGAGACGTCGTGCATGACGCGCGAAGCGGCCTATCTTAGGCCGTTCTTGGCCCGCGATGTTCCCGCAAACCAACGAGGTGTCCCATGCCCCGAACCGTCGCCGACAAACGCTCCGCCTTCCGCGCTCTGCACGAAAAAGGATGCTTCGTGCTCCCCAACCCGTGGGACGTCGGCAGCGCACGAATGCTGCAGCACCTGGGCTTTTCGGCATTGGCCTCGACGAGCGCAGGGTTGGCCTGGGCGATGGGCCGCCCCGACAACACGGTGACGCGTGATGACGTGCTGCAACATCTCCGCTCGCTTTGCGACGCCGTCGACCTGCCCGTCAATGCCGACTACGAGTCGGGCTTCGCGAAAGATCCCGAGGATGTCGCAACGAATGTCACCATGGCCATCGCCACGGGCGTGGCCGGCCTTTCCATCGAAGACCGCAACGTCGACGCATTGAGCGAGCTCTTCGATCTCGCCTTCGCGGTGAAGCGCATCCGCGCCGCGCGCGCGGCCATCGACAAATCGGGGCACGACGTCATCCTCGTTGCGCGTACGGAAAGCCTGCTCATCGATCCCAAAGCGCTGACCCCCGCTATCGATAAGCTGGTCGCGTTTGCCGAAGCCGGCGCCGATTGCCTCTTCGCGCCGGGCGTGCGCGAGAAAGCCGACATTGCCGCCATGGTTCGAGCCTTGGCCCCCAAACCGGTCAATGTCGTGGCCATCCGTCCGGGGCTCGACCTCGCCGAATTCGCCGATCTCGGCGTCCGGCGCGTCAGTATTGGCGGCGGTCTCGCCCGCGCTGCTTGGGCCGGTACGCTGGCGGCCGCCGAACGAATGAAGGCCGGATCACTCGACGGCCTGGACGGCGCCGCGTCGGGAAAGCTCTTGAACGATACATTCCGCCGCTTCATTTGAACGAGGCCCGACGCGTGCGTTGCGCCACGTAGCGCGCGCTCCCTGGTTTCAGTCCGCGAAGCAGGGATGCGAGCCCTCGTGGAGACGTCACAGCGGCGGGATCCCGAGCTCGTCGCGCAGCTCTTGGAGCGGCCGGTCGGCATACGCAAAAACGTCGAACCCAGCTCCGAAGTCGGCGCGGCATGCGGCACCGCGGTCGACGGCGCGCAGCACGGCCTTCACGTCGAAGAGGCCTCGGTGGCCCTTGGCGACCGGCGTGATGCGCAGGCCCAAGTGGAACTGGAGAATGCCGAACAGCAGGAACAGGAAACCGTCGTTGCGGGAGAATCCCGCTTGGAACGCGGCCTGCTGGATTTCTCCGTCTGGTTCCACGCTGTAGCCGGACAAAACGTGGCCGATGTCGTGAAAGACGATCGCTGCCACGCCGTGCTTCTCGCCAGGAAACGCGAAACCGCTATCGACGATGTGATTGTAGAAAGCGCGCCCGAAGCTCTCGGGCGCGCAGTTCTCGAGCGCGCGATAGCGTGCGGCGAGCACAGCGTCTTCGCTGGCGAGACCAAGCAGCGCGACCGCCAGCTTGCGAAAGCCGGGAAAGCCGTCCAGCCCTTGCGCGAAGCTCCGGATGCGCCGGAGCATCTCGATGCGAGCGGCCATGGAGTGGCCGTGGCTCAAATCGTAGAGCACGCGCAGGCCCGGTTCCGGGATATCGAGTGCGGCCGCTAGCGCTTGCACCGATCGCTGCGTCGCGTCGCTCGGATCGCCTTCGACGAGCGCCATCACGATGGCAAGTTGAACGGCACGTTTCCGCCGATGGGGATCGACCACCACCCGTGCGACTTCCTCCAATCTGATCGCTGGGAGGCTATCGGGCTCCACGGAAGCGCCGTGCATGAGCGCGACGCTTTGCACGAAGTCCCGTTCGGCCTCGGTAAACGCGTCGTTGGAGGCGGCAACGTCGCGAAGCGCGCGTAGCACCGCGTCGAGCTCGGAAGGGGAGAAGATTTTGAGGTCCATGAGCCCGAGGCAATGCAGCTGGCGTGCCGTCACCGCGCAAGCCCGAAATGCCGCTATTTTCGCGCTTACGACCAGAATTCGCATCGACGCGGACAATGGTCTGCGTACACATGACCGCGCACGTTCACGCTTGGGCTGCGCCGTCGTTGCATGGATCGGATGCGAAAGCGCGCAATACGCTGACGCTTAGGCCACACGATCGACAACCCCGTGTGCGCGACGTCGGCGCGCGTCCGACGTTCGGTCGGTCGACGGCCCATCGGCCTAGGAAACTCCCTGGCGCGTGTAGGCATGGTGATGCACCAATCAACGCGAGCTCGACGGCGCGCCCGCGCGAGCGCTGAGGGGCTTCGGCGAGCACGGAGTCAAAAAATTCTGGCAAGTAGCTTCTCTTCATCAAAAAGGACGGACCATGCGATCTTTCAATCAGCGACATTTCTTCTTTCTCGCGGCTCTTTGCGGTTCAGTTATGGCTTTTGCAGCTTGTGGCGATGACGACGACTCCGGCACGGCGGGCGCTGGTGGTACGGCGGGCAGGGGCGGCTCAGGCACTGCGGGGAAAGGTGGAGGCTCCGCGGGCACTGCCGGTAAGGGCGGCAGCGCAGGCAAGGGCGGCACGGGTGGCGGATTGGATGCCGGCGTCGATGGACGCGGTGGCGCCGGTGGAAGCGGGGGCGCCGCTGGCAAAGGTGGCACCGCGGGCGCCGCAGGTGTGGCAGGCGCCGCAGGTGCGGCCGGCAAAGGTGGCACCGCGGGAGCCGCAGGCGCCGCGGGTGCAGCCGGCAAGGACGGCGGCGCGGGATCGTCGGGCGATGGCGGCGTCAGCGACGCTTCCACGGATGGGGACGGCTCGGCGACAGTGGCCAACATTCGCGTCGCGCATCTTTCTCCCGGTGCTCCCGCGATCGATTTCTGCCTCGCCCTGCACGGGACGACCGTGTTTACGGGGCCGATCCTCTCCGGACAGGGCGTGCTGATCGGGCTTCCGTACGCGGCGGTGACGAAATATCAAACGGTCGCCGCCGGACAGTACGACGTGAGGCTCGTCCCGGCAGGCGCTACCAGCTGCGCGACGTCTCTCGGCGGCCTCCCCGATCAAACGAACCTTCCCGCGGTCCCGCCGAACGGCGCCGTGACGATCGCCGCCTTGGGCGAGCTTTCGCCCGGTGACGCGGGCGGGCCCTTCGGGCTCAAAGCTTTCGTCGATGACACCTCGGTCTCGACGGGCAACGCGAAGCTTCGCTTCGTGCATGCATCGTCAGGCACCCCGTCGGTCGACGTGGGAACGGGTGGCGGCGTGCTGCTTAGCCCGTTGTTCAACGACATCGCCTTCGCAAGCGCGGCGAGCGCCACCAACGGCTACATCGAAACGCCGCCGCTCGCGAGCGTTGAAATCAGCGCGCGCGTACACGCGACGACGACCGACGTACTCTCCCTACCGAACACCGATCTCGCGTCGGGGGCGATTGCGACGGCGTTTGCCATCGGCAAGATTGGCAACATCGCGACGCCGCTCCGAGTGCTTCTCTGCTTGGACAACGGCGCCTCGGTGGGCGCGCTCACGCCTTGCACCGTCGTCGGCGATACGCCGAATCGCGCCCACGTTCGGGTAGCGCACCTCGCGCCGGATGTCCCCGCCATCGACGTATGCCTCGCGAAAACGGGCTCAGCGTTCACGGGCGCGGGCATTTTGCGTCGTCTCAACGTCACGGCGGGCCTCGCCTACCCTCAGGTCACGACGTACCTCGACCTCCCGGTGGCGTCGTATACCGTTCGTCTCGTGGCTGCGACATCGACCGATTGCAACGCGGCCGCGGTCCCCGATACACCCAACGTCGTCGTCATCGACAATCTCTACGCGACCATGGGCGCCCTCGGCGATCTCACGGTGCCGCCGCCGCCCGACGGTGGACTGCCCGACGCTGGAACGGCGGACGGTGGAACGATCCCCCCGAGCTTCGGGCTGAAAGTGTTCGTTGACGACAACGCGCCCCCTATTCCAGCGGGGAATATCAACCTCCGCTTCATCCACGCTTCGCCGGGTACAGCGGCGGTCGACGTCGGACTCGGGAGCGGCGGCGCGTTCACGCCGCTCTTCATCAACGTCGCGTTCAGCAATTTTGGCATTGGCGTTGGTATCGATCCGAACGGCTACATTTCGACGGCGCCGCTGGCCGCGCAGACCCTCTCGGCACGGCTCTCGGGCGGGACGACCGACGCCCTCGTCGTCCCCAACGTCACCATGACCGCTGGCTCGCTCGCCACCGCCTTTGCCATCGGCAAAGTCGGCGATGCAAGCAAACCGCTCAAGATCCTCATGTGCACGGACAGCGGCCCAGCGGTAGGCGCGCTGGCGCCATGCACCGTCGTTCCCTAATTCCCGCGTCGCTACCCGCGCGGCAAGGCAGAGCTAGATGCGCCTTGCCGCGCGGGGTGCCAGGGGGCTGGAGGAACCGTTAGCGGGCAAGGACACCGTCCTGCGATTTGCGACAAAGGGCCCCCTGGACTCACTTCGGGTCACCTTTTACCTAGTAGAAATGATCGTCATGTACGCGAGCGCTGGCTGTCCGTACACCTGGAGCGCGAAGCGGCTTCTCACGACGAAGGGTTACGCATTCGAGATCGTCGATGTGACTTTTGATCGCCGCATGCGAGCGTGGTTGGTCGAGCAGACTGGACGAAGGACCGTCCCGCAGATCAAAATCGGCGAACGCTGGGTCGGCGGCTTCGACGAGATCCGCGCGCTCGACGCGAAGGGCGAGCTCGATCGGATCGTCGCCGGAGCGGCGTGAGCGATTCAAAGCTGCGACCCCAACCTAGAGCTGCGACCGGTACGCAGTCGGCGTCATACCCGTCCAGCGCTTGAAGGCGCGGTGAAACGCGCTGGCTTCCGAAAATCCGAGCGCATGGGCCGTCTCGCCGATGGAGCGATCGGGATCTTCCAACATCCGCTTGGCCACCGTGGCGCGTGCCTCGGCGAGCACGCCCGTGAACGACGCGTGTTCCAGCTCGAGCTTACGGCGAAGCGAGCGCACGCTGATTCCAAACCACCGGGCCGCGGTTTCCATGTCGGCATAGGCCGGTGGCGGCTGAGCGGCGAGGAATTCCCGCAGTCGCTGGGCGAGCGCACCTTGACGGGTGATTCGGGTCAGCTTGCGCTCGGCGAGCGCCTTCATCGCAAGGTAGACTTCGACGTGCCGGGGATGCTGCTGGCAATCCAGAAATTGGCGATCGAACACGTCGAAATCAAGCATGCTCGAGCGTTCGCCCATGTGCAGCCCGAGTGCGTCGTCACCCGTGATGTTCATGGCCGCGACGAGGAGGCGGTTATACTCCTCGTGTCCGATGCGCGCATCGACGTCATCGAGAGCAGCGGGATCGATCCCCGCCGCCTCGAGCAACGTTGCGCGACTAGCCCCCGCGCCTCGACCGTTTCGGCGAGGGCATGAACAAAATCACCGACAAACTCATGGTCGAAGCCGTAATAAGCTGCATCATCCGCTTCGGCCAGGCAATCTCACGCCATCGGCCAGTCCAGGGCAGGACACGAGAACGTGGTTCCTTCGGTGAACTCGAGGCCGAAGTCGCTTGCCAACACGGAAAGAAGCTCCTCGGGCGTCGTCAGCAGGCGGGTCTCGACCCCACCCCGCCGGCGCAGGGTGAACTCGCGATTGAGAATTGTCATGCGACCTCCGTCGACGATCGCGCGCGCGGCGACGAGTCGGCTCTTGAACTGCGATTGCGGGTGCGTGCTCGTAAACCAGCTACCCAGCTCGCGATCGATGAAAGGCATTTCCTCCAGCGTGAATTCGCAGATGTCGTGCCACGCCTCGGCCAAGCGCACCTGATGAAAGAGTCGCGCTCCCTCGCGCACGATGCGCCTTGGCTCGTGCGGCGTCGCTTGCTCCTCCGTGCTGTCGAGGCGAATCGCCGACGTCAACGAAAAGGCGCCGACCCCGACGTCCGCGAGCCATGACGTACCCTCGAGCTCGACGCGAATGAAAACATGGGTGCGCGGGGGAATGAAATCGCGCGGCCGCTGATAGCGAACGCGCGCACTGAGCGGTCGTGCGTGAAACCCGAGCGCCTCGAGCACCAGCAAAAGCAAGCCATTTTGCTCGAAACAGTAGCCTCCGCGACGATCGACAATGAGCTTCTTCTCTAGGGCAGCCGGGTCGAGATCGATGGGTCGGCCCAGAAGAATGTCGAGGTTCTCGAAGGGGATCGCCTGCACGTGGCAATGAACAATGCCGTTCAGTGTCTCCAGTGTCGGCCGCGTAGCGCCGCTGTACCCAATCCGCGCGAAGTACGCGTCCAAATCGGTAGGATGATCGCTCAAGAGGGCTCCTTCGACGGCGGCTGTGCCAAGAGACCCCTAACGACGACCCGACCGCCGGTCAAGCGGTCAGGGCCCGATGGCGACGATGGCCAACGCCAGCAGCCATTGGCGCAAACGGGTCATCTTCAAACGACAGCGCACAAGGTAGGTCGAGTCAAGCGCCGTCATTTAACAGGGTCATCGGCTGGCCCTCCGACGCGCGCCGAGCGTTGGCGCGCCCGATCGCCTATTCTTTTGCAATGCGGACTCCGTCGCGAGCGCCAGCCGCCAATTCCCCGCAAGGTGTGATGTGGAGCGCGTCGAGCTGGCCAGTCGTTCATATGGCGTTCACGGACGCTCCCAGCGACGAGCATTTCTTCTGGGTTCTTCAGCAATTCGAGGGACTCTTTGCGCGTCGCGAACGGTACGTCTTTCTGATCGATGCCACGAAAGCCACGAGGATACCGTCTGCCGCCGCGCGCCATACCATCGGCAAGTGGCAAAATGATCACCAGGCGGATTCGAAAAGGTGGTGCGCCGGCGGGGCGATCCTCGTTGCGTCCGCCCTCGTGCGAGGCGCGGTGACCGCGATGAGTTGGGTGCATAAACCCGCGGTCCCGCAATATTTCCCACCCACGCGGAAAGAGGCGGTGGAGTGGTGCATCAAGACGGCCGAGGACGCCGGGCTCACGCTGACACCAGCAGCGATCCTTCTTCTGCGCTCATTTCACGGTTGACGAGATCGGCGACTCGCTCACCCGTCGACGTGCGGCTCCCAGCATCTTCGGCGCGTTCTTTTCTGGGAGAGAACGACGCGACGTGTAGAGAGGAGCGTCGCACTCGTCATTCGTCCTTTCGACCGTACTTGTGGAGCATGCCTTGGCGCGTTATGCGACCGCCCATGCGCTCCTTGGCGCGACGCTCCCACGGTGGGACCACCCGCTCCGTTTGCATCTCTCGTTGCAGCTTGTCGAAACTCTCGGCGCGAGCTCCATCGAGCAACCCGTCATCGATAGCGCGCTGGACGGCGCAACCGGGTTCGCGCTCGTGCCGGCAGTCGCGGAATCGGCACTTGCCGGCGAAGTGCGCGACGTCATCGAACGTTGCGCGGAGCGCTTCGCCGTCGCACCAAAGGCCGAGCTCGCGCATTCCCGGAGTATCGATGATGCATCCGCCCCCCGGCAATTGAACGAGCTCACGCGACGTCGTCGTATGGCGCCCTGTGTCGTCACCGGCGCGCGTTGGCGCGGTGCGTGCCAGCGAGCGCCCGAACAGGTGGTTGAGCAAGGTGGATTTACCGACACCGGACGAGCCGAGCAGCGCCGCCGTCACACCGCTGCCGAGGTACTGCCCGGGCGCATGGGTCGAGATGCCCGAGATGACATCGATCGCGTGCACGGGAACGGATCGGGCAATCGCTTCGACCTGGCGTACCTGCTCGTCGAGCGCCGGCGCGAGCGCCGCCTTCGTGAGCAAGACGACCGGCGCGGCGCCGCTCGCGTGCGTCAACGCGAGATAGCGCTCCAATCGGTGCAGATTGAAGTCGCCGTCGAGCCCCATCACGATGAAGGCAACATCGAAATTCGCGGCCACGACTTGTGGCCGCGTCGATCGTCCCGCTGCCCGTCGCACGAAGGCCGTGCGGCGCGGCAGCGTAAACCGGACGACAGGATGGAGCTGGTCGAGGGCGACCCAATCGCCCGCGACGAGGGGGGTCGGCCCGTTCTCACGCAGGCGACCGGCCAACGCCGCCATTACTTCACCGTGTGAGGACCGCACCCGAATCGGGGCCGGCTCGCCCCGAAGAACCCGCGCCGGCACGAGCGACGGCTCGCCCAACGCTTCCCATGCATCATGGAAGAATGCAGAAAATCCCAAAGAGACGAGACTCATGACGTACCTCGAGGGCTAAGAGCAATCGCAAACACGCCACATTCATCGAATGCAGCGGCAACGCGCTTCTTCCCCACGGCAAGCTGCCCGAAATGGCTTGGCAGCTCGCGTGGGGGCTCTCAGCCGACGGATGTCATGCGGGCGATTCTGTGCCGACGACGGCCCTTCGTCAACATGGTGAGCGCAGAAAACCTACCCGCCACACGTAAAGATGGCGAGGGGCTTGGGCGCCCCTCCCCCGGCAAGCTTCGCCCCTGCATCACTCGCTCCTGAAGAAAGACACGACGGCGGCACCTCGAGCGTTCCGCAGTGGTTGCCCGGGTAGGCCGTCGGGAGTTGGCACGCGAACATGATCCGTTCGCCCGTGCACACGCCGGACACGCAACTCACCTGGATCATCGGCGTCACGCACCGGTCGCACCTTGAATTGTCGGCTGACGCAAGGAGCGACGCGACGTTGGGCGAATCCTTCGAGGCGACGACGTAGGCGGTCGAGTGGCAGCCGTCGTTGACTACGCAGCAATCCGAGTCGAGAGCGCAGGAGATTGGATCGATCGCGTACTGGCTCGCTTCAACGCGTGGATCGCCTTCGCCGCAGGCAATCGCAACCGAAGCGATGACGACCGAGAAACATGCGACGCCGTTGATGATGCGAACCACGTTATTTACAGAGTACCGTGTGCGACGGTTCGATTCAATACAAGCTACATCCGCACAGCTTAACAGCTGGGGCGGTTTTGCCGCACAGCAACGACCGTCGAACGACCACCTTCCTAAGGTCACGCGGCACTCAGGTGTCGCCGCCGAGCCGACTCTCGGATGGCCTCCTTCGGGGTGCGTGCTCCGTCGTTCGTGAAGCACGAAGGAAGCGCCGGCAGCGCGGCATGACCGTCCCACCAAAAAGTTGCTCGAACGCCGGACTTTCCCGCAAGATGGCGGCATGCGAAAGCTCGTGATCAGCACGCTCTTGACGACATCCGCATTCATCTTCTATGCGCAAACGGCGTCAGCACTGGGCGCGAGCGCGGGGTTGCTCGTGGGCAATGGATTCAAGGACGGGTACAACGTCGGCATCGGGGCACGCGCCGGGTTCACGCTGCCGATGAGCCTTTATCTCGGCGGAACCATCGTCTACCACCTCGGTAAAACCGAGAGCACAGGCGTCGGCGACGTGACCGCCAACATCTGGTACCTCGGCGCCGAGGGGGGATACGATTTGGGGGCAGGTCCGCTGACGATTCGGCCCTATCTCGGATTCGGTTACGCCCATCTCGGCGTCTCGGCGCCCGACGTGTGCGTCCTCGGCGCGTGCGCATCAGGTGGGCACAGCGATGGCAAGCTCGCATTCTGGCCGGGTGTCACCGGGCTCGTCGGCGTCGGGAGCCTCTTCGTGGGCGCCGATCTGCGTTACGTGCTTCTGGTCGACGTCGAGGACGGCAACGCGTTCAGCGCCTTTGCCACAGCGGGGCTGAGCTTCTGAGTCTTACCCGACGCATCCGCAAT
>DATHEQ010000415.1:0-3128 GCA_035318505.1 Polyangiaceae bacterium | reverse complement strand
CTTGCTTTACCCTTTCCTTCCCCATGGCCGCGCCGTGCCGATCACGGATGCCGACCGCCGGTGCGCGCGACATGAAGCGCGGCCGCATTCTCATCGTGGACGACAACCTCGACAATCTGCAGGCGACGAAGATGGTGATGGAGCTGCAGGACCAATCCGTCGACATCGCCCAGACCGGATCAGAAGTCATCGCACACCTGATGGCCGGTTCACGTTACGATCTCGTCTTCTGCGATCTCGGCATGCCCGACATGAGCGGCTGGCGCATCGCGCGAGAAATTCAACAGCTCGCACCGGGCACCGCTGTCTACATGCTGACCGGCTGGGCGCAGCAAATTCAGAAGGACGACCCACGCCGACAGTGGGTCAAAGGCGTGATTCAGAAGCCGATGAAACCCGAGATCATGCAGGACCTCTTGGCCGACGCGAGCGCCTCGCCATCACCGCGATAACCGATGCATGGACAGTGGCGTTTTTATCGCCACGCCAGCCGCGCCTTGCGAACGCGGCCTCCGCCGCGCAAGTTGTCCTCGGCGAAGAAGAGCCAATCGCGGCCCATCACGGGGTTGACATCTTCAATCGACACACCAGAGAGGGACGTGAGCCGCGCAGCCGGCGAGGGGCGACCACCTTCCAACGTAAGCCCATGGAAGGTCAGCTCGTCCCCTTCCGAACCGGCGACGACAACGCGACAAGCACGGTCGCATTGGAGCGCAAGCGAGCTCGGTTGCCCAGGAACGGCCACGCGGACGGCCTCGCCGGCCGCGCGCAACCCCACATCGAGACCTACGAGGACGGCGGTTCTCGGTGCGTTCGGCGCGGAGTCGGGCGCAGCATCTTCGATCCAACCGAGCGCGACCCCCTCGCCAAGCGCGGCCAGCTCGACGCCCTTGGCGTGCTGCGGCGCAAGGACGATGCGGGTCGGATCGCCGCGAACCGTGAGGTCAGCCACGAGAACGCGTGCGGCGAAAACACCGTACAGCTCGGGATTTCGTCGCGCCTCCGCCCAAGCGACCACCACGTCCTCACCGCGTGCGATCATGCGAACGTCGGACGCTTCGCCCTTGCCCTCCGCGACGAGACGCTCGCTGCCGACGCGCTGTAAGTCCTTGCCGACTTTGGCCACGTAGACGCCGGGCAGGCCGTCGCGTGAATCGACGTAGGCGACGATGAACCCCTCTTTGTGCCGTACGAGCGCCACGTCCGAGCAGCCCTCTTTGGACTTGGTCAACATCCGCTGCGCCTGCTTCTCGCCGGTGCGGGAGAGACGCGTCACGAACACCTGACCAATACCGGCATCCTTGCCTACCCAAGCGAGAGCTGCGTCGGCCTGCGGTGACGTGTCGCCCGCCAGTGACACGCCGCCGATGGAATCGGCCTTGACGGAGATCACGTTGGCATTGCCCAAGGCTTCGCCTTCCGGGTCGAGCACGCGCACCGCCACCTTCGCGCCGCGCTGCTGCTGAGGCGTGAGCGTTGCTGCCTTCTTGCTGGAGTCGCGCCTCGAAGGCCGAATCGCGCCGCCTCCGTCGAAGTAGGTCACCCAGGCGAGCAGGATTCGGTCAGGCTGCGCCAGGACGGCCAGGTCGGCGATGCGCTCGCCTTCGGCCAACGCGCCGAAGGCCGACGCCCGTGGAAACGCGGGCTGCGGAGGCGGAGCTACCGTCGCGATAGGCGCCGAACCCGCGTCGGCGGGCACGACGGTGACGGATGGCAGCTCGCGACGGTCGCCGAGCTGCAGCGCAGGTGAGACGGGCTTGGCCGCGGGCGCGCACGAACCAAGGCAAAGGACGGCCATCGCCAGCGCACCGAGGGGGCACGCATCGACCGACCACATCGCACCGAACGGCCATCGCATCCCCCATCCCTTAGCACTGCTCGCTAGAGGTGCGCCCGCTTGCGGCCTATGCTTGCCCGCGACCGGCGCGCGCGTCGATCGATCGCGCCGCCATGGGGTGGCCGTGCGGCGCAAGCTGGCGCCCGCTACGCGCTGCGAATCCGGTGTCTTTGACGGAATCTTCATGTCAAAGATGGGACCATGAGGCGATTCGAGTAGCACGATGACGCTCGCGCTGCGCCTCCTGATTTCGTTCGGACTTCTGGCGCTCGTCGCGACCGGGGTGGTCGGCTTTGGCGCGCGCGAAGCGTGGCGGCGAGCCGAGGAGCAGCAATTCGACGATCAGCTACAGGCGGCGCGAAAAGGGGTGCTCCAAGAGCTTCAATGGGAAGCGTCCCAGATCGGGGACGCTCTGCGCGGCAAATGCACGTACGACACTTATATCGACCAGACGCTCGTCGAGCTGGCCGCAAACGAGATCACGACCGGCCGCCGGCTCGCTCTCAGCGAGCTCGTCCCCCAGGAACGAAAGGCGCTGCACCTCGACGAGCTCGTGCTCTTTACCGGCGCGGGCGAGATCCTCGGCTCGGGCGACGACCCTGCCGCGCCGGGAACGGCCGATCCGTCGCTGGCGAGCGATCTCGCCCAGCGCCCCGAGTTCGAATACCGGCCCGCCGGTCCCAAAGGAAAAGCCGCGCTCGTCACGCGCTGCTCGCGACGGCTTGGCAATCAAACCTTGGGACTCGTCGGCGCTCGCCATCTCGACTCGACGCTGAGCCGAATTGGCGAAGCATACGGCGTGACATTGGCCATACTGTCGAAGGCGACACCCCCGCCGAACGCGCACGAAGCGAGCCTCATCGTCGACGTCACGAGCCGCGAGCTCGTAGGTCTGCGCGTCGTAGCGACGATTTCCAAACGGCCGCTCGAGGCGCGTCTTGCTTCGGTCGACGAGCGCATCATCTTCGCGTCCGCCATCACCGTCGCAGTTGCCGCCGCGGCTGCCATCTTGCTCGCGCGCAGCATCGCGCGGCCGCTCGAAGCGCTCGCGCACCAAGCGGGCGAGGTGGTGCGCGGTGATCCTCGGCCGGTAGACGCGCGCGGCGGTCGAGAGCTCGAAGACTTTGCGCGCGCCTTCAACAAAGCCATCGACGATCTCGTGAAGCTGCGTAAACGTCTGGCGACGACCGAGCGCATCGCGGCGCGCCGTGAGATCGCGCGACTCGTCGCCCACGAGATCAAAAATCCGCTGGCGCCCATCCGAGCCGCGGTGGAGACGCTGCGCCGGTTG